>JAKFEA010000230.1:0-5734 GCA_036675905.1 Acidovorax sp. | reverse complement strand
GCGCGCTCGCCCGACAGGCGCAGCACGCTGCGCTCGGTCACCAGCGGTTGCAGGCTGGCCGCGCCCAGCTCGGAGGCTTTTTCCACCAGCCAGTCCATGCGTTCGTTGGCCGGCACGCCGACCGCCAGGTGGACGGCGGCGGCGGGCTCGCGCTCGATTGCGTGGTGGCCGCCGACGACCACCTGGACGTCGCTGCGGCCCATGCGCTCGATTCGCGCGTCCCACTCGCCCCCGGTCCCATCGAACAGCGTGACGGGGTCGCCTGGCTGCAGCCGCAGCACCTGCACGTGGCGGGCCGCGGCGGGCGGCAGCGCCAGCGAGGCGCCCTCGCGCAGCGGCCCGGGGCAGTGCAGGCGCGGCATGGAGCGGGGTTTCAAATCCGGCCGAAGGCGTAGCCGCTGGCAGCGTCGGTGCCCTCGACCTGGTCGACCAGCCGCAGCAGCGGGGCCAACTCGCGGTAGCGGGCGGCAGTGGCGCGGATGTAGCCGATGAAGCGCGGCGCGTCGGCCAGGTACCTGGGCTTGCCATCGCGCAGCGTCAGCCGCGCGAAGATGCCGGCGACCTTCAGGTGCCGCTGCAGGCCCATCCACTCCACCGCGCGGTAGAACTCGCCGAAGTCGCCGCCGACCGGCAGGCCGGCCTTGTGCGCCTTCTCCCAGTAGCGCACCGTGATGTCCAGCACGAACTCCTCGTCCCAGCTGAGGAAGGCATCGCGCATCAGGCTGGCGATGTCGTAGGTGATCGGGCCGTGCACCGCATCCTGGAAGTCGAGAACGCCCAGGCGCTGCTCGCCTTCGGCCTGCGGCAGCATCAGGTTGCGCGGCATGAAGTCGCGGTGCACGTACACCGCGGGCGAAGCCAGGTTCTGGCGAACGATCAGCGCGAAGGCCTGGGCCAGTGTCTCGTGCAGCTGGCCCTCCACCGAGACGCCGCGGTGGCGTGCCAGGTACCAATCGGGGAACAGGGCCAGCTCGCGCGACAGCAGCGCCTCGTCATAGGCCGGCAGCACGCCGGGCTTCGAGGCCAGTTGCCAGGCGATGAGCGCGTCGATCGCCTGCAGGAACCAGGGCCGGGCGGCGTCGGGCTGCTGCGGGTCCAGCACCTCGATCAGCGTGCGCCGGCCCAGATCGTCCAAAAGCATGAAGCCTTGCGGCTCGTCCCAAGCCAGCACGCGCGGGACGTGCAGGCCGGCTTCGGCCATCAGCCGCGCCACCTGCACGAAAGGCTTGCAGTCCTCCTTGCCGGGTGGCGCGTCCATCACGATGCGGCTGCCGCCCTGGCCGTCGACGCGCAGGTAGCGGCGGAAACTGGCGTCGGCCGAGGCCGGGCGCAGCGTCGAGGCGTCGAGGCCGTGCGTGGGGGCAATCGCTGCCAGCCACGCCCGGAACGCCTGCTCGCGATGGGCGTCGTCCCAGTGCACGGCGGCGGTCGCGCCGGCACCCGGCGCCGGGGAAGAAAGGGAGTCGCTCATGGATAATCCATTCTACAAATGCCCCTGCGCCCGGCCCTGCGGTTGCTGCGCGGTTTTCGCTCGATCGCAGACACGCCTTGAACCACCGGATTCCGCGCACGAACTTCAGGCTCGCACCGCTCGCGCTGGCTGCCTTCGGCCTCCTGCACGGCGCCGCGGCCTGGGCGCAGCCGGCGGCGCCGATCCAGCTCGAGCCCTCGCCCATGCTGCGCGAGGACATTCCGGAGCAGGTCCGCCGGCAGCTGCCGACCTTCGTGTTCGGCGACCGCGTCGAAGGCCGCCCCGACCTGGACACCACGGTCGAAGGCCACGCCGAACTGCGCCGCGGCGACACGGTGATCAAGGCCGACCGGCTCGAGTACTGGCAACCGGACGACCTGGCCAAGGCGCGCGGCAACGTGCGCATCAACCGCGCCGGCAACGTGTTCGAGGGGCCCTACCTCGAGCTGAAGGTGGACGCGTTCGAGGGCTTCTTCACCCAGCCGGACTACCGGCTGCTGCGCAACGACGCCTACGGGCAGGCGGCGCGGGTGGACTTCCTGGACGACAAGCGCTCCGTCATCCGCGACGCCACCTACACCACGTGCCAGCGCGAGGACTACCCCGGCTGGATGCCCGCGTGGCTGCTGACCGCGGGCAACATCCGCATCGACCAGGAAGAGGAAGTCGGCTATGCAACCGACGCCCTGCTGTCCTTCCACCAGCTGCCGATCCTGCCGATCCCGCAACTGAGCTTTCCGCTGTCGGACAAGCGCAAGTCGGGCTTCCTGCCGCCGCTGATCGGCGTGGACAACATCAACGGCATCGAATACCGGCAGCCGTACTACTGGAACATCGCTCCCAACCGCGACGCGACGTTCTCCCCGACGCTCATGACCAAGCGCGGCATCGACCTCGGTGCCGAGTTCCGCTACCTGGAAGCGCGCTACAGCGGCGAGTTGCAGGCCAACCTGATGCCCAGCGACCAGCTGCGCGACCGCATGCGCTGGGGCTACCGGCTGCGCCACGACAGCACGGTGCCAATCGGACTCGGGTTGGGCGGCAGCACCTCCGTCTACCTCAATCTCAACCGGGTCAGCGACGACGACTACTGGCGCGACTTCTCGCGCTCCACGGGCTCGTTGACGCAGCGCCTGCTGGCCAGCGACGCGTTGCTGCAGTGGACCAGCGATGACAGCCGCCTGTACATGTCGGCCCGGGCGCTGAAGTGGCAGACGCTGCAGGACGTCACCGCGCCGATCACTCCGCCGTATGACCAGGTGCCGCAGCTGCTGGCTCGCTACACGCGGCAGGACCTGCCGCTGGGGCTGGAGGGCTGGGTCGAGGCGAACACCACCCGCTTCCAGTCGGTATCGCGGCTGACCGGCCAACCCAATGCGCAGCGCAGCTACCTGCTGGGGCTGATCGAACGCCCCTGGCAGGCGCCGGGCTGGTTCCTGACTCCGCGCATGCAGTTGCACAGCACGCAGTACAGCTTCGATGCGCCGCTGGCCAGCGGTGGCCGCAGCGCGGACCGCACGCTGCCGATCTTCAGCGTGGACAGCGGGCTGGTGTTCGAGCGACCGACCCATTGGTTCGGTCGGCGCTTCCTGCAGACACTGGAGCCGCGCGCCTTCTACGTGTACACGCCGTTCCGCGACCAGTCGAGGCTGCCCAACTACGACTCGGGCTTCAACGACTTCAACTTCGCGACCATCTACACCGAGAACGCGTTCGGCGGCCACGACCGCATCGCCGACAACAACCTGCTCACCGTGGGCGCGACCACTCGCCTGATCGACCCCGACACGGGCGCCGAGAACGCCAAGTTCAGCGTCGCCCAGCGGCTGCGCTTCAGGGACCAGCGGGTCACACTGCCCGGCGGCACGCCGGTCAGCGAGCGGCTGTCGGACATCCTGTTCGGCGCCACCCTCAATTGGGATCCCAAATGGATGCTGGACACCACGGTCCAGTACAACCCGAAGACCCGCCGCTCCGAGCGCGTGACGCTGGGCGGCCGCTACAACCCCAGCACTTACCGGGTCGTCAGCGCCGCCTACCGGCTGCAGCGTGGCCAGTCCGAGCAGATCGACATCGGCTGGCAATGGCCGCTGAATGACCTGTGGGGCGACCGCGGGCGGGACCTGGGGCCCGGCCGCGGGCAGGGCGGCGGTCGCTGGTACACGGTCGGCCGGCTGAACTTCAGCCTGAAGGACCGGCGCGTCGTCGACACCGTGGTCGGCCTGGAGTACGACGCCTGCTGCTGGATCGGCCGCGTCGTGCTGGAGCGGCTGCAGAGCGGCCTCAACAGCTCCAGCAAGCGCATCCTGTTCCAGCTCGAATTCGTCGGCTTCAGCCGGCTCGGCACGAACGCCCTCGGTACGCTGCGCCAGAATATTCCTCGCTACCAGCTTCTGCGCGACCGCACTCTCGCGGTGCCGCCCAGCCGCTTCACCAATTACGAGTGAGAACCATCGCCGCCATGACCCTCCGCGCCCTTGTCCTCGTGCTGGCCAGCGCCGCCGCGCTGTCCCTGCCCGCCGCCGCGCAGTTGCGCGTGACGCCCCAGATCGGCGGCGCCGCGGCCACCCGCGCGCCGGCCGGCCCGCGTCCGGCCGATTACATCGTGGCGGTGGTCAACTCCGAGCCGATCACCAACAACGAGGTGCGCACCCGCCTGCTGCGCTTCGAGCAGCAGCTGGCCCAGGAGGGCGCCGCCATGCCGCCGCGCCAGGAGCTCGCCAGGCTGGTGCTGGAGCGCCTGATCAGCGAGAAGGCGCAGCTGCAGTACGCGCGCGAGAGCGGCATCCGGGTCAGCGACGCCATGGTGGACCAGGCCGAGCAGAACTTCGCCCGCCAGAACAGCATGGACGTGGCGCAGCTGCACCGCCGCTTGGCCACCGAGGGCGTCGACACCGCCGCCTTCCGCGAGGACCTGCGCAACCAGCTGCTGCTGTCGCGGCTGCGCGAGCGCGAGGTCGAGCAGCGCGTCAAGGTTACCGAGCAGGACATCGACCAGTTCCTGCGCGAGCAGGCCGGCAATGCCGCCACTCCGGTCGAGCTGAACCTGGGCCACATCCTGGTGGCGTTGCCGGAGAACGCCGGCGAGCAGCAGCTGCGCGAAGCGCAGGCCAAGGCGCGGCGCGCCCAGGAGCGCGCCCGCGCCGGCGAGGACTTCGCCAGGCTGGCGCGGGAGTTCTCCGACGCGCCCGGCGCGGCCGAGGGCGGCCAGATGGGGCTGCGCAGCGCCGAGCGCTACCCGACGCTGTTCGTCGAGGCCGTGCAATCGCTGCCGCAAGGCGGCGTCAGCGAAGTGCTGCGCTCGGGTGCCGGCTTCCACGTGCTCAAGGTGCTGGACCGGCGCAAGGCCGGCATGCCCGGTGCCACCGTCACCCAGAACCATGCCCGGCACATCCTGCTGCGGCCCGGGCCGCAACTGACCGAGGCCCAGGCGCGCGAGAAGCTGGCCGATTTCAAGCGCCGGATCCAGGCGGGCCAGGCCGACTTCGCGCAGCTGGCGCGCGAGTTCTCGCAGGACGCCAGCGCCCAGCGCGGCGGCGACCTCGGCTGGTCCAACCCCGGCATGTTCGTCCCCGAGTTCGAGCAGGTGATCGACAGTCTCTCCCCCGGGCAGATCGCCGATCCGCTGGTGTCGCGTTTCGGCGTGCACCTGGTGCAGCTCATGGAACGCCGCGTGGCGAAGCTGACCGAGCGCGAGCAGCGCGAGATCGCGCGCAATGTCGTGCGCGAGAAGAAGCTGGACGAGGCCTACGCGCAGTGGGCCCAGGAGGTGCGCGGCCGCGCCTACGTCGACCTGCGCGAACCGCCGACCTGAGCCTTGGACCGCACGCACCGGCCCCGCAAGCGCTTCGGCCAGCACTTCCTGGCCGACCTGTCGGTGGTCGACGCGATCGTGCGGGCGATCGCGCCCAGGCCGGGGCAGGCCATGGTGGAGATCGGCCCCGGCCTGGCCGCGCTGACGCAACCCCTGGTCGAGCGGCTGGGCCGGCTGGCGGTCATCGAACTCGATCGCGATCTGGCCGCCCGGCTGCGCCAGCACCCGCAGCTGGACGTGATCGAGAGCGACGTCCTGCAGGTGGACTTCCGCGCGCTGGCGACCCGGTTGGGCGCCACGAGGCTGCGGGTCGTCGGCAACCTGCCCTACAACATCTCGACCCCCATCCTCTTCCACCTGCTGTCCCATGTGGACGCGGTGGAGGATCAGCACTTCATGCTGCAGAAGGAAGTGGTCGACCGCATGGTGGCCGCGCCGTGCACCGCCGA
>JAKFEA010000229.1:0-2335 GCA_036675905.1 Acidovorax sp. | reverse complement strand
CAGCGCCATGGGGCCCGGGTCAGTACATGGCGTATTTGCGCTCGATAGCGCGGTACTCGCCGCTCGCCCGGATGGCCGCGAGCCCGCTGTCGAAGCGATCACGCTGGGCCTGTTGGCGGAATCCAACCTGATAGGGCGTCGGCGGAAACAGCGGATACTCGGCAAGCGGCTGGCCAACATCGACCTGATCGTACACCTCGCGGTTGAGATAGCGCAGGATGCGCATGTCGGCCACCACCACGTCGACCCGTCCGCTGTACAGCAGGCGGTTGCGCGCGATCTGCTGCGCCTCCTCGCGGTAGCGCGGGTTGGCCTCGGCCATGCGCTGGAACTCGCTCCCGAGCAGGAAGCGCGCACGCTGGAAGGCGCTCACCGAGTAACGGCCGAGATCGGCAATCCGCTCGATGCGGTAGTTCCGCGCGCGCAACGCCAGCGCCACATTCCGGTAGAGGATATACGGCTCGGAGTAGAACGCCGTGACACCGCTGTGCTCGTTGGTGGTGGCGATAGCGTCGAGTTCGCCTCGGCGCAGCATCAGGTGCAGGCGCTCCATCGGTGCATAGTGGACCCGCACCCCGAACCCCGCCTGGTGCGCGGCGGCAAGCACGATCTCGTACTCCAGGCCCCTGGCTTCGCCCTCGAACACATAAGGCGGCTTGTGCGTGCCAAAGCCCAGGCGCAACGGCTCCGCCGCAGCCAGCAGACTGAGCCAGAACAGCCCCACTCCCCACAACCAGCGCATGCCAGTACCTCTATCCACCCTGGGCGCAGCATAGCCGGCCGCAGAACCGAATTGGCAGGCAAATTCTGTGCAACGCCCTATCAACAGGCGCGATACCACGCGATCAATCGCGCCACCGCCGCTCCGGTCTAGACTGATCGCCACCCACTCAGCGCCCCCCCCCCCGGAGAAGCCCCATGCTCAAAGCCGAATACCAGCAACGCGGCCCGGTGCCGCAGGATGTGATCGCCGCCGTCGACTTGCAGTTGCCGCCGCCCGCCGCCGGCCAGGTGCGGGTCAAGGTGCTGGCCGCGCCGATCAACCCCTCCGACGAGCTCACCCTGACCGGCGAGTACGGCATGCTGCCGCCGCTGCCGGCGATCGGCGGCAACGAGGGCGTCGGCCGCGTCGAGGAACTGGGGCCGCAGGTCACCAACCTGAAGGTCGGCCAACTGGTGCTGCTGCCGGTCGGCGGCGGCACCTGGGTCAGCCACCTGAATGCGCCGGCGAACAAACTGATCGCGCTGCCGGAAGCCGACCCGCTGCAACTGGCGATGCTGACCGTCAACCCGCCGACCGCCTCCCTGCTGCTCAGCCGGTTCGTCGACCTCAAGCCGGGCGACTGGGTGATCCAGAACGCCGCCAACTCGGGCGTCGGCAGCTACCTGATCCAGCTGGCCAAGCTGCGCGGTTTCAAGACCCTCAACGTAGTGCGCCGCGAATCGGCGGCGGCCGCCGTCGCGGCCGAAGGCGGCGATGTGGTGCTGGTGGACGGCCCTGATCTAGCCAAGCGCGTGCGGGCCGCCACCGGCGGCGCCGAGGTGCGCCTGGGCATCGATGCGGTCGGCGGCGAAGCCACCGATCATCTGGCAGCCTGCCTCTGCGAGGGCGGCGTGCTGGTCAATTACGGGATGATGAGCCGCCAGCCATGCCAGGTGGCGCCCGCCTCCTTCGTGTTCCGCGACGTGACCCTGCGCGGCTTCTGGCTGGCCAAATGGTTCCAGAAAGCCACCCCGGCCGAGCAGATGCAGCTGTTCGGCGAGCTGACCCAGTTGATCGCCAGCGGCAAACTGCACACCCGCGTGGCCGCCACCTACGACCTCAGCCAGATCAAGGAAGCGGTGGCCGCAGCCGCCAGTGGCGAGCGCGCCGGCAAGATCCTGATCGTGCCGAAGTAGTGCCGTAGCCCGGATGCAATCCGGGCTACAGGGTCACTCCGCCGCGGGCTTGCGCCGCTTCAGCGGCGCCAGGCCGTCCTGGCTGACCAGTACCGGGGCATCGCTCTTCGGCCTGTTCACCGTGTTGCGCTTGCTCGGCGTCTTGGCGACTGGCTTCTTCGCCGCGCCCTTCTTGGCGCTCTTGGCCTCGGTCTTTTTCTTCTTGGTGCCAGCGGCTTTGCCGGACGCCTTGAGGTTCTTCGGGCCCTGGTAGGTGCCTTTCAGTTCCTTGATGGTGCGCCGCTCGAAACGCTGCTTGAGGTAGCGCTCGATGCTCGACATCAGGTTCCAGTCGTTGTGGCAGATCAGCGAGATCGCCAGGCCTTCGCCGCCGGCCCGGCCGGTGCGGCCGATGCGGTGCACGTACTCGTCGCCCGAGCGCGGCATGTCGAAGTTG
>JAKFEA010000228.1:0-8901 GCA_036675905.1 Acidovorax sp. | reverse complement strand
CGGGGTGGGCGTTGTTCTAGCGGACCAGCTCGGGGAGCTTGCCCGGCTTGTCCTTCCATTCCTCGGCATCGTCCAGCGCGGGCTTGCGTTTGGTGATGCTCTTCCAGGCGGGGGCCAGTTCGGCGTTGAGCTTGATGAAGGACACCTGGTCGGCCGGGACGTCCTCTTCGGCGTAGATGGCGTTGACCGGGCACTCGGGGATGCAGACCGCGCAGTCGATGCACTCGTCCGGGTCGATCACCAGCATGTTGGGCCCTTCGCGGAAGCAGTCCACGGGGCAGACATCCACGCAGTCGGTGTACTTGCAGCGGATACATTGTTCGGTGACGACGTGGGTCATTGGCTTGCGGTCATCGCTGGGGAAAACCCCGAATTTTAACGGCCGGCCCGGGGCCGGACGGGCTCAAGGGCATGGTGCCGCAGAGCCGCAGTGGGTACTTTGACGTTGCTCAATCGACCAGCAGCGCTCCCGCGGTGCGGTGGGTGGCGGTGTCGACCAGCACCAGCGACCCCGGGCTCCGTGCCTGCGCATAGGGGCGCACCGCCAGCGGTTCCTGCAAGGCCAGCTCGATCCGGCCGATCGCATTGGACTCCAGTTGGCTGGCCGGCCGCGGCTGCAGGGTGTGGATGTCCAGGCGGTGCACGATGCGCTGCACGCGGGCCTTGACCCATCGGTGGCCGTGCAAGGCCCAGTACACGCGGCCGGCGGGCAGGGGCTCGTCGTCGAGCCAGGCGACGGTGCCGGACACCTCGCGCACCGGCTCGGGCGCTTCGGGGCCGAGCAGCCAGTCGCCGCGGGAAACGTCGACTTCGCGGTCCAGCACCAGGCCGGCACTGTGGCCGGCTGCCACTTCGCCGGCCCGGCGAACCCCGTCGAGGACCTGCGCCACCTTGGCTACATGACCGGAGGGCATGACCTGGACGGCTTGACCCGGGCGCACCCGGCCGGTGGCCACCCGGCCCCAGAAGACGCGGCGGCCCTGGCGGGTGTCGCTGCCGTCGGGCGCCTTCTCGACCCATTGAACGGGAAACGAGAAGGGCTGGTCCGCTTCCGCTGCTGCCACGGGCAAGCTCTCCAGGCACTCGAGCAGCGAGGGACCGTGGTAGCCGCACCAGCTCGGCTTGGGATGGACGACATTGTGGCCGTGCAGGGCGGAAATCGGCACCACGGCGCAGGCGCGCAATCCAGCCGCCCGTGCGAATCGGCCCAGCGCGGCCTCGATGCGGCGCAAGGCCAGCGAGGGATCCTGCACCGCATCGAGCTTGTTCACGGCAAAGACGATCGACGGCACCCGCAACAGGTGGGCCAGCAGGGCGTGGCGGTGCGTCTGCGGCAGCAGGGGCGGCTCGCCCGCCTGCCAGGCCAGCTTGGTGGCATCGACCAGCACCACGGCGGCGTCGGCCGCCGATGCGGCGGTGACCATGTTGCGCGTGTACTGCTCGTGGCCGGGCGCGTCGCCGATGATGAACTTGCGCGCCGGCGTGGCGAAGTAGCGCCAGGCCACGTCGATGGTGATGCCTTGCTCGCGTTCGGCCTGCAACCCGTCGGTGAGCAGGGCCAGGTCGGTGGCGCCGGCACGCTGCACGCCGGCCAGCTGGTCCTGCAGCACGGCCTTGCCGTCCACCAGCAGCCGCCCGATCAGCGTGCTCTTGCCGTCGTCGACCGAGCCGGCGGTGATGAAGCGCAGCGGGGCGGCGTGCGATTCGTCATTGCCGCGGCCACTTTCCTGGTCATTCCCGCGACGGCGGGAATCCAGTGCTTCCGCGTTGGAGCCTGCATCCATCAGAAATACCCTTCCTTCTTGCGCCGCTCCATCGACGCATCCGAGGTCTTGTCGTCCATGCGGGTGGCGCCGCGTTCGCTCACCTCGACGGCGAGAGTTTCGGCCACTACTTCAGCGGCATTCGCCGCAGTGCTGGCCACCGGGCAGGTGCAGGTGATGTCGCCCACGGTGCGGAAGCGCACCGTGCGGCTGGCCACCGTCTCGCCTTCGCGCGGCGGCGTCAGTTCGGTGATGGGCACGAGCAGGCCCTTGCGTTCGACCACGGCGCGCTCGTGTGCGTAATAGATCGACGGCAGATCGATGCCCTCGCGCTCGATGTACTGCCACACGTCCAGCTCGGTCCAGTTGGAAATCGGGAACACGCGGAAGTGCTCGCCGGGGTGCAGCCGGGTGTTGAACAGCGTCCACAGCTCCGGCCGCTGGCTCTTGGGCTGCCACTGGCCGAAGCCGTCGCGGTGGGAGAACACGCGCTCCTTGGCGCGGGCCTTCTCCTCGTCGCGGCGGGCACCGCCAATGAGGGCGTCGAAGCGGAACTCCTCCACCGCCTCCAGCAGCGTCACCGACTGGTGCGGGTTGCGCGGCTCGTCCGGGCGGGCCAGGCGCACCGTGCCGCGCCGGATCGAGTCCTCCACGCTTCGCACGAGCAGCTCGGCGCCCAGTTCCGCGGCGCGGCGGTCGCGGAACTGCGTGACCTCGCTGAAGTTGTGCCCGGTGTCTATCATCAGCAGCGGGTAGGGCAGCCGCCCGGCGCCGAAGGCCTTCTCGGCGCAGCGCAGCAGCACCAGCGAGTCCTTGCCGCCGGAGAACAGCAGCGCCGGCCGCTCGAAGGCGCCGGCGACCTCGCGCAGCACGAAGATCGCCTCTTCCTCCAGCGCGTCGAGGTGGCGGTTGCCCAGCCGGGCAAGCAGGTGCGGGGCCACTCGGGCGTTCATGCGCTCACTCCTTCGCTCGTCTTCACATGCAAGCCGCACTCCTTCGCGGACTCCTGCTCCCACCACCACCGACCCGCGCGGAAGTCTTCGCCCAGGCTGATTGCGCGCGTGCAGGGCGCGCAGCCGATGCTGGGATAGAAGTCGTCGTGCAGCGGGTGGTACTCGATGCCCTCGGTCGCGATGCAGTGCCAGACGTCGCCCCAGGTCCAGTCGGCCAGCGGGTTGAACTTCGTGCGCGGCTCGCTGGTGTCCACCAGGGGAACGTCCGCGCGCGCCGCCGATTGCTCGCGCCGCAGGCCGGTGATCCAGGCTCGCTGGCCTTCCAGCGCGCGCTCCAGGGGCTCCACCTTGCGGATGTGGCAGCAGGCCTTGCGGAGCTCGACGCTGCGATACATCGCGTCGGCGCCTTCGCGGCCGACGAACTGCAGCACCGATGCTTCGTTCGGCCGATACACCTGAACGGGTGCGCGCAATCGCGCCTTCAGCCGTTCGACCAGTTGCAGCGTTTCGGGGTGCAGCAAGCCGGTGTCGAGCACGAACACCGGAATGTCCAGCTCCAGTTGCTGGACCAGGTGGGTGATCACCATGTCCTCGGCGCCCAAGCTGCTGGCCTGCTTCAGCGGGGCGTGCCCGGCTGCCGCCTGCAGCAGCAGCGACCGGACCTGCGCCAGCTTGGCCTCGTAGCCGGGCGAAGGCCGCGCGTGCAGTTCGGTCGCGCGCATCAGGCCGCGCTCCGCAAGCGCGGTTGGCCGCCGGTGGCATCGCCCTGATAGAAAGCCGCGAAGCGATCGAACTGGCGCTGCGCGTGCGCCGGGTCCTGGTCGGCGCGCAGGACCGCACTGGAGAAGCCGGTGCGTTGCATCAGCAGCAACTGGTCGATCAGCACCGCGCCGATCGCACGGATGTCGCCGACGAAGCCGCGCCGCCGCAGCGCCCAGGCCTGGCTGTAGGCGCGCCCGTCGGTGAACTTCGGGAAATCCAGTTCGATCACCTGCGCGCTGTCGAATGCGACGTCGTCCACGTCGCGGTCGTTGGCGAGACGCAGCACGTTCAGCTCCGTGCCCAACTCGGCGTACTCGCTTGCGGTCAGGATCCTGAGGGTGCGCCGGGTCATGCCATCTCCTTCTCGGGCAAGCGCGCGGCATTGGCAGCGGCCTTGAAGGGTTCGATGCCGATGCGCCGCACGGTGGCGATGAAGGTCTCCGTGCGACCGTCCAGGCTGATGCGCTGGCGGCGGTAGGTGTCCAGCAGGGCCTCGACCACCTCCGGCACTTCGGCGGCGCTGAAGGAGGGCCCCAGCACCTTGCCCGGCGTGGCGTGTCCCGAGACGTTGGAGCCGTCGGCGCCGCCGACCGTGACCTGGTACCACTCGCGCCCGTCCTTGTCGACGCCCAGGATGCCGATGTGGCCGGCGTGGTGGTGGCCGCAGGAGTTGATGCAGCCGGAGATGTTCAGGTCGATCTCGCCCAGGTCGTGCTCTTCGTCCAGGTCCTGGTAGCGCTGCGTGATGGCCTCGGCGATCGGCAGCGAGCGAGCATTGGCCAGCGAGCAGAAGTCGCCGCCGGGGCAGGCGATCATGTCGGTGAGCAGGCCGATGTTGGGGCGGGCGAGGCCCAGCTTGCGGGCGGCGGCCCACAGTTCGGGCAGGTCGTCCTGGTGCACCCAGGGCAGCAGCAGGTTCTGCTCGTGCGTCACGCGCGCCTCGCCCGAAGAGAAGCGGTCGGCCAGTTCGGCCGCGGCTTCCAGCTGCTGCGCGTTGGCGTCGCCCGGCGCCTGGCCCAACCGCTTGAACGACAGGGTCACGGCGCGCAGCGACGGATCGCGGTGTCCGTGCACGTTGCGCTGCAGCCAGCGGTCGTAGGCCGGGTCGGCTTCGGCGTCGGCGCGCACGATCTCGTGCAGGCGCAGGTCCTTCAGCGTGGGCCGCACCGAAGGCGCCTCGAAGCAGGACGCGACTCGGTCGTACTCGGCCTGCGTGATCGTGTGCGCGTCGCCGCCCGCCACGATGCGGGCGAACTCGTCCTCGACCGCGTCTACGTAGCGCTGGCCCTCGGCCTTGACCAGGATCTTGATGCGCGCCTTCCAGAGGTTGTCGCGCCGGCCGTAGCGGTTGTAGGCGCGGATCACCGCCTCGACATAGTTGAGCAGCTGGTTCCAGGGCAGGAACTCGCGCACCACCGTGCCGATGATCGGCGTGCGGCCCATGCCGCCGCCGACCTGCACGCGAAAGCCCAGCTCGCCGGCGTCGTTGCGGTGCAGCTGCAGGCCGATGTCGTACCAGCCGAGCGCGGCGCGGTCCTCGTGCGCGCCATTGATCGCGATCTTGAACTTGCGCGGCAGGAAGGAGAACTCCGGGTGCAGCGTGCTCCACTGGCGCAGGATCTCGCAGAAGGGTCGCGGATCGGCGATCTCGTCGGGCGCGATGCCGGCCAGCGCATCGGCGGTGATGTTGCGCACGCAGTTGCCGCTGGTCTGGATGCCGTGCATGTCCACGCTGGCCAGCAGCTCCATGACATCGGCGCTGCGCACCAGCGGAACCCAGTTGAACTGCACGTTGGTTCGGGTGGTGAAGTGGCCGTAGCCGAACTTCAGGCGGCTTGCCACCGGCGTGCCGCCGGGCACCGGCACCTCGCCCAGCGCCAGCTGCTGCGCCTGCGCATGCCGCAGCAGCTCGGGGTCGGGCTGGTCGAACTCGCGCGCGATCCGCGCCAGCACGCGCAGCTGGGCGCTGGAGATTCCCCCGTACGGCACGGCGATGCGCAGCATGGGAGCGTAGCGCTGGATGTACCAGCCGTTCTGCAGTCGCAGCGGGCGGAAGTCTTCCTCGGCCAGCTCGCCGGCCAGGTGGCGCTCGAGCTGGTCGCGGTACTGCGCGGCGCGGGCGTGCACGAAGGCGCGGTCGAACTCGGTGTAGCGGTACATGGGGCGCGACTCTAGAAGGGGCACCCGCACCGGCAAACGATTTTTTTCTTCGCGGCTTATCCGGATATGCATATGCGGCGGGCCCGCTGCGGGCGGCTCCCGAGCTCGTCCGGTGTTCCCCCGCCGGCGGGTAGCGGCCATAATCCGCGGCGAAAAGCCGAGGAGCAGATGCAGAGGGTCTTCGTCAAGGTGCTGGGTTTCAGCGATGTCGAGCGGCATGCGCTGAACACCCTGTTCCGCCTGTCGGAGGAGCGCGACATCGGCTATGCGCTGTGGAGCCCCGACTACGGCGTGGCCGCCCAGATGGCCCTGATCGACAGCGAATCGCACGAGGCCGGGGTCGAGTTCGAGTCGCCCAGCAACCAGGACCTGAACATGATCTGGATCGGCCCGGGCGCGCCGGCCCAGGCTTGGCGCAACTTCGAGCGGCCGATCCAGTGGCCCGACGTCATCGCCGCCATGGACCAGCTGTTCGTGGCGCCGCCCGACCTGGACTTCGACCTGGGCGGGCCCGAGGAGGCGCAGGACACCTTGCCCCCCGAGCCGGGCCCGCCGCCGCGGCGCGCGTTGATCGCCAGCGCCGACCGCGATGAGCGCCTTTACCTGCGCGCCCGCCTGGCGCTGGCCGGCCTCACCCAGGCCGACGATGCCGTCACGGCCGCCGAGGCGCTGGAATTCGCGCACCTGAACTGCTACGCGATCGCGCTGGTCGACTTCGCGCTGGCCGGTGAGTCCGGCTGGGGCTTCTTGCGCCAGTTGCGCGCCGCGGGGCAGCGCATTCCGCACGTGATCGTCACCAAGTCACGCTGGTCCCCGGGCGACAAGTTGCGTGCGCTGTGGGGCGGACAGCCGGCGCTGCTGGCCAAGCCGCCGGATCCCGCCCAGCTCAAGGCGTTGCTGGAACGCGTGTAGCGCGGGCCGCGGGCCGGCCCGCGTCCAGCGCCGCGGCCTGCCTGGGTGGCAGCGGCATCGGCTCGCCATGCAGGCGGGCGGCCAGCAGTTCGGCGCACAACGGCGCGAAGGTCAGACCGCGCGAGCCCAGCGCGGTGCAGATCCACAGGCCCGGTTCGATTTCCCCGACCAGCGGCCGCCGGTCGCCGGATGCGCAGCGCACGCCGGTCCAGGCGCGCACGCTGCCGCCGCCGAATTGCGATGCCAGCCGCTCGGCCGCGTCGGGCACCAGCAGGCGCAGGCGCTCCAGGTTGGCCTGGTGTTCGTCGGGCCGCACCTCCAGCGAGAGGTCGGCGCGGACATAGGTGGAGCCGCACAGCCAGGCCCGGCCTTCGGGTAGCGCGACGTCCGGCATGAAGTGGCCCTTGCCGTTGTGCGGGTGCGCGGCCAGCGGGCCGCCGCCGTCCAGCAGGTTCCAGCTCACCTGCCCGCGCACGGGGTGCAGGCGGATCGAGTGTGGCGGCGTGTCGCGCTCTTGTGGCAACAGGTCGGCGGTGTGCAGCGCAGCGGCCAGCACGGCCATGTCGGCTTGCGCCAGCACCTGGCCATCCGCGGCTATTGCCTGCCAATGGCTGCCGCTCTTCTCGATGCGCGCAACCCGGGTGTTGCCGTGCCATTCGATGCAGGGATCGGCCAGCCATGCCTGCACCAGCGCAGCGGGGCGCACCCATGCCGCGGCGCCGTGCCACACGGCCGCCGCGTCATCGCCCCAAGGCTGCTGCCAGTCCTCCTGGCCGGGACCCAGATCGGGCGGCCGTCGCTGGTCGAAGCGGCGCTCCAGCACGCCGGTGCGCTGCCAGTCGCGGCCCGCCTCCAGCCGCATGCCGGCCTGCTGCAGGGCGATGCGAACGCCGGCGCGGGACAGGCGCGACAGCAGGTTGTCGTCGGGCGAGGTGTGCGGGGCCAGCATGCCGGCCGGCAGGGCCGAGGCGCCGGTGGCCGGCTGCGCGGCTGCATCCAGCACCTGCACGCGCCAGCCGCGGCGGGCCAGGCTGGCCGCGACCGAAGCGCCCGCCAATCCGGCGCCCACGACGATGGCGGTGCCGGCCGGCCCGCGCGCCTGCGGCGGCGGATGCTTCAGGGTCCAGCGCGGCTCGAAGCGCGCCTGCAGGCATTCGCGCTTGGGCGGCAGCCCCGCCGCCTTCTCCACTTCGAACCCGCACTGCTGCAAGTCGGCGCGCACCTGGCTGGCGACGGTCCAGGTCGCCAAGCGCGCGCCGCGCCGGCAGCAGCGTGCCACCGACTTGAGCGTGGCCAGCTCCCACATGGCCGGGTTGCGGTGCGGATCGAAGCCGTCGAGGAACACGGAATCGGCGGCGAAGGCCTGCTCGCGCAGCATCGGCCTGGCGTCGCCCACGCACAGCGTGAGCAGCACGCGCCCGCCCTCGAACTGCAGGCGGTGGAAGCCCGGCACCAGGCCCCACCACTGCTGCGCCAGTTCGCGCGCCAGCGGCTGCAGTTCGGGCGCATCCGCGGCGCCGCGCAGCAGATCCTGCGCCGACACCGGCCAGGCCTCGACGGAGACGAAATGCAGCAGGCGGGGTCGCTCCGGGTCGTCCTTCCAGGCGCGCCAGGCCGCCAGGAAGTTCAGGCCCAGCCCGAAGCCGGTTTCGAGGATGCGCCATTGCGGCTGGCCGGCCCACTCCTGCGGCAGGCCGCAGCCGGCCAGGAATACATGGCGCGCCTGCGCCAGGGCGCCGCTGCGGCTGCGGTAGATGTCGTCGAACCGGGCGCTGCGCGGCGTGCCGTCAGGCGACCACTCGACCGGTTCGGCCACGATGGCTGGCGATCAGCGCGTCGGCGGGACGTAGCCCTGCGCGACTTCGGCGCCGCTGCCGAAGAAGTGCTGCTCCATCTGGCGCTTGAGGTACTCGCGCGCGCGCTGGTCGGCCAGGTTCAGCCGGTTCTCGTTGACCAGCATGGTCTGGTGCTTCAGCCAGTCCTGCCACGCCTGCTTGCTGACGCTCTCGTAGATGCGCTTGCCGAGTTCGCCGGGGTAGGGCGGGAAGTCGAGGCCCTCGGCTTCATGGCCGAGCTTGATGCATTGGACGGTGCGCGCCATCGGCGCCTCCTGCTGGACGAAAGGGGAATCCGCCGACTTTAGCAACATCCCCGGCGGCTCCCGCTTGGCTCCGGCCCGCACACCCCACGGCCGCGCGGGATGTTGACGCGTCCCGCCTTCGGCGCCAGCGTTCTCCGGTATCGTGCAAGCATCCCATCCGGAAACGGCCATCCCCACCATGACCACCTTCGACATCGGCGACATCGTGAAGGGCCTGCGCGCGGCGCGCAGCGACTGGCGCGGCTCGCAG
>JAKFEA010000227.1:0-9063 GCA_036675905.1 Acidovorax sp. | reverse complement strand
GGCGGCAGCAGTCCGACGGCGGTGCCGAGCAGGAAATCGCGCGGCCGGATGCGCGAGGCGCCGGCCACCAGGTTCAGCTTGGGGAAGGACGCGATCGGCAGCAGCCGCAACGCAGCCACGGCCAGCGGCCCGTTTCGCGCCAGCCGCCGCGTGATCTCGTTCAGCCGCGCGCCCGCGATGCGGCGCACTGCGCTGCGGCCGATCACCCGTCCAATGCCGTAGTTGACAACCGCGCTGAGCAGCGAGCCGGCGATGGCGTACAGCGCCGCCGCCAGCGGCTCGTAGGTGAAGCAGGTGGCGACGATCAGCAGCGACACCGGCACTCCCAGCAGTCCCGCCACCACGAAGGCGGCCAGCAGCGCCAATGGCGCGGCGGGCGCATGCGCCAGGTCGAGCAGCGACCCCGGCGCCAGCCACTCGCGCAGGGGTGTCCACCGCCACGCCATCGCGAACACGGCCAGGCCCAGCAGGACGGCGGCGAATCCGGCCACCCGGCCCGCCATCGGCCGCGCCAGCTCGGGCGGCACGAACTCCTGGACCAGCACCTCGGGGTCGGCCGGCCGCTCGGGGTCTATCAGTGCGCTGGCGGGCAGGATGATCTCGAGTTCCGGCGTGGCCGGCGGGTCGACCGGCAGCAGCGTGCGACCGGGCGTTCGCAGCGCTTCCACCGCCGGCACCAGTCGGCCGTCGTGCCCGCGCAGGGCAGCGGCCACGGCTTGCGGCGGCGTGTCCAGGTGCTCGGCCAGCAGCCGGTTGCGAAGTCCGGCGATGGCCCGGCGGATGCGCTCGTCGCCGCCCGCCTCGATCGCCAGGTTGCACTCGGTGTCGAAGCCCATGGAGCGGTTGTTGAAGTTGGCCGACCCCACGCTGCACAACTCGTCGTCCATCACCATGACCTTGCTGTGCACGTTCAGCAGCTGCGCCGCCTCCAACCCCGGGATGTGCGGGTAGAACAGGCGATAGCGGTCCTGCGTATCGGCACCCTGCAGCCGTTCGTGCAACCGCGCGCGCAGGGCGCCCATGGTGCGAGCCTCGAGCCAGCCTTCCTCGGTCAGGCGCGACACCACCAGGATGTCCGGTGGGTCCGGCTCGCGCAGGCGCGCTTCCAGCGCGCTGCCGACCACGCTGGAGCTGAAGTACTGGTTCTCCAGGTACAGCGTTCGCCGTGCCGAAGCGATCGCATCCATGTACAGCTGCCGGATCTCCTCGACGGCGGGCCCCGAGGGCCAGCCCGGATCGGTGCGGGCGATCGCCACCCGTAGATCCGTGACTTCGGGTGCGACCTGCGGCGGCCACGGGTCGTGGCCCACCGGCCCGCCGGGCGCAACGGTGCGGTCCCCCAGGCGAGCCCAGCGCTCGCGGCACAGCTGCCCCAGCGCCTTCGCGGCATCGCCGTCGACGATGGCCTGCACGTCATGGTTGGGGCGAGCCTGCCGTCCCTGCACGTCCAGGCGGTGCGGCTGCTCGCGGCGGTGCTCGGGCGTGTCCCAGCGGCCATGCGTGAGGTCCAGCCCGCCGACGAAGGCCACTGCATCGTCGACCACGATCACCTTCTGGTGGTGCGAGGCACTGGGCGGATGGCGCGCATCGAGCCTGAACTTCAGGCGCGGATGCGGGCCGGTGCGCCAGCCCAGCTTGTAGAGCGGGAACCACTGGCGGTCGCCCGCCATCAGCATGGCGAAATCCCAGCACAGCACGTACATGCGCAGGTCGCGGTTGCGCCGCACGACCTCCTGCAGGAACGGGCCGAGCGCCCGCGGCCAGCCATCGTCCGCACCCTGCGGCACCAGCTGGATGTCGGTGTCCATGTCCCAGCCCAGGATGAAGACGCTGCGGCGGGCACGTGCGATCGCCGCGCGCACGGCGGCGAAGTAGTCGGCGCCGTCGACCAGGAAGGCGAGCCGGCGGGCCTGCTCGATCCGCCAGCAGTTGCGGCCCGGTTGCAGCAGCACGCCGCTCTCCTCAAGCCGGCAGCGGCCGGCCCGGCAGTTCCGGCGCCGGCGGCAGGCCGGTCACGTGCAGGATCTCCTTTTCGCCGACCGTCTCGCGCTCCAGCAGCGCCTTGACCAGCGCGTCGAGTGCCGTCCGATGCCGGCGCAGCAGCCGTTTGGCCTCCTCGTGGCAGTCATTGATGATGCGGCTGACCTCCGTGTCCACCAGGCGCGCAGTCTCCTCGCTGAAAGGCTTGTCGCCCGCAAAGCCCGCCGGTGCGCCCAGGTAGGGGTTCTGGCGCGGCGCCAGCTGCACCATGCCGACGGCGTCGCTCATGCCCCAGCGCGTGACCATGCCGCGCGCCACCTGCGTCGCCTGCTCGATGTCGTTCTCGGCCCCGGTGGTGCGCGTGCCGTAGACCACCTCCTCCGCGGCGCGCCCGCCCAGCATGCCGATGATGCGGGCGCGCAGGTAGGCCTCGGGGTAGTTGTAGCGGTCGGTCGCGGGGCGCTGGTAGGTGACGCCCAGGGCCTGGCCGCGCGGCACGATGCTGACGCGGTGCACCGGGTCGGCGCCCGGCACCACCAGCCCCAGTATGGCGTGGCCGCTCTCGTGGTAGGCGATGCGTTCGCGGTCCTCGGGGCCTAGCAGCAGCGGCCGCTCGGGGCCCAGCACGATCTTCTCCAGGGCGTCCAGGAAGTCCTTGTGGCGAACTTCCTTCTCGTCGCGCCGGGCCGCCAGCAGCGCCGCTTCGTTGGCGAGGTTCTTCAGGTCGGCCCCCGAGAATCCGGGCGTGGCGGAAGCCAGTTGCTCCAGGTGCACGTCGCCGGCCAGCGGCACCTTGCGCGTGTGCACCTTCAGGATGGCCTCGCGGCCGGCCTTGTCCGGCAGGTTGACCACGACGCGGCGATCGAAGCGGCCGGGCCGCAACAGCGCACGATCCAGCACATCCGGCTGGTTGGTCGCGGCCAGCACGATGATGCCCTCGCGGCCGGTGAAGCCGTCCATCTCGGTCAGGATCTGCTGCAGGGTCTGCTCCTGCTCGCTGGAGCCGCCGATCGCCATCGGGCCACGGGCGCGACCGATGGCGTCGATCTCGTCGATGAAGATGATGGCCGGCGCATGCTCGCGCGCCTGCTTGAACAGGTCGCGCACGCGCGCGGCGCCCACGCCCACGATCATCTCCACGAACTCGGCGGCGCTCATGGAGAAGAACGGCACGCCGGCCTCGCCGGCCACCGCCTTGGCCAGCAGCGTCTTGCCGGTGCCGGGGGATCCCACCAGCAGCACGCCCTTGGGCGCAGTGCCGCCCAGGCGCGTGTACTTGTCGGGCGACTTCAGGAAGTCCACCACCTCGACCAGTTCGTTCTCGGCCTCGTCGATCCCGGCCACGTCATCGAAGGTCACGCGGTGGTCGCCCTCGATGTCGTAGCGCTTGGCCTTGCTGCGGCCTATGCCCATCAGCCCGCCCATGCCGCCCATCCCCGTGCCCTGGGACGCGCGGCGGTACAGCCAGACGTAGAACGCGATGATCAGGATGGCCGGCCCGAATCCGAACAGCAGCGTAGCCCAGGCACTGCCCTCTCGGATCGGCACTGCGCTGATCTCCACGCCGTGGTCGATCAGGAATTGCTCCAGGCCCGGGTCCACGAAGGCCGGCAACTCGGTGGTGAAGACCGCCGATGTCTGGGGCTTGGCCTGTTGCCACTGGCGCGGCGCGAGCGGCTTGTTCTCCTGGTTCCTCTGGTTGGCCTCGGCCGGGGGCGGCCAGGTCACGGGCGCGGCGAATCGCCCCTCGATGCTGGTGCCGCGGCTGTAGATCACCTCCACGTTGCGCTTGCCCGCTTCGGCCTTGAACACCGTGTACGGCACCGTCATCGGTTCGCCGGTTCCGGGGAACAGCAAGCGCACGAGCAGGTAATTGCCCAGCACGATGGCGATGAAGATCAGCCAGGCTTTGCGCGGCGGGATCTGCGGCGGCAGGCCGGGTGCGCCGCCCCGAGCCGGTCGGCCCTGCGCAGGCAGCGGCGCCCTTCCGTTCATGCCGCCTCGCGCGCGCCGTCGGGCGGCACGCCGCGAAATGTCACGGCGTGGGCTGGCTGCTGCGAGGGGGAGAACGGATGCATCGCGACTTCGGCTTGGCCGGTTCACTCTATCAAAGCGCCCTGCATCCGGGGGTGGCGACAGCCACGTGGACGGCGACAAACCGCCGCCTGAAACCGACCCGCGCACGGAAGCTGAAACATCTCCAGAGGCCTGTTCACGACTCGTAACCAACAGCGCCGTGCCGGTGTGGCGTTTTCGAGGAAAGCCGGTGGGTTCCACACTTGTGCTTGGGAGCGAAGCCGCCTACCTTGTCTCTCCCAACGGCATTCAGCAGTAGAAGAAACGATCCATGCGCTGGTTCAAGGCCAACCTCCGCAACAGCCTGTACGGCCTGCTCGGGCACTCGCAGCCGCCGACCGAGTCGACCCTCGACAACCGCCTCGAGGACATCCGCGAAGCCATGCTCGACCTGATCGGCGAGAGCGGGTCGCAGGAGTTCCCGCAGCTCACGCGCCGCATCCGCTATGCGGGCGAGGTGCAGGGACTGTGGTACCTGCGCGGCGAGCTGATGGCCGCTCTCGCCGCCCACCACGGCGAGACGGCCGCGCGCGAACAGATCGGCCGCATCACAGGCCTGTTCAAGGGCCTGCTGCCTCCCGGACTGTCAACGCGGCCCAGCCCGCTGCTGGGGTAACCGTGCCTCACCCCCCGCCTTGCGCGGGGGATGACGGCCCTAGTGCCTGTGCCCCCAGAGCAGGAAGGCGTCGCGGCCCTCCGCGGCCAGATGCACCTCGGCCCCCACCGGCAGCGCCACCTTGGTGGGCACGTGGCCGAACGGCAGGCCGGTGAAGACGGGCGCGCGCACCTGGGTGCGCAGCCAATCGACCACGGTCGCCAGCTTGAACCCCTTGTCGTGCGGCGCCGGCTTGTAGTTGGTGAAATGGCCGAAGACGATGGCCTTCTGCTTGGCCAGCACGCCTGCGTACAGCAACTGCGTGAGCATGCGCTCGACCCGGTAGGGGTGCTCGTGCACGTCCTCGATGAACAGGATGCCGCCTTCGATGCGCGGCAACCAGGGCGTGCCGGACAGCGTGGCCAGGATCGCCAGGTTGCCGCCCCACAGCACGCCGTGGACCGGACGCATGGCCCCTACCCGCTCCGATGCGGGCAGTTGCCAGCCGGCGCCCTCGCCCTGCCCGCTGGCCAGGTCCTCGAAGCAGGCCTGCATGATGTCGTCGGGCTCGCCCTCGGGGCCGAAGTCCTCGCCGACGGCCGGGCCGCCCCAGGTGACCGTCCCGGTCCTGGCCAGCACCGCGCACTGGAACGCCGTGAAGTCGCTCAATCCGACCCAGCGCATGCCCTTGCGCACCGACTTCTCGATGGCCTTGTACGGCAGCCGGGGCAGCAAGCGGGTCAGCCCGTAGCCGCCCCGTGTGATCAGCGCGATGTCGGCGCCGCTGGCGGCGGCGCGGCCGATCGCGGCCAGGCGCGTGTCGTCGTCGCCGGCAAAGCGCATGTGGGTGGCGAAGGTCGCCGGATCCAGTTCGACCTCGTGGCCCGCGGCCTTCAGCCGCGCGATGCCGCGCCGCACCGCGGCCTTGTCGCGCACGGCGCTGGAAGGGGAATAGACGTAGATATGGCTCATCAGGCGTGGAAGTATCCCACCGCCCTTCGAGCCACTGCCTCGCCGTGCTCTTGCACGAAGTGCCCGCCCTGCTCCACCAGCATGGGCTCGGGGCAGCCGCGGATT
Organism: Acidovorax sp.; assembly: GCA_036675905.1. GTDB lineage: Bacteria > Pseudomonadota > Gammaproteobacteria > Burkholderiales > Burkholderiaceae_C > Ramlibacter. Next base: position 3,335 of record JAKFEA010000227.1, on the reverse strand, counting down.
TCCTGTCGCAGTGCCTGCATCACGGGCACGCCGAGCACAGGGTCCTGCGCGCCGATTGCCATGAAGCTGCGGCCCTGCCATTCGTTGCGCCAGAACTCGCGGGCGCGCCGCGACACCTCCGCGCCGTCCGACGCGGGGAACTCCGGCACCATGGGCGCGAAGGCGCGCAGGGCAGCCCGGTGGCCGCGATCGGGGAACGGCGCGTTGTAGGCCGCGCACTCCCTGGGCGCCATGTGCGGATTGCCGCGCGCGAACAGCCGGCCGACGTCGAACTCCGGGTTCTTGGCGCACATCTCGCGCCAGGCGACGAAGCCGGGGCTGAGCGGCACGTCGCCCGTGGCCAGCATGGTGTTCATCACCAGCAGCCCGCGGTAGCGCTGTGGCGCCTCCATGGGCAGCGTCAGGCCGAGCAAGCCGCCCCAGTCCTGCACCACCAGCACCACGTCGTTCAGGTCGAGCCGTTCGATGAATTCCAGCAGGGCCTGGCGATGCCAGCCGAAGGCATGGAAGCTGTCCTTCTTGGGCTTGTCGCTCTTGCCGAAGCCGACGAGGTCGGGCGCCACGACGCGATCACCGGCCGCGAGGAACACCGGGATCATCCGGCGGTACAGGTAGCTCCACGACGGGTTGCCATGCAGGCACAGCCAGGTGAGCGGCGCCTTGCGCGGGCCTTCATCGAGGTAGTGCATGCGCAGGCCGGCGAGTGACGGCAGGCCGCTGACGTAATTCGGCGCCCAGGGGTAGTCCGGCAAGCTCGCGAAGCGCTCGTCGGGCGTGCGCAGTGCGTCTTCCCGCAGGGGCTGGTTGCCCATGCGGGTCTCCTGTCGGCGTCGGAGAAAGAAGTCGGACAGCAGGCGGCCGCATTCCTCGGCGAGCACGCCGCCCTGCACCTGCGTACGGTGGTTCAAGCGAGGCTCGGCGAACAGGTCCAGCACGGAGCCGGCGGCGCCGGTCTTGGGGTCGGCCGCACCGAATGCCACCCGCGCCAGGCGAGCATGCAGCATCGCGCCACTGCACATGGCGCAGGGCTCCAGCGTCACGAACAGTTCGCAGCCGTCCAGGCGGTAGTTGCCGAGCACGGCAGCGGCCTCGCGCATCGCCATGATCTCCGCGTGCGCCGTCGGGTCGTGGGCCGTGACCGGCCGGTTGTGGCCGCTTCCGACGATCCGGCCTTCGTGCACCACCACTGCGCCCACGGGCACCTCGCCATCCGCCTGCGCCAGCCTGGCCTGCTCCAGGGCCGCTTGCATGAAAGCTGCGTCTTGCTCGGCGCTCATGCTCAGCCCGGGATGCCGATGCGTTCCATCCAGCTCGCCAGCTCGCGCTCTCGTTCGTTGCCGCCTGCGTAGGCTGCCTTCAGCGCTGCATGCGACTCGGGCCGGTGCTGGTTCAGCTTGATCTTGCACTGCAGGTCGGTCACCTGCAGCTCGAAGGCCACGATGGCGGCCAGCAGCTTGTGGGCGAAGTCCTCCGGCAGGCCGCGCCACTGCTGCGCAAAGGGGGGCTCGTGGTCGGCGATCAGCTTCTTGAGCAGCTGGTCCTTGCCGTCGGCGTCATCGATCAGCCGTGCCTGCACCGTGCAGTGGACCGCGACGTAGTTCCAGCTCGGCACGCGCTGCAGGTCGGGATACACCTTGGGCGACAGGTAGGCATGCGGACCCAGGAAGGTGACCACGGCGCGTGGCCGGGCCTCCAGGTAGCGCCAATGCCGGTTGGCCCGCGCGCAGTGACCGAGCAGCACCAGGCCGGTCTCCCGCTCCTCCAGGTGAAACGGCAGGTGGCTGACGAAGGGCAGCCCCTCGTCGTCGCACGAAATCAGGCTGGCCAGCGGGTTCTCGCGGATCAGCGTGGCCGCGAGCTGCGGGTCCTTGGCGTTGAACTGCGGGGGCAGGTACATGGCGAGAGCTCCTCAGGGCGCACTGTAGCCGCCCGCCCTGCTCTTACCGCTCACTCCCACTCAATTGTCAATTCGGGCACGGAGACCGCTGCGCAACAAGGCCTTCGGCCAAGTGTGGCGGTCGCGATACCGACAGCGATACCGACAAAAGGCGCACTCTCGCACATCATCCGGTTCGCTTCGCCTATATCCATCGGGCCCATTGTGCCGGCCTAAGCCTGCGCCTCTTCGAAGCCGCTCCCGAGGACGCGGCGCTGCTTCAATGGCTGCTCTTCTCTGTTCGAGTAGCGTGCAAAAAAAGGTCGGCGCGGCGCCGCCTCGGAAAGAGCCCTCACGACAAACTGCCAAACGGAACGGGCGCGTTGTGACGCTTGGAGGCGATACCAATGTTCTTCCGACCTTGCTCCGGAACATCGCGAAGCCCGTCTTCGGAGGAAGCACTCAGATACAACAATGGAATGCGAGGTAGGATGTAAGCAAAAGAAGTGGGTAGGAGAGGCTATTCCATGCAGGCAAAGACCAGTGCCGCCGAGCTGTTCCGGCACTTTGGCGCCGACAAGGCCGCGTTCTACCGCTGCATCCTGGACGTGTTCGCTGCCGCCAAGCGACAGTACCGGCTCCAGCTGCGGCCCGACGAGGTACTGGCCGAGGCAGCCTGGCCCGATGGCCCGCCGCGCCTCGAGGAGGTCAGTGCGGCGCTTGCTCAGCTGACCGAGTGGGGCAATCTCGAATCCCAGCCCGACACGGCGCGCGTGTCGTCTCTGACCGACTTCTACCGGGCGCGCTTCCTGTACCGGCTATCGCATGGCGGCGAAGCTGCCGAGGCCGGCCTCGCGCTGTTCTTCCAAACCTTGAACCGGCGCGCAGAGCTTCAAACCGTGGCGCTCGAAGACATCACCAGCCGCCTGCTGGCGCTGCGGCAACTCATCGACGACGCTGCCACTTCCGAAGCGCCCGATGTGGCGAAGATGCACGAGGTCCTGCGCGACTTGGTTCGTGTGTTCGAAGACCTGGCCGAGAACGCGCAGGCGTTCATGGCCGGTGTGGCACGCAGCATCGAGCTCCAGCAGTCCCAGGCGAACGCCGTCATCGCCTACAAGCGGCGCTTGATCGACTACCTGGAGTGCTTCATGGGCGACCTGGTCCGCCGCTCGGACAGCATCGCCCAACAGATTCTGTTCCTCTCCTCGCGCGTCGATCCCATCTTCTTTCAGATTGCAGGCCGCGAAGCGAGCGACGCGGCGCCCGGCAGCGAGCAGGGCCTGCTAGACGAAAAGACGCGTCGCTGGCAGTTGTGGCGCGAGCGGTGGAAGGGCTTGCGGGGCTGGTTTCTTTCCAACGGCGCGGAGCCGCCGCAAGCAGAGCTGTTGCGCGCCCGAGCCCGGGCCGCGATCCCCCAGCTGCTGGCGGCCATCGCCGCGATGAACGAGCGGCGCAG
>JAKFEA010000226.1:0-1912 GCA_036675905.1 Acidovorax sp. | reverse complement strand
TCTAAATCACCGAGGCCCGATGCCGAAGCTTGACCGCTACCTGTCGCGCGAATTCGCCCAGTCGGTGTTCGCGGCGCTGATCGTGCTCGGCATGGTCAGCATGGGCGGGCTGGTCGCCGACCTGCTCAGCGAGATCGCCCGCGGCAAGGTGCCGGCGGGGCTGCTGCTGTCGCAACTGGGCCTGCGGCTGGTCGATTTCCTGCCCATCCTGCTGCCGCTGTCGCTGATGCTGGGCCTGCTGCTGGCGCTGGGCCGGCTTTATCGCGATTCGGAAATGCCGGTGCTGGCGGCGGTCGGGGTCGGCCCGCGGCGCCTGCTGAAGCCGGTGTTCATCGTCGTGTTGCCGGTATTGGCGATGGTGGCGCTGTGCTCGCTGTGGCTGGGGCCGTGGGCGAACCGGCTGTCCGAGGAGATGGTCCAGCAGGCCAACAAGAACCTGCTGGTGTCGGGCCTGGAACCTGGCCGTTTCACCGCGTTGCCCGGTGGCGGCGTGGTGTACGTCGGCAGCATGTCCAACGACGGCACCCATTTCTCGCGGCTGTTCGTGCACAAGCAGGACGGTGATCGGCTCGATGTCACCACCGCCAAGTCCGGCAGCATGTTCCTCGATGGCGAGCGGGCACGTTACCTGCGGCTGGAGGATGGCTTCCGGGTCGAAGGGCCGGCGGGCGCCGGTCGCGATTTCCGCCTGATGCATTACGTCCGCAACGAGTTGCGGCTGCCCGACCGCAGCGAGGATCGCAGCGACGACGACCCGATGCTGCTGCCGACCTCGGCCCTGTTCGGCGATCAGCGTCCCGAGGCCCAGGCGCAATTGCACCGGCGGATCACCCCGCTGCTGCTCGCCCTGGCCTTCGCGCTGCTGGCGGTGCCGCTGGCGCGCAGCTCGCCGCGACAGGCGCGCCATGGTCGCCTGCTGCTGGCCTTCCTGGCCTACCTGGTCGGCATGAACCTGATGTACCTCGGCACGCAATGGCTGGCCGAGGGCAAGCTGCCGGCGCTGGCCGGGCTGTGGTGGCTGTCGCTGCCGATGCTGGCGTTGGCGGCGTGGTTGTATTTCCGGGACGGCCGGGTCAGCCGGCCGCGGCTGCGCCTCGCGAAGCGGGCATCGACCACATGAAGCGGGCGCCCCGATGAAGCCATTTCCGAAACTGCACGATCTCTACATGGGCCGCGTGGTCGTGGCCTCGGTGTTGCTGACCTGGGTGGTGCTGCTCGGGCTCGACGTGGTCGTGGCGGTCAGCAGCGAGTTCAAGGACATCGGCACCGGCGACTACGGGTTCGCGCAGGCGCTGATCCATGTGCTCTACACGATCCCGCGCCGCACGTACGAGCTGTTCCCGACCGCCGCGGTGATCGGTGCCTTGATGGGGCTGGGGCAGCTTGCGGCCAGTTCGGAACTGACCGCGTTGCGCGCGCTGGGCCTGTCGCGCCGCCGTCTCAGTTTCGCAGTCGCGCTGGCGCTGGCGGCCTTGACCCTGCTGATGGTCGTCAATGGCGAGACCATCGCGCCCTGGGGCCAGCGCAGCGCCGATGCGGTCAAGGCCAACGCGAAGTCGCGCGACGTGATCGTCGCCCAGTACTCCGGGCTGTGGGCGCGCGAGGGCGACATGTTCCTCAATGCCGACAGTGGCCAGGAACGCAGCAATGGCACCGACCATTGGCTCGAGCTGCGCGACGTGCGCCTGTACCAGTTCGACGATGACGGCCGGCTGCAGTCGATCGCGCAGGCCGGGGTGGCCGAACACCGGCCCAGTGGCTGGCTGCTGCGCGACGTGTTGCGCAACACCTTCGCCGACAAGACGGTGACCCAGCAGCGGGTCGCCGAGGAGCGCTGGCAGACCAAGCTCGACAGCACCGCGCTGGCGGCGAGCGTGACCAAGCCGCGCTACCTGCCGTCCGGCGAGCTGCG
>JAKFEA010000225.1:0-7178 GCA_036675905.1 Acidovorax sp. | reverse complement strand
CACCTTGTGCATCAGGATGAAGGTGGCGCCGGTGATCGGCCAGGACTGGGCGCCCGGCTGCTGGGTCAGGATCTGGTGGAAGCTCCTGCTCCAGTCGGCCCCCGCGGCAGCGGCCTTGAAGGCCGTGTCTTCGGGCGCGACGAACTGGCCGGCGGCGTTCTGCATCCGGGCGTAGTTCATCCGGTTCTGCTTGACGTAGGCGTACTCGACGTACCCGATCGAGTTGGGCAGGCGACCGACGAAGGCGGCCACGCCCTCGTTGCCCTTGCCGCCGGCGCCGGTGGGCCAGTTCACCGCCGTGCCTTCGCCCACCTTGGCCTTCCACTCGGCGTTCACCTTGGACAGGTAGTTGGTGAAGATGAAGGTGGTCCCGGATCCGTCGGCGCGGCGAACCGGCGCGATGGCGGCGTCGGGCAAGGCCAACGAGGGATTCAGCGCCTTGATCGCGGGGTCGCTCCACCGGGTGACCTTGCCCAGGTAGATGTCGCCCAGCACCGGGCCGCTCAGGCGCAACTGGCCCGGCTGGATGCCCTTGATGTTGACCACCGGCACCACCCCGCCGATCACGGTGGGGAACTGGACCTGCCCTTTCCTGGCCAGCTCCTCGTCGCTGAGGGGGGCGTCGGAAGCGCCGAAGTCCACCGTCTTCGCCTCGATCTGGCGGATGCCCGCGCCGGAGCCGACCGACTGGTAGTTGATCCTGGCGCCGGTGGCCTTGTGGTAGTCGGCCGCCCACTTGGCGTACAGCGGCGCCGGAAAGCTGGCGCCGGCGCCGGTGACGTCCTGGGCTGCGGCAAGGCCGGCGAGCGAGATGCTGGCAAAGCCCGCGGCGACCAGGCGGAAGGTGCGATTCATTCGATGAGTCCTCTTGCAGTTGGGAACTGAAGAGGACTCTAGGCAGCTTGCGTGACAGCTGCGTGACACCCCGTTGCGGGCACGGGGCGGCCGCGCTCAGCCGGCCTGGATGGCCTGCGCCAGTTGCTGCGCGCCCTCTTTGGCCAGCGCCGCGTCCTGTGCCTCGACCATCACCCGCACCACCGGCTCGGTGCCGCTCGGGCGGATCAGGATGCGGCCGCGCTCGCCCAGGCGCTGCTCCAATGCCTGCTGCGCCGCCGGCAAGCCACCGCTTTTCTTCCAGTCCTGGCCGGGCTGCAGGCGCACGTTGACCAGGGTCTGCGGGTAGAGGGCCACGCCCCGCAGCACCTGGGCCAGCGACTGGCCGCTGCGGGCACAGGCCTTGAGCACCTGCAATGCGCTGATCAGGCCGTCGCCCGTGGTGTGCTTGTCCAGCGCCAGCAGGTGGCCCGAGCCCTCCCCCCCCAGCAGCCAGCCGCGCCTGTCCAGTTCTTCCAGAACGTAGCGGTCGCCGACCCTGGCGCGCACGAACTCGACGTCGCGGGCCCGCAGGGCGACCTCGACGGCCATGTTGGTCATCAGGGTGCCGACCACGCCGGGCACCTTCTCGCCGCGGGCGAGCCGGTCGGCGACCATCACGTACAGCAGCTCGTCGCCGTTGTACAGGCGGCCGCTGCCGTCCACCAGCTGCAGCCGGTCGGCGTCGCCGTCCAGCGCGATGCCGAAGTCGGCGCCATGCTCGCGCACGGCCTGCACCAGTGCATCGGGGTGGGTGGCGCCGCAGTCGCGGTTGATGTTCAGGCCATCGGGCGCGCAGCCTATGCAGTGCACCTCGGCGCCCAGTTCATGGAACACCTTGGGAGCGATGTGGTACGCGGCGCCGTGGGCGGCGTCGACCACGATGGTCAGGCCCTTGAGCGTGAGGTCGTGGGCGAAAGTGCTCTTGCAGAACTCGATGTAGCGGCCGGCCGCGTCGTCCAGCCGCCTGGCCTTGCCCAGGCTGGCGGAATCGGCCCAGGCGGGCGACTCCTGCAGCGCGGCCTCCACGTCCAGCTCCCACTGGTCGGGCAGCTTGGTGCCCTGGGCGCTGAAGAACTTGATGCCGTTGTCGCCGAACGGGTTGTGGCTGGCGCTGATCACCGCGCCCAGGCTGGCACGCTGGGCCCGGGTCAGGTACGCCACGCCCGGCGTGGGCAGTGGCCCGAGCAGGACCACGTCGACGCCGGCGGAATTGAAGCCCGACTCCAGCGCGCTCTCCAGCATGTAGCCGGAGATGCGGGTGTCCTTGCCGATCAGAACGGTGGGACGCGGCTCGGAACGCTTGAGCACCTTGCCGACGGCGTGCGCCAGGCGGAGCACGAAGTCGGGCGTGATGGGCGCCTGCCCGACCGTGCCGCGGATGCCATCGGTGCCGAAATACTGCCTGTTCATGTGGTGGGCCTCCCTTCGCGCCCCGGTTGTTCTTGACTGTCCATTGCCGCCCAGACCTTGAGCGCTGCCACCGTCTCGCGCACGTCGTGCACCCGCACGATGCGGGCGCCGCGGCCCACCGCGAGCAGCGCCGCCGCCACGCTGGGCACCGTGCGGTCGTTCACGGGAAGACCGGTGACCTGGCCCAGCGAGGACTTGCGCGACCAGCCGGCCAGCAAAGGATAACCGTGGGCCAGCAGTTCGTGCTGCCGCGCCAGCAAGGCGAAATTCTGCTCCACCGTCTTGCCGAAACCGATGCCCGGGTCCCAGGCGATACGGTCGGCGTCCACGCCGCGGCCTTCCAAGGCGCGGCTCTGCGCCTGCAGGAGGGCGATCACCTGCGGCACCGCGTCCCCTTCCATCGGCGCCTGCTGCATGGTGCGCGGCTCGCCATGCATGTGCATCAGGCACACGCCGCAAGCCGGGTGCCCGGCGACCACGTCCAGCGCGCCCGGTGCACGCAATGCGGAGATGTCGTTGACGACGTCCACCCCGAGGTCCAGCGCCTGGCGCATCACCTCGGGCTTGTAGGTGTCCACCGAAACGGGCACGCCCAGGCGGATCGCTCCATCCAGCACGGGCAGCACGCGTTTGAGTTCTTCCTCCAGCGACACCGGAGGGGTGCCCGGGCGGCTGGACTCGCCGCCGATGTCCAGCATGTCGGCCCCGGCTTCCAGCAGCTGTTCGCAATGCTGCAGCGCCGAATGCCGGCCGTGGAAGCGGCCGCCGTCCGAGAACGAATCCGGCGTGACGTTGACGATGCCCATCACCCGCGGACGCGACAGGTCGATGCGGAAGCGGGTGGTTTGCCAGTGCATGGGTTGCAATTGTGCGGCAGCGATGGACACGAAAAAGGGCCCCGAGGGGCCCTGTTCCGTTGGCCGTGGAGCGCTTGTCAGGCCGCCGTCGGCGCCGGGTTGTCCGCGCCGACGGGGGCGCCGCCGGAGCCGCCGCCGGAGGACGGCGTGCGCGGCGTGAAGTCCTTGGGCGGGCGCGGATCCTTGCCCGCCATGATGTCGTCGAGCTGCTCGGCGTCTATGGTTTCCCACTCGAGCAGCGCCTTCGCCATCGCGTGCATCTTGTCCTGGTTGTCCTCGATCAGCTTGCGCGCCAGCGTGTACTGCTCGTCGATGATGCGGCGCACCTCGGAATCGACCTTCTGCATGGTCGTCTCGGAGATGTTGGTGGTCTTGGTGACCGAGCGGCCGAGGAACACCTCGCCTTCGTTCTCGGCATAGACCATCGGGCCCAGCGCGTCGGACATGCCGTAGCGCATGACCATGTCGCGCGCCAGGTGCGTGGCCCGCTCGAAGTCGTTGCTGGCGCCGGTGGTCATCTGGTTCATGAACACCTCTTCCGCGATGCGCCCGCCGAACAGCATGCTGATCTGGTGCAGCATGTACTCGCGGTCGTAGCTGTAGCGGTCCTGCGAGGGCAGGCTCATGGTCACGCCCAGCGCGCGGCCGCGCGGGATGATGGTGACCTTGTGCACCGGGTCGCACTTGGGCAGCAGCTTGCCGATCAGGGCGTGGCCGGACTCGTGGTAGGCCGTGTTGCGGCGCTCTTCCTCGGGCATGACCATGCTCTTGCGCTCCGGGCCCATCAGGATCTTGTCCTTGGCCTTCTCGAAGTCCTGCATCTCGACCACGCGCGCGTTGCGGCGCGCGGCCATCAGCGCCGCCTCGTTGCACAGGTTGGCCAGGTCGGCGCCGGACATGCCGGGCGTGCCGCGCGCGATGATCTCGGCCTTGACGTCCTGGCCGATCGGGATCTTGCGCATGTGCACGTTCAGGATCTGCTCGCGGCCGCGGATGTCGGGCAGCTGCACGTAGACCTGGCGGTCGAAGCGGCCGGGGCGCAGCAGCGCGGCGTCGAGGATGTCGGGGCGGTTGGTGGCCGCGATCACGATGACGCCGAGGTTGGTCTCGAAGCCGTCCATCTCGACCAGCATCTGGTTGAGGGTCTGCTCGCGTTCGTCGTTGCCGCCGCCCAGGCCGGCGCCACGTTGGCGGCCGACCGCGTCGATTTCGTCGATGAAGATGATGCAGGGCGCGTTCTTCTTGGCGTTCTCGAACATGTCGCGCACGCGGGCCGCGCCGACGCCGACGAACATCTCGACGAAGTCGGAGCCGGAGATCGAGAAGAACGGCACCTTCGCCTCGCCGGCGATGCCCTTGGCCAGCAGCGTCTTGCCGGTGCCCGGGGGGCCCACCAGCAGCAGGCCGCGCGGAATGCGCCCGCCGAGCTTCTGGAACTTCTGCGGGTCCTTCAGGAAGTCGACGACCTCCTTGACTTCCTCTTTCGCTTCGTCACACCCGGCTACATCGGCGAAGGTCACCTGGTTGTTGTTCTCGTCGAGCATGCGCGCCTTGCTCTTGCCGAACGAGAACGCCCCGCCCTTGCCGCCGCCCTGCATCTGGCGCATGAAGTAGATCCAGACCCCGATCAGCAGCAGCATCGGCCCCCAGCTCACGAGCAGCGTCATGAGCAGGGATCCCTCTTCGCGCGGCTTGACGTCGAACTTGACGTCGTTGTTGATCAGGTCGCCCACCAGCCCGCGGTCGAGATAGGTGGCCGTGGTGCGGATCTTGCGGTCGTCACTGGTGATGGCGACGATCTCGGTGCCGCCCGGGCCTTCCTGGATCACCGCGTTCTTGATGCGCTTGGCCCGCACTTCCTCCAGGAAGTCGGAGTAGCCCATGACGCTGGCGCCGGCTGCGCCACGCGTGTCGAACTGCTTGAACACAGTGAACAGCACGAGCGCAATGACGAGCCAGACGGCGATTTTCGAGAACCACTGATTGTTCAACTGGGGACTCCGGAATGCGTGCCGATACGGCACCTCAGGCAGATGTGCCCCATTCTAGGGGTTTCAAGTCGTGGAACCCTGCCGTCGAGCAAGGACCACGGCAGACAAAAGGTGACAGGCGGTACGCCCTTGCGGACGGGGAAATCGACCCGTCAGGGCGCCTTCTTCAGGCCGATCCCGACCAGGAAGGTTTCCGAGGAGCGATCCCGCGAGGCCTTGGGCTTCAGGGGCTTGACCACCCGGAATGTTTCCTTGAACAGGCGCGTCAGCTGGCTGTAGCCGCTGCCGTGGAACGCCTTGACGACCAAGGTTCCCTCCGGCTTGAGGTGCGTACGGGCAAATTCCACCGCCAGTTCGACCAGGTGGCTGATGCGGGCGGCATCGGCCGACTCGATCCCGGACAGGTTCGGGGCCATGTCCGAGACCACCACGTCCGCCTTGCGGCCGGCCACCGCCTGCTCCAGGCGGGCCAGCACGTCCGCTTCACGGAAGTCACCCTGCAGGAAGGCCACGCCCTCGACCGGTTCCATCGGCAGGATGTCCAGGGCGATGATGGTGCCGTCCAGCTGGCCGACGGCCGCGCCCCCGGGCGCCAGCTTGCGGCGCACGTACTGGCTCCAGGCGCCCGGCGAGGAGCCGAGGTCCACCACCAGCTGGCCGGGGCGGATCAGGCCGAGCGCCTCGTCGATCTCCTTGAGCTTGAAGGCCGCGCGGGCGCGGTAGCCCTCCTTCTGCGCCAGCCGGACGTAGGGATCGTTGACGTGGTCGTTCAGCCAGGCCTTGTTGACCTTGCGGCTGTTGGTCTTGACTTTCACTGCAGGGCGCTCCGGGGTGCGCGGGATAATAGCCGCCATGCCCGCCCTCGAACTATCCATCGCCGAACGCAAGGCCCACCGGGCCGATGCCCACCACCTCGATCCGGTGGTGATGATCGGCCACGAGGGCCTGACGCCCGCCGTGCTCAAGGAAACCGATGCCGCACTCGATGCCCACGGGCTGATCAAGGTCCGCGTGCAGGGTGACGACCGCGAGCAACGCGAAGCCATCTACCGGCAACTGGCCGACGAACTCGGCGCCGCACCCATCCAGCACATCGGCAAGCTGCTGGTGCTGTGGCGGCCCATGCCGCTGAAGGAAAAGGCGGTCGACGAGGACCGCAAGCCCGGCCCGCGCGAATTCAAGGTACTCAAGTACAGCTCGCGCGGCGGCCAGCGGCCGGAGGTCAAGACCCTGCGCGTGCTGGGCAACCAGCGCCTGTCGGCGGGGGGACAGGTCAAGCGGGCCAAGCCCAAGCAGAAGTCGGTGAAGAAGGGGCGGCACACCTGACTGGAGCTCTTCCCTGGCGCGGAAGGTCTTGAGCCCTCCCCCTCTGGGGGAGGGTTGGGTGGGGGCATCCGCAGCGCCTGCAAACGCCGATGCCGACCTTGGCGCTCGGAGTGCCCCCATCCCGGCCTTCCCCCAGAGGGGGAAGGAGAAAGACATCACGACCGGCGCGTCGCCTTCACCAGCACCACCAGCGCGCACACCCACTGCAGCACGTACATCGCGCTACCGGCGGTGTGCCAGAGGCGCAGGTTCTCGCGGGCGAGGATGCGCGGGGCGACGGCGAATTCGAGCAGCAGCGCCAGCAGCAGCCCGGCCAGCACGAACGCCACTGCGCCGCCGGCCCAGTCCAGGCGCGGCGCCTCGCCCTTCTCGCGCGAGGCGAGCAACAGCAGGACGCCGCAGCCCACGCTGACCCACGCCTGGGCAGAAAACAGCCTGGCGGCCGTCTGCCCGGCCATTGCCGGCGTGGGCAGGTGGGCAAACAGCAGCGGCACCGCCATGAAGCCAATGGCCCCCAGGCTGCCCCACCACAGGGCCGCCGCCAGCACCGCCACCCGCTGTCGCCAGCCCATGGGCCCGCTCAGGCGTAACGGACCGCGACGATCTCGTAGTGCTTGATGCCGCCGGGCGCCTGCACTTCGGCGGTGTCGCCCTCTTCCTTGCCGATCAGGGCGCGGGCGATCGGGCTGGAAATGTTGATCAGGCCTTCCTTCAGGTC
>JAKFEA010000224.1:0-7178 GCA_036675905.1 Acidovorax sp. | reverse complement strand
TAGCCCAGCGCCGCCGCGCACAACTCGCGCGAGCGCTGAACGGCGTGGCTGCGCGCGGGCACGCGCACCGCGACGTCGGCGATCCAGCGCGTAGGCGCCTCGTAGCTGGATCCTTCGGTGCGGTTGGCCAGTGCATAGCGCCGGCCGCCGTCGGCCAGCCGCGCCGTGCGCGCGACCAGCGCCGATTTGGTCAGCCCCTGCAGGTCGATCACGGCGTCGTACGGGTGCGCCTGCAGTTCCTGGCGGAATGCGCGCCACTCCTGCCGCGTCACCGGCGCCAGCGGCGCACGCCGCCAGCGGCGCAACTCCAGCGGGATCACCCGGTTCACGCCCTCGCAGCGCCGCACCAGCGGCGCGAAGGCGCGCTCGACCACCCAGTCGATGCGCGCATCCGGCCGCGCCATGCGCAGGTCCTGCACCGCCGGCATGGCGTGCACCACGTCGCCCAGGGACGAGAGCTTGACGATGAGGATGTCCACGGGGGGATTGTCACTTCATGCCGTGCCGTTGGCTGAACACGGCGTCGCGTGTTCGGGTGTCGGGAGATGGATTGCGGCTCAAGGCCGCAATGACAGCCTCAAGGCCGCAATGACAGCCTTTTGCTTGTCATCCCGGCGCAAGCCGGGATCCATCTCCCACGCGCTGAACACGCGGGCGCGACATTCAGGCTGCAGGGGATGGATTGCGGCTCAAGGCCGCAATGACACCACCTGTCAGTGCGCCGCCGCCGCGACCTGCGCGTCCGGCTTCACGCTGCGCAGCAGCGCCAGCATCTCGCCTTCGATGCGGTGCAGCGCTTCTTGCGTCTGCCCCTCGAAGCGCAGCACCAGCACCGGGGTGGTGTTGGACGCGCGCACCAGGCCGAAGCCGTCGGGCCAGTCGACGCGGACGCCGTCGATGGTGGACACCTCGGCCGGCGGCGCGAAGCGGGCCTTGGCCATCAGCTCGGCCACGATGCGATGCGGCTCGCCTTCGGCGCATCTAACGTTCAGCTCCGGCGTCGAGAAGCTGGTGGGCAGCGCCTCCAGCACCGCACCGGGGTCCTGCTCGCGCGACAGGATCTCCAGCAGCCGGGCGCCGGCGTAGGTGCCGTCGTCGAAGCCGAACCAGCGCTCCTTGAAGAAGACGTGGCCGCTCATCTCGCCGCCCAGCGGCGAGCCCACTTCCTTCATCTTGGCCTTGATCAGCGAGTGGCCGGTCTTGTACATCAGCGGCGTGCCGCCCGCCTCGCGGATCGCCGGCGCCAGGCGCTGCGTGCACTTGACGTCGAACAGGATGGTGCCGCCCGGCACACGGGTGAGCACGTCGCGCGCGAACAGCATCATCTGGCGGTCCGGATAGATGTTGTGGCCGTTGCGGGTGATGATGCCCAGCCGGTCGCCGTCGCCGTCGAAGGCCAACCCCAGCTCGGCGCCGGTCGTCTTCAGCGCGGCGATCAGGTCCTTCAGGTTCTCGGACTTGCTGGGATCCGGGTGGTGGTTGGGGAAGTTGCCGTCGACTTCGCTGAACAGCTCGACCACTTCGCAGCCCAGCGCACGGAAGATGGCCGGGGCCGATGCGCCGGCCACGCCGTTGCCCGAGTCGATCACGATCTTCATCTTGCGCGCCAGCTTCACGTCGCCGGCGATGCGGTCGCGGTAGGGGCCGAACACGTTGATGTTGCGCACCTTGCCGGCGCCGCCGGTGGCCCACTCTTCCTTTTCCATCACGCGGCGCAGGGCCTGGATCTCCTCGCCGTAGATGGCGCGGCCGGCCAGCACCATCTTGAAGCCGTTGTAGTCCTTGGGGTTGTGGCTGCCGGTGACCTGGATGCCGCTGCTGCACAGCGTGCTGGCGGCGAAGTACAGCATGGGCGTGGTGACCACGCCCACGTCGATGACGTCGACACCGGCCGACAGCAGGCCGCGCACCAGCGCCGCCGACAGCGCGGGGCCGGACAGGCGCCCATCGCGTCCCACGGCCACGGTGGTTTCGCCTTCCTTCTTCGCCAGCGTGCCGAACGCGCGCCCCAGCCCTTGCGCAACCTCTTCGTTCAGGCTCGCGGGCACGATGCCGCGAACGTCGTAGGCCTTGAAGATGGATGCGTCGACTTGCATGGGCTGAGTTGGCTACTGAGTGGAGGTGAGCCGGTGATTCTAGGCACCGGGGCCGCAGGCACATGTCCGGAAACGGCGAGTCCGGTGCCGGCGGGAACCTATGATGAGCGCCATGCCTCCCGAAGACACCCTGCAGCCGGACGCCTGCTACCTGGCCTTGAAAGCGCGCGACCCGCGCTTCGACGGCAGCTTCTTCACGGGTGTCACCTCGACCGGCATCTACTGCCGCCCGGTCTGCCGGGTGCGCACGCCCAAGCGCGAGAACTGCCGCTTCTTCCCGCATGCCGCGCAAGCCGAGCGGGCCGGCTTTCGCCCCTGCCTGCGCTGCCGCCCCGAGCTGGCGCCGCATGCGCTGGCCTGGTCGATGCAGGACGCCGGCAGCATCCTGGCGCAGCAGGCCGCGCGCCTGCTCGACGAACCGGATGCGTGGAACGGTTCGGTCCCCACGGTCGAGCAACTGGCGGCGCGGCTGGGCGTGAGCGAGCGCCACGTGCGCCGCATCTTCGAGGCGCAGTTCGGCGTGTCGCCCCTGCAATACCTGCAGACGCGCCGCCTGCTCACCGCCAAGCAGCTGCTGGCCGACACCCGGCTGCCGATCACGCAGGTGGCGCTGGTCAGCGGCTTCGGCAGCCTGCGCCGCTTCAATGCCGCGTTCGTGCAGCACTACGGCTTGTCGCCGACGCAGCTGCGGCGCGAAGGCGCGCAGCAGGGCAGCGAAGGGCTGCGGGTGCGGCTGGGCTGGCGGCCGCCCTACGACACGGCAGCGATGCTGGCCTTCTTCGGCCAGCGCGCCATTGCGGGGATGGAGCAGGTCGCGGTCGATGGCAGCGGCGGCGGCCGGTTACTGCGCACGCTGCAGGTGTCCGTGGGCGGGCGCGAGCATGCCGGCTGGATCGAAGCCGGCTTCGACCTGCCCCGCCACCAGCTCGTGCTGCGCGTCAGCGAGTCGCTGCACGAGGCGCTGCCGCAAGTCATCCGGCGCGCCCGCGCGGCCTTCGACCTCGACTGCGACCCGCTCGCCGTCAACGCCGTGCTGCAGGATGCGTTTCCGGGCGGCGACGGGCTGCGCGTGCCGGGCGCCTTCTGCGGCTGGGAGCTGGCGGTGCGCGCCGTGCTGGGCCAGCAGATCACCGTGGCTGCCGCGCGCACGCTGGCGCATCGCCTGGTCGAGCGCTTCGGCCAGCCGATCGAGACCGGCCAAGCGGGCCTGGAGCGCCTGTTCCCGACACCGCAGGCGCTGGCTTCGGCCGAAGGCGATGCGCTCGGCTTGCTGGGCATCGTGCGCCAGCGCCAGGCCGCCATCGTCGCGCTGGCCCGCGCCATGCAGTCCGGCGCCTTGCCGCTGCACGGCGGCGCCGACGTGCAGGCCACCATCCAGGCGCTCAAGGCGCTGCCCGGCATAGGCGACTGGACCGCGCAGTACATCGCCATGCGCGCACTGCGCTGGCCCGATGCGTTCCCGGCCGGCGACGTGGCGCTGCACAAGGCGCTGGGCGTGCAGCAGGAACGCCAACCCGCGCGCGCGGCCGAAGCGGCGTCGCAGGGCTGGAAGCCCTGGCGCAGCTACGCCGTGATCCGCGCCTGGTCCGGCATGGCCTCCCCTCCTCCACCGAGAACCCCGACATGAAATTCCATCCCTCCCTCGTGGCCGCACGCCACTCAAGCCCGCTGGGCGGCATGCTGCTGGCGGCCAGCGAACGCGGACTGGCCGGCGTCTGGTTCGACGGCCAGCGCCACCACCCCGACAGCAGCGGCTGGCGCATCGACCCGTCGCATCCGGTGCTGGTGCGCGCCATGCAGCAACTCGACGAGTACTTCGCCGGTAGCCGCGCGACGTTCGACCTGCCGCTGGACCTGCAGGGCGGCACGCCGTTCCAGCAATCGGTGTGGCAGGCGCTGCTGGCCATTCCGCGCGGCGAGCGCCGCACCTACGGGCAGCTGAGTGCCGGCATCGGCGCGCCGGCCGCCGTGCGCGCCGTGGGCGCGGCCGTCGGCCGCAACCCGGTCAGCATCGTCGTGCCCTGCCATCGCGTGCTGGGCGCCGACGGTTCGCTCACGGGCTATGCGGGCGGGTTGGATCGCAAGACCGCGCTGCTGCGGCTCGAGGGGCTCGCTTGACGGCCAACCGGCGCGGACCGCGCGCCTGGGTGATCGACTTCGCGTTGCTGGCCGCCATCTGGGGCGGCTCCTTCCTGTTCATGCGGCTGGCGGTGGTGGAGTTCGGCCCCATGCCCACGGCCGCGCTGCGCGTGTCGATCGCGGCGGCCTTCCTGCTGCCGCTGGTGATCTGGCGCGGGCAGGGCCGGCTGCTGCGCCAGCACTGGGCCAAGGTGTTCGCGGTCGGGCTGGTCAACTCCGGCATTCCGTTCGCGCTCTATACGTTCGCGGTGACGACGATCACCACCGGACTCTCGGCCATCCTCAACGCCACGGTGCCGCTGTTCGGCGCCGTGGTCGCGTGGGTGTGGCTGAAGGACAAGCCGGCGCCCATGCGCGCGCTCGGGCTGGTGGTGGGCTTCGCCGGTGTCGCGTTGCTGGCCGCCGACAAGGGCAGCTTCCAGGTCGACACCGCGATGGCCGCGCCCGGTTGGGCCGTGGCCGCCTGCCTGCTGGCGACGCTCTGCTACGGCATCGCGGCCAGCGCGACCAAGAAGTACCTGTCGGGCCTGCCCGCACTGATGACCGCCACCGGCAGCCAGCTGGGCGCCAGCGCCGCGCTCGTGCTGCCGGCGATCTGGTACTGGCCGCAGCAGATGCCGGGCGCGCGCGCCTGGCTGGCGCTGGTCGCGCTGGCCGTGGTGTGCACGGGACTCGCGTACATCCTCTACTTCCGGCTGATCGAGGAAGCCGGACCGGCGCGTGCGCTGGCCGTCACCTTCGTGGTGCCGGTGTTCGCGGTGCTCTACGGCGTGCTGTTCCTGGCCGAGACCGTCACCGCCTGGATGCTCGGCTGCGCGGCCGTGATCGTGCTGGGCACCGCGCTGTCCACTGGCCTGTTGCGCTGGCCGCGGCCGCGCGCAGCCCAGACCGAAGGCTAACCCAACACATGTCGCTGACCCACACATGTCATCCCGGCGAACGCCGGGATCCATCCCCCGCTCTCGGCAACCGCACTGCCGTGTTCCAGCGTCAGCGGATGGATTGCGGGTCAAGCCCGCAATGACACCTCTTGGGGATTGCCGGTCAAGCCCGCAATGACACCTCTTCGGATGACTTGGCGCACCCCTTCGCAACCCATCCGCCCAAGCCCATCCAGCAATAGCCTGAAAGAGCCATGACCCCCATGGCTGCATCGCCCCATTGGCGAGGGGGGTTGTCCCAGAATCGTTTGCAACGACGGACGGTCAGGACTACTGGATGTACAAGTTTTTCCCCGCGATCGCGCTCTGCATGGCGTTGCAGCCGGCATGGGCGACCGGCGGGCCCGGCGGAGGCGTTTCGGGGGCAGGCGGCCAGGCGCCGCCGGCCCTCGTGCAGATCAGCCTTGCAACGCCCGGCCAGGCCGCCGCTGCCCATGCCCATTCCCAGCAAGCACCTGTCGTCGTAGCGGCGCTGCAGGACGACGCAGCCCCCCCTGCCCCGGAAGCCGAGACCGAGCGCGAGACCAACCAGGGCGTGCTGCTTGCGGCGCTGGCCCTGATGGCCGGCATCGTGCTGCGGCGCTGGGGCACGGGACGGCGATGACGCACGGCGCCCTGAGATCGCTCGCGGAACGCGCGTTCAAGTGGAGCGCGCTGACCACCGGCGGCCGCTTCGTGCTGCAGTTCGTGGCGCAGGTCATCCTCGCGCGCCTGCTGGGCCCCGGCAACTACGGCGTGTACGGGATCGGCATGGTGGTGCTCACCTTCGCCGCGTTCCTGTCCGGCAACGCCTTCAGCTACATCCTCATGCTGCAGAAGGACGTGAGCGCGGACGACGTGCGCTTCGCCTTCACCTGGCAGCTCGTCGCCGGCGTGCTGTGCGCCAGCGCGATGTATGCCAGCGCCGGCTGGATCGCCGGCTTCTTCGGCGACCCGCGCATCGAGCGCATGGTGCACTGGCTCGCGGCGGCCTGCCTGCTGCTGGCGATGGCCGGCCCGTCCACCTGCCTGCTGCAGCGCGACCTCAATTTCCGCGTGCTGGGGCTGGTGCAGATGGCCAGCTACGCGGCCGGCTACCTGGCGGTCGGCGTGCCGATGGCGCTGCAGGGCCACGGCGCGCAGGCGCTGGCGGCGGCCTGCGTGGTGCAGGCGGCGGTGGCGCTGGCGGGCAGCTTCGCGGCGCGCCCGCACTCGCTGCGGCCGCTGCTGCGCCACCCGCTGGGGGGCGACACGCTGGACACCGGCCGCACCGTGTTCCTGACCAACATCGTCAACTGGCTGCTGTCGAACATGGACCGCATCGTGATCGGCCGCGTGCTCAACACGCATGCCGTCGGCCTGTACGGCGTTGCCTACAACATCGCCTCGATCCCCAACGTGCTGCTGGTCAACGCCATGCAGCCCACCTTCCTGGCGGCCGGCGCGCGCCTGCAGGACGAGCCGCGGCAGCTGGCCAGGGCCTGGCTCACGCTGCTCGCCTGCGTGCTGGTGTTCCTCACGCCGGCCGCGGTGATGATGTCCCTGCTCGCCGGCGACCTGGTGCGGGTGCTGTACGGCAGCGCCTGGCTGGATGCCGGCTGGCTGATGGCCGTCATGTTCCTGTGCGTGCCGGCCTGGGGCTGCCTGGGGCTGTCCACGCCGGTGCTGTGGAACACCCGCCGCAAGCACCTGGAGGCGGCGCTGCAGCTGCCGCTGCTGCTGCTGGCGCTGCCGGCGTGGTGGCTGCTGGCGCGGCACGTCGGGCTGCACGCGGTGGTGTTCGCGTCGGCGGTGCTGATCTTCGGGCGCGCCGCAGTGGTGGTCGCCACCGGCCTGGCCGCGCTGGACATGCGCTGGCGCGACCTGCTGCCGTTCGCGCTGCGCGGCGTTGCGCTGGCCGCATTGGCCGGCGCCGCGGTGCTGGCCGGGCGCGCCCTTGCAGCGCCGCTGGGGCATCCGGTGTTCACGCTGCTGGCCGGCGGCGGCGCGGGCGCCGGGGCGCTGGTGGCGCTGGTCTTCGCAC
>JAKFEA010000223.1:0-11892 GCA_036675905.1 Acidovorax sp. | reverse complement strand
TGGCGCAAGCGATGCCCATGCGGCGCAGGGTGCGGGCAATGCGGCAAGCGATCTCACCGCGATTCGCTATCAAGACCTTCTCGAACATCGCCGGCCTCACATGCGGAACACGCCGAAGCGCGTCGGCGTTGCCGGGACGCGGGCGGCCAGGTCCAGTAGCAGCGACAGGGTTTCGCGGGTCTCGACCGGATCCAGGATGCCGTCCACCCACAGGTGGCGCGCGAAGTTGCGCGCTGCCGCGAAGTCTTCGTACTGGCGGCGGATCGGCGCCTTGAACGCTTCCTCGTCCTCGGCGGACCAGGCCTCGCCCGCCGCCAGGTTCTGCCGCTTGACCAAGGCCAGCGTGGTGGCCGCCTGTTCCGGACCCATGATGGCCGCGCGCCCGTTCGGCCACATGAACATCGCATTGGGCTGGAACGCGCGGCCGCACATGGCGAGGTAGCCGGCTCCGTAGGCACCGCCGGTGATGATGGTGAACTTGGGGACCGCGGCCGAGCTCATCGCCGTGATGAACTTGGCGCCAGCCTTGGCGATGCCGTCCTGTTCGGCCTCGCGCCCGACCATGAAGCCGGCCACGTCGGCCAGGAACAGCAGCGGCACGTTGCGCTTGCAGCACAGGTCGATGAAGTGGGTGGCTTTCACCGCGCTGTCGACGAACAGCACGCCCTCGTTGGCCAGCACGCCCACCTGCCAGCCACCGATTCGTGCGAAGCCGGTGACCAGGGTGTCGCCGTAGCCGCCCTTGAACTCCGACAGCTCGCCCCCGTCCAGCAGGCAGCGCAGAACCTCGCGGGTCGGCGCCGGCTTGCGCGTGTCGCGCGGCACCAGGCCGTGGATGTCGGTGACTGCGCGTGCCGGTTCGCGCGCCGGAACGCGCTCGCGCAGCGGCGGTGGCATGGGGGCCCCTTCGCCCACCAGCCGACGCGCGATCGCGATCGCCTGGCCGTCGTCCTCGGCGATGTGGTCGGTCACGCCGCTGATGCGGGTGTGCATGTCGGCGCCGCCCAGCGCTTCCGCATCGACCACCTCGCCGGTGGCGGCCTGCACCAGCTGAGGTCCGGCCAGGAACAGGAAGCCCTTGCCGCGCACGATCACGACTTCGTCGCACAGGGCAGGGATGTAGGCGCCGCCGGCGGTGCAGGCGCCCAGCACCACCGCGATCTGAGGGATGCCGTCGGCCGACATGCGGACCTGGTTGTGGAAGATGGATCCGAACAGGCCTTCGTCCGGAAAGATGTTGGCCTGGTCGGGCAGGAAGGCGCCGCCGCTGTCCACCAGGGTGACGCAGGGCAGGCGGTGCTGCCAGGCGAAGCGCTGGGCCCGCACGTGCTTGCGGCAGGTCATGCCGAAGTAGGTGCCGCCTTTCACGGTGGCGTCGTTGGCGATCACCATGCAGGCGCGGCCCTGCACCAGCCCGACGCCGGTCACGATGCCGGCGCCCGGCGCCACGCCTTCGTACATCCCTTCGCCGGCCAGCTCGCCCAGCTCGAGGAAGGGCGAGCCGGGATCCAGCAGCAGGTCGATGCGCTCTCGCACCAGGATGCGGCCGCGCTGGCGGTGCTTGTCGCGGGCTGCCATGGAGCCGCCCAGCCAGGCCTGCCGGCGCGCCTGCCGCAGGGAATCCAGCATCGCCCGATACGCGGCGGCGTTGGCCTCGAAGTCGGAGGAGGGTGTCGCGTTCATCGATCGAATTCCGGCGCATGGCGCAAGGTGAGGGCGACCTTCTGCGCACCGGGCGCATCGAAGAAGCCATGCCGCACCATGCGCACGTCGGCCTTGATCGCCAGCGCGTTGCGCACCCGCGCCTCGACCTGGGCGGCGGCTTGCGCATCGCGCGATGCATCGGCGCCCGGCGCGCGTTCCACCAGCAGCTTGAGGTTGTCCTGCGTCGTGTGCCCGGCGAAGTCGGCCAGCACGCGCACCACGCCGCCCACCAGGGGCTTCATGGCCGACACGATGTCCTGCACCGCCGAGGGGAACAGGTTCACCCCGCGCACGATCAGCATGTCGTCGGTGCGCCCGAAGCAGCGGATCGCCGGCGTGGTGCGTCCGCCCGGCCCGCCCATCGCGGTGACCGTCACATGGTCGCCGGAGCGAAAGCGCAGCACCGGAGAGGCCTGCCGCTGCAGCGAGGTGTAGACCAGCTCGCCGGTGGCGCCCTCCCGCCAAGCGACCGCGTCGCCGGTAGCTGGGTCGACCAGCTCGGCCAGGATGAAGTCGGGCGCCACGAAGTACATGCCGCGCTGGTCCTCCGCCTCGGCCCAGTAGACGCAGCCCAGGTCGGTGCCGCCCATGACCTCGCAGCACATCGCGCCCCAGTGCTCCTGCAGCCCTTGGCGAATGGCGGGAATGCCGCCGCCGGGTTCGCCGCCGACCACCAGCCTCTGCACGCCGAGGTCGGTGGCCTTGCGTCCCACCAGGTTCGGCGCCACCGTGGCCAGGTAGAGGAGGAAGTTGGGTGTGCCGACGATGCAGCGCGGGCGCGCGTCGCGGGCGGCGATCAGCAGCCGATCGACGCCTCCATCGGCGCCGATCGGCAGGTCGATGGCGCCGATGCGGTCCACGCCCTGCCAGATCGGAATGCCACCGACGAAGCCCTTGCTCATGGAGAAGCCGTGCAGCACCGTGTCGCCGCGGCGCACGCCGCTGGCGTACAGCCCGCGTGCCGTCATCTCCGCCCAGTTCTCGCGGTCCGAGTGCGTCAGGCCCACGTAGGCCGGGCTGCCGGTGGTGCCGGAGGACGCCTGCACCTGCACGATGTCGGCCGGGTCGGCCGCGCGGTGCAGGCCCAGTAGCGGCGCGGCCTGCAGGCTCTCGCGCAACTCCTGCTTGGTGGTGAAGGGGATGCGCTGCAAATCGGCCAGCGATCGGATGTCGTCCGGCACGACGCCGGCTGCAGCGAACTTGCGCTGGTAGAAGTCGGAGCGTTGCGCCAGGTAATCCAGCTGGACCTGTAGTTGCTGCAATTGCAGCGCCTGCAACTCCGGCCAGGGCCGGGTCTCGACCGGGCTGAAGGGGGCCGCTTGGGGGGGTGCGTTCATGCCGGGCTGCTCCTCGACCGCCTAGAAGCGGTCGCCTGTCCGTTTTCATCCTAGCACGCCGGGACGGTGTGCCGGACAAGCGTCCGCATCGGGAGGTAGCCCCGCAATAGGCAGGACATTGCCTAACTCTCGCCGGACGGGAGTAGGCGAAAACCATTACCCGCGCACCATTGCCTCGCCTCGCCGACACCCCTAGCATTTGGCCGCATGTTGTCGTATCGCGACTCGGCGGCCCTGCCTACGTGACCCATTCCAACCGCACGCTGATCGGCCGGGAGTTGCCGCGCCCATGGACGCGATGAGCACGCCCTCCGTTGCCCCGCCTGCCGGCGCAGAGACGACCGGAGCCCCCGTGCTCGAGTGCCGCGACGTGGAGCGCCGCTTCGGCGGGCTGGTGGCCGTGACGGGCGTGAGCCTGCAGATCGCCCGCGGCGAGATCTTCGGCCTGGTCGGCCCCAACGGCAGCGGCAAGACCACCCTGACCAACGCCATCACCGGCTTCTTCCCGCCGCAGCAGGGCCGCATCCTGCTGCATGGCGAGGACATCACCGGGCTGGCGCCGCACAAGGTGGCGCGGCGCGGCGTGGCCCGCACCTTCCAGAACCTGGCGCTCTTCAATGGCATGAGCGTGCTGGACAACATCCTGCTCGGTCGCCACGTGCACATGCGCCCCAGCGTCTGGCGCACTGCGTTGTACCCGTGGGCGGCGCAGCCCGAGGAGGTCGCCAACCGCGACATGGTCGAGGAGATCATCGACTTCATGCAGCTGGAGAGCGTGCGCAGCGAGCACGTCGATTCGCTGCCGCTGGGCATCAAGAAGCGGGTGGAACTGGCGCGGGCGCTGGCCGCCGAGCCCAGCTTCCTGATCCTGGACGAGCCGATGGCCGGCATGAACCAGGAAGAGAAGGCCTACATGGCGCGGTTCGTGCTGGACGCGCGCGACGAGCGCGGCGTCACGGTGCTGATCATCGAGCACCACATGGACATCATCACCGGCATCTGCGACCGCATGCTGGTGCTCAGCTACGGCGAGGTGATCGGCAGCGGCATCCCGCGCGAAGTGATTGCCGATCCCCAGGTGGTCAAGGCCTACATCGGAGGCAGCCATGACGCAGCAGCAGCCTGAAGCCGGCCGCTGGGACCTGGATCCGCGCACCACGCTGCCGCGGCTGCTGGCCGCCAACGCGCAGTCGCTGCCGGACGCCGTGGCCATGCGCGAAAAGGACCGAGGCATCTGGCAGGAGAGCACCTGGGCGCAGGTGTGGCAAACCGTGCTGGCTGCCTCCGCGGGGCTGCAGTCGCTCGGCCTGGGCCGCGGCCAGGGCGTGCTGGTGCTGGGCGACAACCGCCCGCGCCTGTACCAGGGCATGTTGTGCGCCGGCGTGCTGGGCGCCTACGCAATGCCGGTGTTCCCGGACGCCACGCCGCAGGAAGCGCTGCACGTGGCCAGCGAAGTCGACATCGCGGTGGCCGTCTGCGAGGACCAGGAGCAGGTGGACAAGGCGCTCGACCTGCGCGAGCGCGGCGCCCGCATAGCCCGCATCGTCTACGACAACCCGCGCGGGATCGCGCGCTACCAGGCGCCGGGGCTGCTGTCCTGGGACGAGCTGGAAGCCGAGGGCCGCGAGCGGCTGGCCGCCCAACCCGAACTGGAAGGCGCGCTGCTGGCCATGGCCGGGCCCGACGACCCGGCCGTCTTCATCCACTCCTCCGGCACCACGGGCAAGCCCAAGGGCGTGGTGCTGAGCCACTTCAACATCCTGTCGGGCGTGGCCAACGCGTACCGCTGCGGCGCCTTCGGCTTCGGCGAGAGCATCCTGGCCTACCTGCCGATGGCCTGGATCGGCGACTTCGCGTTCACGAT
The DNA here is from genome assembly GCA_036675905.1 of Acidovorax sp. Lineage (GTDB taxonomy): Bacteria > Pseudomonadota > Gammaproteobacteria > Burkholderiales > Burkholderiaceae_C > Ramlibacter. The sequence goes on along the minus strand of JAKFEA010000223.1, from coordinate 6,987 downwards.
CGGCGCCGGGGTGGCGCTGCGCTTTGCCATCAACGTGCCGGAGCGGCAGGAAACGGTGCTGCACGACCTGCGCGAGATCGCCCCTACCTTCTACCTGGCCGCGCCGCGCAGCTGGGACAACATGCTCACCACCGTGCAGGTGCGCATGGAGGACTCCACCCGCGTCAAGAAGGCGCTGTACGACCTGTTCATGGATTCGGCGGTGGCCGCCGAGCGCCGCAAGCTCGACGGCCAGCAGCCGACACGCCTGCAGCGCCTGCTGCGGCCGCTGGGCGACGCACTGGTGATGGGCCCGATCAAGGACCAGCTGGGCCTCACCCGCCTGCGCCATGCCTACACCGGCGGCGAGGCGATCGGCGAAGACACCTTCGTGTTCTACCGGGCGCTCGGCGTCAAGTTGCGCCAGCTGTATGGGCAGACCGAGACCAGCGCCTACAACGCCATGCAGTCGCCCGAGGAGGTTCGGCTGCACACCGTCGGCCGGCCGCTGCCGGGTGTCGAAGTGAAGATCAGCGACACCGGAGAGATCCTGGTGCGCTCGGGCAGCGTGTTCAGCGGCTACTTCCAGAACGAGGCCGCGACCCGGGAATCGCTGGACGACGGCTGGCTGCGCACCGGCGACGCCGGCTACCTGGAGCCGGATGGCCACCTGGTGGTGCTGGGGCGCGTCTCCGAAGTCGTGCACACGGCCGCGGGCGAGCGCTACATCCCCAACTACATCGAGAACCGGCTCAAGTTCAGCCCCTTCATCAAGGACGTGGCGGTGCTCGGCACCGGCCGCGACTGGCTGGCCGCCATGGTCTGCATCGACGCGGAGACGGTGGGCCACTGGGCCGAGCTGCGCGGCATCTCCTACATCTCGTATGCCGACCTGTCGCAGAAATCCCAGGTGCAGGAGCTGCTGGCCGGGGCGATCCGGCGCGTCAATGCCAGCCTGCCCGAGCCGCTGCGCGTGCGCCACTTCGTCAGCCTGCACAAGGAGTTCGATGCCGACGACGGCGAGATCACGCGCACGCGCAAGCTGCGGCGCAACGTGGTGGAGGAGCGCTACGCGCCCATCATCGAAGCCATCTACGGGGGCGCGCCCAAGGTGGCGGTGAAGGCGCAGGTGGTGTACGAAACCGGCGAGGTCGGCACGACCGAGCGCGAACTCGCAGTGACGGGGGTCTGACGCATGGACTGGATGTACTTCCTGGAACTGGCGGTCAACGGCGCCTTGGCCGGCCTGATGTATGCGCTGGTCGCCATCGGCATCGTGCTGATCTACAAATCCTCGTCCGTGCCCAACCTGGCGCAGGGGGCGCTCACCATGGTCGGGCCCTACCTGGTGCTGGCCTTCGCGGGACAGGTGGGCCTGTCGATGTGGCTCGCGATTCCGCTGGCCATGCTGTCCATGTTCGTGCTCGGGGTCGTGATCGAGCGGGTCGCGCTGCGCCGGCTGGCGGGGCAGCCCATCGTGATGATCCTGATGATGACCCTGGGGCTGGACATCTTCCTGCGTGCCACGGCGCTGACCATCTGGGGCGGCAGCGGCCGCAACATGCCGATCGGCATCAGCGACTCGCCGCTGTTCCTGGGGCCGCTGCTCGTCAACCGCGCGTATGCCATCGGGGCGGCGGTCACGCTGGTGCTGTTCGCGGTGTCCGTGTTCTTCTTCCGCACCCGCATGGGCGTGGTGCTGCGCGCCATCGCCGACGACTACACGGCCTCCTGGTCGGTGGGCATCTCGGTGGAGCGCGGGGTGGCGCTGTCCTGGGCGCTGTCGGCGGTGGCCGCGACGGCGGCGGGCGTGCTGTGGGGCTCGGTGCAGACGGTGGACCAGTCGCTGTCGCTGCTGCTCCTCAAGGGCATCACGGTGGGCGTGCTGGGCGGGCTCGACAGCATAGGCGGCGCGCTGCTGGCCGGCGTGCTGCTGGGCATCCTGGAGAACGTGGCGTCCGGCTACCTCGATCCGCTGCTGGGCGGCGGCACGCGCGAACTGGTGGTGGCCGCGGTGCTGATCCTGACCATCATGATCCGGCCGCACGGGCTGTTCGGCCGCCACGACATCGAGAGGATCTAGATGCTGTACCGCCGCGCCGGCATCTTCCACACCAGCTACGCGGGCGACCGCGCGCTGTTCCCGATTCCGTTCGAGCGCTGGGCCATGTGGGCGCTGCTGGCGGTGGCGGTGGCCGCGCCCTGGATCTTCAGCTCGCTGGCGCTGACCAGCTACATCCGCCCCTGGCTGATCTGGACCGCGGCGGTGCTGGGCCTGAACCTGGTGCTGGGCTGGGCCGGCCAGTTCCACTTCGGCTACGCCGCCATCATGGGCATGGGCGCCTACGCCTCCGTGCACGCGGCACGCGGCGGCATCCCCTGGGAGATCGCGGTGGTCCTGGGTGGCCTCACGGCCACCGTGGTCGGCGTGGTGTTCGCGTTCGCGGCGCTGCGCGTCAAGGGCCTGTACCTGGCGCTGTCCACGCTGGCCATGCAGTTCGTGATGGACTGGGTGATCTCGCACGTGCCGGCCATCAGCGGCGGCGTGTCGGCCACCCTGCAGGCGCCGCCCATGAAGCTGCTCGGCCAGGCGATCACGTCGGAAGCCGGCACCTACTACGTGGTGCTGGCCTGGACCGTCGCGGTGACCGTGTTCATGCTCAACCTGCGGCGCAGCGCGCTGGGCCGCGCGCTGGTGGCGGTGCGCGAGAAGGACTACGCGGCGGCGGTGATCGGCGTGCAGGCCTTCCGCTACAAGCTGGTGGCCTTCGCCGCCTCGGCCTTCATCGGCGGCGTCAGCGGCGCCATGCTCGTGTTCGGCTTCTACCACGCGGTCACGCCCGAGCAGTTCGCGGTCAGCGTGTCCATCGAGGTGCTGGCCATGGTGATCGTCGGCGGCCTGGGCAGCATCATCGGCAGCTACTTCGGCACCGCCTTCATCCTGCTGCTGCCGGGCCAGATGAACGCGCTGATCGCCTGGATCGCCAATGGCCTGGGACTGGACATCGGGGTCGAGGCGCTGGCGCACATCCCCTACATGGTCTACGGTGCCACCATCATCGCGGTGCTGCTGGTCGAGCCGATGGGGCTGGGCAAGCTGTACGGCAACATCCGCAACTACCTGCTGGTCTGGCCCTTCGGCTACGCGAGGAAATAGACCCATGGACGCAGCGGCGCAAGCCCCCGACCTGCTGACGCTGAACAACGTCGAGGTCATCTACGACCAGGTGGCGCTGGCGATCAAGGGCGTGTCGGTGTCGGTGCCGCAGGGCGGCATGGTGGCGCTGCTGGGCGCCAACGGCGCCGGCAAGAGCACCACCCTGAAGGCGATCAGCGGCCTGCTCAAGCCCGAGCGTGGCGAGGTCACGCGCGGTGAACTGCGCTTCCAGGGTGACGACATCCAGAAGCTGATGCCCCAGCAGCGGGTGCGCCGCGGCATCGTGCAGGTGCTGGAGGGCCGGCGCGTATTCGAGCACCTGACGCCGGACGAGAACCTGGTGGCGGCGTCGGCCGTCACCGGTTGCAGCCGCGCCGAGACCCAGCGCCGGCGCGACCGGGTGTACGGCTATTTCCCGCGGCTGCACCAGCGGCGCACCGCGCAGGCCGGGTTCCTGTCGGGCGGCGAGCAGCAGATGCTGGCGATCGGCCGCGCGCTCATGACGCAGCCGCGCCTGCTGATGCTGGACGAGCCCAGCCTGGGGCTGGCGCCGTTCCTGGTGGCCGAGATCTTCCAGATCGTCCAGCGCATCAACCGCGAAGAGGGGCTGTCGGTGCTGCTGGTGGAGCAGAACGCGATGGCCGCGCTGGAGGTGGTGTCGCGCGGCTACCTGATGGAGAACGGGCGCATCGTCATGCACGACAGCGCGCAGGCCATGAAGCGCAACCCCGACATCCAGGAGTTCTACCTGGGCGGGCGCGAAGGCCGGGATTTCCACGAGGTCAAGCACTACAGCCGGCGCAAGCGCTGGCTGAGCTGAGTTCCCGTCCGGGCGGAGAGCGAGCGTACTGGGCATCCGCAGCGGCCATCCACCAACGTACGCAGGAGACAAGCCATGAAGCAAAGAGCGCTATCCATCCTGGCGGGGCTGGCCCTGCTGGCGGGAGGCGGTGCCGCGCAGGCGCAGGACACCATCAAGTTCGGCCTGTGCTACGACCTGAGCAAGGCCTACACCTTCGTGACGCCGCAGATAGCGCAGGCCGCCAAGGACTACGCGACGCTGCTCAACGCCAAGGGCGGCCTGGAGGGCAAGCAGATCGAGATCGTGGTGCAGGACCACGGCAACGAGCCGCAGCGCGGCATCGAGTGCTACGAGAAGCTCAAGCGCGAGGGCGTGATGATGTTCGACATGCTGTCGACGCCGGTCTCGCGCGCGGTGCTGCCGCGCATCATGGCCGACGGCAACATCCTGCTGCAGTCCTTCGTCGGCCGCGGCGACGCGGTGGACGGCGAGGTGTTCAAGTGGATCTTCCCGATCGGCCCGACCTACTGGGGCCAGATGGCCAACGACGTGGCCTGGATCAAGACCCAGCACAAGGGCAACCTCAAGGGCGTGAAGATCGGCTTCATCTACCCCGACTACTCATTCGGGCAGGAGCCGATCGCCGTGCTCAAGACGCTGGCGGCCAAGGAAGGCTTCGACCTGCAGCTGTTCCCCAACCCGATGCCCGGGCGTGACCAGGCGGCGGTGTGGACGCAGATCCGCCGCTTCGACCCCGACTGGGTGATCAGCTGGAACCTGTCGGCCATGCACGTGGTGGCGGCCAAGGAGATGAAGCGCAACGGCATCCCGATGAGCAAGCTGATCACGGTCAACTGGCTCAACGAGGTGGACCTGCGCAACATTGGACTGGCCGACGCCAAGGGCCTCAAGCGCGGCACCAACGTGGTGGGCGGCAAGGACCACCCGCTGATGCAGCAGATCGTCAAGGAGGTCTACGGCGCCAACAAGGGTGCGGGCGACATCAAGCACCTGGACGACATCTACTACAACACCGGACTGGCGATGTACTCGGTGATGTTCGAGGGCGTGAAGACCGCGATCAAGAAGGGCGGCTGGCCGCTGACTCCGGCCAAGATCAAGGCCGGGCTGGAGAGCCTGAAGGACTTCGACGCCAACGGCTTCATCGCGCCCGTGACCGTGACCGCCAAGGACCACGGCGGCGGCGGCAAGACCCGCATCGACATGTGGGACGGCGCCAAGTGGGTGCCGCAGTCCGACTGGTTCAACGCCTACACCGACGAGGTGGACAAGGTGGTCAAGGAGCAGTCGGCGGAGTTCGCGAAGACGGGGAAGTGACGTTCGCAGCCGCCCGCAGGGCGGCCGGCGAACGTCATCCCCGCGCGCGCGCAGCGCGCCAAAGCGGGGATCCACGCGGCCGCCCTCGTGCTGCGCCAAGGTCATCCCCGCGCAGGCGGAGTTCCAGCGCAACGCGCGTGCGGCGCTGCCGAAGGCGGAAGCCCTGGGTCCCCGCCTCCGCGGGGACGACGGGAATTACCCCTCCTCTTCCCCATCCGCCGCATCGATCCTCTGCATGTTCTCCAGCATCTTCAGCAGGTAGTGCACCGTGTGCACCATGTCGTTGCTGGAGAACCCCTCGAGCGCCTGCTCGTAGAAGGCGTGGATCTTGGGCAGCGCCTTGCGTTGCCACACCTGCCGACCGGCGGGCGTCATGCGGACCAGGCGTGAGCGGCCGTCGGCCGGGTCGGCAGCGCTTTCGACCCGGCCGTCACGCTCCAGCCGGCCGACCACGCCGGCCAGGTTCTGCCGGCTGACCATCAGGTAGCGGGCCAGCTCGCCCAGCTTCATGCCGGCCCCGGCCTGCGGCCGCGACAGCGCGCCCAGCACTGCCCACTGCTGGGTCGTCATGCCCTCCGCCTCGATCGCCCGGCTGCCGGTTTTATGCAGCATGTTGGCACATTGGTAGAGCCGGAAGAAGAGCCGGTTGGCCAGCGCCGCCCGGGTCTCCGCATTCGGGTTTCCCATTGATGTTCTCCTTGGTCCGGCGTGCGCGGTCGGATCTTGCGGGATCGGCCCTCGATGCCTAAGATGCGCCACATGTTGTCATAAGGGGCGGCGGCCCCGCAAGGAAGGAATCCCCATGGACCGACTGCAGGGCAAGACGGCCGTAGTCACCGGCGGCGGCGGCGGCATCGGTGGCGCCACCTGCGAACGCTTCGCCCGGGAAGGCGCGCGCGTGGCGGTGCTGGATCGCGATCCCGAGGCGGCGCAAGCCGTGGCCGGGCGCATCGCGGCCGCCGGCGGCGAATCCCTGGCGATCGGCTGCGACATCACCGATCGCGCCAGTGTCGACGCGGGTGTGCAGGCCGTGATCGATCGCCTCGGTCCCATCGATGTGCTGGTCAACTGCGCCGGCTGGGACGTGTTCAAGCCGTTCACGACCACGGTGCCCGGGGAATGGGAGCGCCTCATCGCCATCAACCTGGTGGGCGCGCTGCACATGCACCACGCCGTGCTGCCCGGCATGGTCGGGCGCAACGCGGGGCGCATCGTCAACATCGCCTCCGACGCAGCCCGGGTGGGCTCCTCCGGCGAGGCGGTCTACGCCGCGTGCAAGGGCGGCCTGGTCGCGCTGTCCAAGACGCTCGCGCGAGAGCATGCCCGCCACAACATCACCGTCAACGTGGTGTGCCCCGGCGTCACCGAAACGCCCCTGTTCGAAGGCTACCTGCAGGGGGCGGGCAACCCCGACAAGCTGCGCGAGGCGTTCCGCCGATCGATCCCGCTCGGGCGCATCGGCCAGCCCGACGACCTGCCCGGCGCCATCCTGTTCTTCGCCAGCGACGACGCCGCATTCGTCACCGGCCAGGTCCTCTCCGTCTCCGGCGGCCTGACCATGGCCGGCTGAACCCACCCATTTGCGAAAGGCATCACCCATGGACTTCCAGGACATCCTCTACGAAGTGCGCAACCGCGTCGCGTGGATCACCATCAACCGGCCGGACAAGATGAACGCGTTCCGCGGCACCACCTGCGACGAGCTGATCCG
>JAKFEA010000222.1:0-8532 GCA_036675905.1 Acidovorax sp. | reverse complement strand
TCGCACCTGCCGGTGCGCCGCTACGTGCATCCCGACACCTTCAGGATGTTCGAGCAGCAGGCGCACGAGATGGGCTTCAGCCACGCCGCGGTGGGCGCGCTGGTGCGCTCCAGCTACCACGCCGACCAGCAGGCGCACGCCGCCGGAGTGAATTGACCCCCCCGAAGCGCCTTCGGCGCCTCCCCCCAGGGGGCGCCACCAGCGGCCCGGCAAAGCCGGTTCCGCGGTGGCCGCCTGGTTGACCGCACGCTTTCCATCTTCCATGCATGCCAACCTGTACGCGCTCGGCGCGATCGCGTTGTGGGCGGGCCTGGCGTCGCTGGGGATCTCGCTCAAGCACCTGCCGCCCTTCCTGCTCACCGGCATCGCGCTGGTGATCGGCAGCGTGCCGGCCTGGCCGCTGCTGCGCCAGTGGCGCGTCCCGCCGGCCACCCTCGCGCTCGGCCTCTACGGCCTGTTCGGCTATCACTTCCTGCTGTTCGTCGCGCTGCGGATGGCGCCTGCCGTGGAGGCCAACCTGGTGAACTACCTGTGGCCGCTGTTCATCGTGGTGCTGGCGCCGGTGTTCCTGCCGGGGCTGTCGCTGCAGGCGGGCCACGTCGCCGGCGCGCTGATGGGATTCGGCGGCGCCGCCATCGCCATCCTCGGCGCGAGCGCCGGCCCCTCGGGCACCTGGTCCTGGGGTTTCCTGCCGGCGCTGGGCGCGGCCTTCATCTGGGCCAGCTACTCGCTGCTGACGCGGCGGGTGCCGCACTTTCCCACTGCCGCCATCGGCCTGTTCGGGCTGGTTTCGGGACTGCTGTCGCTCGCCTGCCATGTGCTGCTGGAGCCGCGGGTCGCGGTCAGCGCGACCGACTGGGGCCTGCTGGTGCTGATGGGGCTGGGGCCGCTGGGCGCCGCCTTCTTCCTGTGGGACCGCGCCCTGAAGACCGGCGATGCGCGCCAGATCGGCGTGCTGAGCTACCTCACGCCGCTGGCCTCGACGGCGCTGCTGCTGCTGGTGACCGGTCGCGGGCTGGACTGGAGCATCGCTGCGGCCGCCGCCCTGATCGTCGGCGGCGCGGTGCTGGGCACGCGGACGCGCCAGGAGCAGCCGGGCCGCGCCCGGGCGGCCTGAGCGCCGGAGGCTCACGGGCGGCGGCCCGGCGGAAAGCAGCCGCGTCGGTTTGCGGACACAGCCGGGGCGGCTGGCGTCCGAGTCCTACAGGTCCGGCGCGTGCGCCTCCCTAGAGTCGTACTCCACGCCCCGATTGCCTGCTGCCGATGACCATGGCCGACCGCGCCGAAGCTTCTGCCGCCCGCCCGCGCCGACTATGGATCCGGCGCCACCCCTGGCTCCTGGCCTCCACTGTCCTGCTCGCGCTGCTGTTGGCCGTGACCGTGCCGCCGGTGCTCTACGTGCTGGACCAGTTGCCGGAGACGCCGCTGATCGGTGACCTCAAGAAGCAGCAGGACGACTACCCGAGCGTGCTGCTGACCTCGGATGGCCAGCAACTCGCGGTGTTCCGCCAGACCTGGCGGCAATGGGTGCCGCTGTCGCAGGTGTCGCCGCACGTGGTCGACGCGCTGCTGGCGACCGAGGACCAGCGCTTCTACGAGCACCACGGGCTGGACCTGCGCCGCACCCTGGGCGCGGCGATCAGCACCCTGCGCGGCCGCCTGCAGGGCGGCTCCACGCTGACCCAGCAGCTGGCGCGCAACGTCTATCCGGAGGCGATCGGCCGCGCGCCCACCGTGGAGCGCAAGGTGCGCGAGGCGATCACGGCCCTGAAGATCGAGCGCGCCTACGGCAAGGACGACATCCTCGAGATCTACCTGAACACGGTGCCGTTCCTCTACAACACCTATGGCATCGAGATGGCTGCGCGCACCTATTTCGACAAGTCGGCGCGCGAGCTGGACGTGCTGGAGAGCGCCACCCTGGTCGGCATGCTCAAGGGAACCACTTCGTACAACCCGGTGCTCAACCCGGAGCGCGCCCGCGAGCGGCGCAACGTGGTCATGGCGCAGATGGTGCGCACCGGCGGGCTGGAGCCGGCCCGGTTCGAGCAGCTCAGGGACGCACCGCTGCAGGTCAAGTTCGAGCGCCGCGACGAGCAGCTCGGCCCGGCGCCGCATTTCACCGTGCTGCTGCGGCGCTGGCTGATCGACTGGGCCGACCGCAACGGCTACAACATCCATGCCGACGGGCTGGTCGTGCGCACCACGCTCGACTCGCGGGCGCAGGCCATGGCCACGCAAGCGCTGGCCGAACAGACCGGGAGCCTGCAGCAACGCGTGGACAAGGCCTGGGACGGGCGCAAGGGCTGGAGCGCGCAGCGCGACCTGGTCGACGCTTTCATCCGCGAGACGCCGCAGTTCCAGGCCGCGCGGGCCGCCGGGCAGGACGAGGCGCAAGCCCTCGCGCGGCTGCGCGCCGACGCCGGCTTCATGAAGGCGCTGCGTGCCGACAAGACCCGGCTGGAGGCCGGCTTCGTGGCGCTGGAACCCGGCACCGGCTACGTGCGGGCCTGGGTCGGCAGCCGCGACTTCCAGTTCGACCAGTACGACCACGTCAACCAGGCGCGGCGCCAGCCCGGATCGACTTTCAAGCCCTTCGTCTACGGCGCGGCGTTCGAGCTGGGCGCGCTGCCCACCGACATGCTGATCGACGAGCCGATGGAGTACGTCACGCCGGACGGCAAGATCTGGCGTCCCACCGACATCGGCGAGCCGAGCTACGAGCCGTTCACCCTGCGCGACGCGCTGGCGCGCTCCAAGAACACCATCACCGCGCAGCTCATGCACTACGTCGGAGCCGACACCGTGGCCCGGCTGGCGCAGGCCATGGGCGTGCGCGACAGCCGCCTGAACGCCGTGCCTTCGCTGGGGCTGGGCACCAGCGGCGTCACGCTGCGCGAAATGGCCACGGCCTACGCCACCATCGCCAATGGCGGCGACTACGTGGCGCCGCTGCTGGTGCTGAGCGTGGAAGACCGCGAGGGCCGCGTGCTGGAGTCGTTCCGCCCGGCCGCGCCCGAGCCCGCGCTGTCGCCCACGGCCGACGCCGCGCTGCTGGGCGCGATGCGCGCCGCCGTCGACCGCGGCACCGGCGCCGCCATCCGCACCCGCTACAAGCTGACCGGCGAGCTGGCCGGCAAGACCGGCACCACCCAGGACAACACCGACGGCTGGTTCATCCTGATGCACCCGCGGCTGGTGGCGGGCGCCTGGGTCGGCTTCAACGACAGCCGCATCACCATGCCGGACAGCTGGGGGCAAGGCGCCCGCAGCGCGCTGCCCATGGTCGGTGCCTTCATGCGCAAGGTCGTGGACGCGCGGCTGGTCGATGCGAAGGCGCGCTTCCCGGCCGCGCCGCAGCCCTGGTCATGGGAGCCGCAGCCGCCGGCCTGGGGCAGCCTGTTCCCGATGCCCGAGCAAGTGCAGCCGGCGCTGGTGCCACTGACACCGGCCAGCCCCTATCCCGCGGAGTACGGCGTGAACGCCGGACCGGCGCTGGGCTTCCCGCCCGTACAGCCGGTGGTGGTCGGCCCACCCGTGGCGCAGGGACCGGTGGAGCGGGCCATCGTGGTCGCGCCCCCGCGCGAGGCCCGCGATCCGCGCGCGGCGGGCGGCGTCGCCCCGCGCGTGTGGGCGCCGCCGGGCGAGGCCAGCGGCGCCGGTCCTGCGCCCATGCCCACCGTTCCCGGCCTGCGGGGCGACGGCTACGACATGCCTTAGCCGGCCAGCAGCTGGGCCGGCTCTTCGGCCGCGATCACCTCGCGCGCCCAGTCGTGCAGCCGGCGGGTGTCGGCCCGCAGCACCTCCTGCTTGACGGCCAGGATCTGCGCCGGGTGCATGGAGAAGCTGCGCAGCCCGAGGCCGAGCAGCAGGCGGGTGTACAGCGGATCGCCGGCCATCTCGCCGCAGACGCTGACGCCCTTGCCCTGGGCGTGGCATTCGGCGATGGTCTGCGCCACCAGGTTCAGCACCGCCGGGTGCAGCGGGTCGTACAGGTGGGCCACCGATTCATCGGCACGGTCGATCGCCAGCGTGTACTGGATCAGGTCGTTGGTGCCGATCGACAGGAAGTCGAAGTGGCGCAGGAAGGTCCTGACCATCAGCGCCGCCGCCGGGATCTCGATCATGGCCCCGAGCTGCACCGGCCCGTAGGCGACCCCGCGCCGATCGAGCTCCGACCGCGCGGTGTCCACCAGCGCCAGCGTCTGCCGGATCTCGCCGGCATGGGCCAGCATCGGAATCAGGAGGTTGACCTTGCCGTGCGCCGCGGCGCGCAGGATGGCGCGCAGCTGGGTCAGGAACATGGCGGGATCGGCCAGGCACCAGCGGATGGCACGCAGCCCCAGCGCCGGATTGAGGTGGCCCGCGTCGCGCCCGGCGTCGTCCAGCGGCTTGTCGGCGCCGACATCGATGCTGCGGATGGTCACCGGCAGCCCGCGCATGCCCTCGATCGCACGCCGGTAGGCCTCGTACTGCTCGTCCTCGCCGGGCAAATCGCCGCGCCGGTTCATGAACAGGAACTCGCTGCGGAACAGGCCGACGCCGACCGCGCCCGCCTCGACCGCGACGGCCGCATCCTCGGGCAGCTCGATGTTGGCCAGCAGTTCGACCTTCTCGCCATCCAGCGTCACCGCCGGCGTGTGCTTCAGCCGCGCCAGGCGGCCGCGCTCGAGCTCCCCCTGGCGCTGCTTGAAGCCGTATTCGGCCAGGATGATGGGCGAGGGGTCGACGATCATCACGCCCTCGTCGCCGTCGATGATCACCCAGTCGTCCTGGCGCACCAGCTGGCTGGCGCCGCGCGCGCCCACCACCGCCGGGATGTCCATGCTGCGCGCCACGATGGCGGTGTGCGAGTTGCGCCCGCCGACGTCGGTGATGAAGCCGGCGAACACGCTCTGCTTGAACTGCAGCATGTCGGCCGGCGACAGGTCGTGCGCGACCAGCACCAGCGGGACGTCGACGTTGCCGTCCAGCAGCAGGTCCTGCTGGGTGGTCCGGCGGCGCGGCGGCGGGGCCGCCACCGGCGAGGGCACGCCCTTCATGTAGCGCAGGATGCGCTCGGCCACCTGCTCGAGGTCGGCCTTGCGCTCGCGCAGGTACTCGTCCTCCATCTCGTCGAACTGGCGCGACAGCTGCTCCAGCTGGGTGGTCAGCGCCCACTCGGCGTTGTACAGGCGCTCCCGGATCCAGTGCTTGACGCCATTGATCAGCTCCTCGTCCTGCAGCAGCATCAGGTGCACGTCCAGCAGCGCCGACAACTCGTGCGGCGCTTCCTTCGGCCCCATGCCCGCGATGGTCTGCTGCAGCCGCTGGATCTCCTCGACCACCGCATTGCGGCCTTCGCGCACGCGCGCGATCTCGGCGTCGACCTGCGCGGGCTCGACGAAGTAGTGCGCCACGTCCACCCGCCCCGCCATCAGCACCGCGCGGCCGATGGCGATGCCGCGCGCGACCGGGAGGCCGTGGACGGCGAACGTCATTCGCCTTCTCCGAACTTGTCGTGGATCAGGGCGAGCAGCGCATCCACGCACTCCTGCTCGCGCGGGCCCTCCGCCTCGACCAGCACCTCGCTGCCGACGCCGGCGGCCAGCATCATCACGCCCATGATGCTCTTGGCATTGACCCGGCGCTCGCCCTTGCTCATCCAGACGTCGCAGGGAAAGCTGGCCGCCAGCTTGGTGAGCTTGGCCGAGGCGCGCGCATGCAGGCCGAGCTTGTTGGCGATGGTCGTGCGGGTCGAGATCATGGAGCGGGACGGGGCGGTTGGGGCGGCGCGCCGGCGGCCACTTGCATCACGCCCTGGGTGCCGCCGACGACGGCGCGCGAGACCAGCGCGTCGAGCGGCTCGTTGCGGTAGCAGACGCTGCGCAGCAGCATGGGCAGGTTGACGCCCGTGATCAGGCGCGAGTGCACGCCGTCCACCAGTTTCTGCGCGACGTTGCCGGGCGTGGCGCCGAACAGGTCGGTCAGCACCAGCACGCCGTCGATGCCGGGCCCGGCCAGCTGCGCCATCGTCTGGCGCGCGGCGACGAGCGTCTGCTCGGGGGCGGCATCCGGCTGGACGTCGATCGCCGCCAGCACCGACTCGCAATCGGGAAACACGTGCAGCGCGCACTGGCGCAGTGCGTGGGCTAGCGGTGCGTGGCCGATGATCAGGATCGCATTCATGACGAGGCCGGCTGGCCGGCCCCCGGATTATCCCGGTTCCCCAGCAGGAACCAGCCGTACGAAGCGATGCTGAAGGCCAGGAACACGGCGAACGCGCCACGGAAGGCCGCCACCTGCGACCAGCCCAGCGCCGCGAAGCCGTCCACCAGCAGGCCGATGCCCCATTGCAGCGTGAACACGCCCAGGAAGATGACCAGGTTGTAGGCCGACAGTGCGCGGCCGGCAAGCGCCGCCGGGAACGCCATGCCGACGGCGGGCTGGGCCAGCGAGACGAAGGTCGACGTGACGCAGAACAGCGCCAGCGCCGGCGCGCCGGCAGCCGGCCCGGCCCAGACGATGCCGGCCAGCACCAGCAGGCTCCAGGGCAGCCCCCAGGCGATCAGCCGCTCGGCGCCCATGCCGCGGCGCGCCAGCATCGGCGTGACCATGCCCCAGCTCCAGAAGGTGGCCAGCATGGACAGGTTGATGACGAACAGGCCGGTCGCCGATTCCACCGGCGTGTAGCCGGCCACCCGCACCATCCACGGCCCCGCCCACAGCGTCTGCAGGGCCAGCATGCCGCCGTAGCTGAAGAAGCCCACCGGCGCCATGCGCTGGAAATAGGGACTGCGCCAGACCTCGGCGTAGCTGGCCCGCGCGCCCGCGGCGGGCGCCGGCGCCTGCCAGGCCGGCACGCGCCACGCCAGCAGCAGCATCGACAGCGCGATCAGCGCGGCCAGCCCCCAGAACAGCGGCCGCCAGCCCGCCAGCGGCACCAGCCACTGCACCGGCAGGGTGGAGGCCAGCATGCCGAACGAGCCGGTCATCAGCATCCACGAGTTGGCGCGCAGCTGCGACCCCGGATCGAGCCAGCGGCGAAAGCCCGTGAGCGGCGCCATCAGGCAGGCGCTGACGCCGACGCCGCACAGCACGCGGGCAGCCAGCAGCGTGCTGAAGCTGTCGGCCAGCGAGAAGGCCACGCAGCCGACCACCGCGATCGACAGGAAGGCGACGATGACCTTCTTCGGGCCATGCCGGTCCAGCCAGGTGCCCAGCGGCAGCTGGGTGGCGGCAAAGCCGATGAAGTAGCCGCCGGCCAGCAGGCCGAGGTCGCGCGCGCTCAGCGCGAATTCGCTGGTCAGCGTGGGGGCCAGGGTGGCGGTGACGGCGCGCAGCAGCGCGGAAAAGAAATACGCGAACGCGAAAGCCAGGAAGACCTGGATCGCCGCCCGCCGGCTCAGCAACTCCATGCGGACTTCATCGACAGGCGCACGGCGCAGGTGGAGGGCATGGTCCGATGATACGGTTCCGTTCGACAATCGCGGCCATGACTTCCCTTGACGGCATCCGCATCCTCGACCTGTCCCGCGTGCTGGCCGGGCCCTGGTGCACCCAGACGCTGGCCGACCTGGGCGCCGACGTGATCAAGGTCGAGCGGCCGGGCAGCGGCGACGACACGCGCAGCTGGGGCCCGCCCTTCCTGCAGGACCGCGACAGACAGGACACGCGCGAGGCCGCCTACTACCTGGGCGCCAACCGCAACAAGCGCTCGGTGACCTGCGACATCGCGCAGCCGGCCGGGCAGGCGCTGGTGCGCGAGCTGGCGCGCCATTGCCACGTGTTCGTGGAGAACTTCAAGGTGGGCGACATGGCCCGCTATGGGCTGGACTGGGAATCGCTGCGCGCGATCAACCCGCGCCTGGTCTACTGCAGCATCACCGGCTTCGGCCAGACCGGGCCCTACCGCGAGCGCGCCGGCTACGACTACGCGGTGCAGGGCATGGGCGGGCTGATGAGCATCACCGGCGAGCGCGACGACCTCGGCGGCGGGCCGCAGAAGGTCGGCGTGGCGGTGGCCGACCTGTTCACCGGCCTCTATTCGACGGTGGCCATCCTGGCCGCGCTGCGCCACGCCGAGCGAACCGGCGAAGGCCAGCACGTCGACATGGCGCTGCTGGACACGCAAGTCGCCATGCTGGCCAACCTGGGCGCCAACTACCTGGTCAGCGGCCAGGTGCCGGGGCGCGCCGGCAATGCGCACCAGAACATCGTGCCCTACCAGGTGTTCGAGGTCGGGCCGGGGCCGGACGGCAGCAAGGACCACATCATCCTGGCGGTCGGCAACGATGGCCAGTTCGCGAAGTTCTGCGAGGTGGCGGGCCGGCCGGAACTGGCACGCGACGAGCGCTTCGCGCGCAACCAGGACCGGGTGCGCCATCGCGCCGTGCTGGTGCCCATGCTCGAGCAGGTGATGAGGGCCCGCGGCAAGGCCGACTGGCTGGCGGCGCTGGAAGCGGCCAAGGTGCCCTGCGGCGCGATCAACAACCTGGCCGAGGTGTTCGCCGACCCGCAGGTGCGCGAGCGCGGCATGGTCACCGAGTGGCA
>JAKFEA010000221.1:0-8926 GCA_036675905.1 Acidovorax sp. | reverse complement strand
CAGCACCTGGAGATGGCGCGCGACATGGCGTCCAGCTTCAACCACCTGTACGGCGAGCACTTCACGCTGCCCGAAGCCCAGGTCGACGAGGCCGTCGCCACGCTGCCGGGGCTGGACGGCCGCAAGATGAGCAAGAGCTACGACAACGTGATCGCGCTGTTCGGCCCGCGCGAGCAGGTGCGCAAGCAGATCTTTTCCATCGTCACCGACTCGCGCGCGCCCGGCGAGCCCAAGGACGTCGAGGGCTCGGCCCTGTTCCAGATCTACCAGGCGTTTGCCGACCCATCGGAGACCCAGGCGCTGCGCAAGGCCTACGCCGAGGGCATCGCCTGGTCGGATGCCAAGCAGTTGCTGTTCGAGCGCATCGACCGCGAGATCGCACCCATGCGCGAGCGATACGACGCCCTGGTCAACAACCCCGCCGAACTGGAGAAGATCCTGCAGGCAGGCGCCGGGAAGGCGCGCGGAATCGCGTCACCCTTCATCGCGAAGCTGCGCCACGCGGTCGGCCTGCGCAACCTGGCCGCCCAGCCGCAAGCCGCCGGCAAGGCCAGGGCCAAGTCCGCCCTGCCCTCGTTCAAGCAGTACCGCGAGGCCGACGGCAAGCACTACTTCAAGCTGGTCGATGCCGCCGGCACGCTGCTGCTGCAAAGCTGCGCCTTCGATTCGCCGCAGGATGCCGGCCGCGCGGTCGCGCGGCTGAAGCAGGAGGGCGCGGCCGCACTGGACAGCTCGGGCGCCCGGCGCGCCGAGGGCGTCACCGAGGACCAGGTCCGCGCCGCCCTGGCACAGTTGAACGCCGATTGAGACCGGCCTTGCCGCCGGCGATATGCTTGCAGCCGAGATGAAACCCATTCCGACCCCCACCACACTCTATGTGATCGACGACCACCCGCTGATGCGCGAGGCCGTCGTGATGCTGCTGCGCCGGCTGCGCCCCGGCGCGAACGTGATCGAGCTCGATCGCATCGGGGGCATGGAATCGGCCGTGCGCGAACACGGTTTCCCCGACCTGATCTGCCTGGACCTGAAGTTGCCCGACACCACCGGCACCTCGGGCGTGCACGAGATGAAGAACCGCTTCCCGCAGGCCCCCCTGGCCGTGCTGTCGGCCTCGCCGGCGGCCGATGCCGAGGAGTCTTGCATCGAAGCGGGCGCCGACATCTACATCGAGAAGTCGGCCGGCGCACAGGAGATCGGCAATGCGCTGCGCGCGCTGCTGAACACCGACGGCAGCTTCGAGGAGCTGGCGCCCACCGACAACAAGCTGTCCAAGCGGCAAAAACAGCTGATCGTGATGCTGGACCGCGGCCTTTCCAACCGCGAGATCGCCGACGAACTGGGGATCAGCGAGCACACCGTCAAGGTCCACCTGTGGCGCCTGTTCCGCCGGCTGGGCGTCAAGAGCCGCACGCAGACGATCCACTTCGCGCGCACGCACGGGTTGCTTTCGAGCTGACCGGTCTTGCTCCTCCCCCTCCGGGGGGAGGTTGGGAGGGGGGCACTCGGGGCCTTGCCAGGCGACAGCGCTATGCGCGCCCCCACCCCCGCCCTCCCCCGGAGGGGGAGGGAGAAAGAAGAACTACCGCCCCATCACCAGCGCCGCCGGCTCCCTTGCGGCGCTGTCGACGATGGGGGACGCCGCGCGTTCGGCGGCGGCCTGGGGGTCGGTGGGCTGCACCAGCAGCCGGAACACCGTCCCGCGCCCCGGCCTCGACGCGAACTGCAGCGGATGCCCGAGGATGTTGGACAGCCTCGCCACGATGTAGAGCCCCAGCCCGAAGCCCTCTTCCGTGCCGGCGTGGCTGGGCACCTTGAAGAACTCGCGGAAGATCTCGCGCTGGTGGGCCGGCGTGATGCCGATGCCGGTGTCCCAGATGTCGATGCGCGGGCCGTGCCGCGTGCGGCGCGCCGCCACCAGGATGCCGCCCTTCCGCGTGTACTTGACCGCGTTGGAAATCAGGTTGCCGACGATGCGCTGCAACAGGATCGGGTCGCTGGTCACCGTGCCGGGCACCGCATGCACGCGGAACTGCAGGCCCTTGGCCTCGGCCAGCGGGCGGTAGTGCAGTTCCAGGTCGTGCAGCAGCTTGTCCAGCCGCAGCTCCTCGATCTTGAGCTTGATCTTGCCGGTATCGAGCCGCACCAGGTCGAACAGCGAGTCGAACAGCGCGTTCACGGCCTTGGTCGATTCCACGATCTTGGGCGCGAGGTCGTGCACCATCTCGGGCTCGCTGCCCAGCCAGTCGGCATACAGCCCCAGCGCGTGCACCGGCTGGCGGATGTCGTGGGCGGCGCTGGCGAGGAATCGGTTCTTGATCTCGATGGCTTCCAGGGCAGCCTGGGTCTGGCGCGTGAGCGATTCGATCAGCTGGTTGTTGCGGTACTGCAGCTCGAAGTTGCGCCGGTGCGTGATGTGCAATTGCAGCCCGGCATGGCGCACCACCTGCCAGAAGATCACCAGCAGCAGCACCATCCAGCCGTGCTGGTTCGGCCCGGTGAAAGTCAGGTCCATGCCGACCCGCCAGCCGATCACCGCCAGCGCCGTGATCGCCAGCGTGTCCAGGTAGTGCCGCATGGTCGGCAGGTGGCTGGACAAGCTGTTGATCGAGAACATGCCCAGCCCCGCCAGCACCATCCAGCAGATGAACTGGTTGGCCAGCGGCGCGCGCTCGAAGAACAGCAGCGTGGACATGCCCCACAGCGCGCCTGTGACCGGCCAGGCGATGCGATACCGGCGCAGGAAGGCCAGGTGGGCGTCGGCACCGGCGGGGGCGACGTCGCGCTCGTAGATGCGGATCACGCCAATGCGGACCAGGGCCACCGAGGCGGTGACGACAGCCCACAGCAACAGGCCGATGCGCGGTGCATCGGTCCACAGCACCCCCACGAAGAGCGGCACCAGCGCCAGAGCCAGCAGCTGCGTGTTGCGCTGGGTGCGCATCAGGCTGCGGATCAACTCGCCCTGGACCCAGTTGTTCTCCGCCGCGCTGGCGGCCGGGGTGCCGGTGTCGGGAAGGGCGCTGTCGGCGTTCACGGGGGCGTATTGTCCCGCACCCGCGACGCGCCCTGCCTACGTCGTCGCCGCCATCCGCCGCCGCTCCGCCGCATCGATCTTCATCAGCTGCCGGTACTTGGTGACCGTGCGCCGAGCGACCTTCAGGCCCTGGCCGGCCAGTTGCCTGGCGATCTCCACGTCCGACAGCGGCTGCGCCGACGCTTCCGCCGCGATCATTTCCTGGATCAATCCGCGGATGGCCGTGGGCGAACACTCGCCGCCATTGGCCGTGGCCAGCCCGCGCGAGAAGAAATACTTCAGCTCGAACACGCCGGCCGGCGTGGCCATGAACTTGTTGTTGGTCACGCGCGAGACGGTGGACTCGTGCACCCCCACCTCCTGCGCGATCTCGCGCAGCGCCAGCGGCCGCATCGCCATCGCACCGTAGGCCAGGAAGCGGTGCTGCCGCTTGAGGATGGCCTGCGCCACCGCCAGGATGGTGGAAAAGCGCTGCTCCACGTTGCGCACCGTCCAGCGCGCCTCCTGCAGGTGGGCGCCCAGCTCCGCGTGCTCGGGCTGCCGGTGGCGGCGGAACAGATCGGCGTAGCTGCGGTTCAGCCGCACGTGCGGCACCACGGCGTCGTTCAGCACCGCGGTCCACTGGCCGCGCACCTTGCGCACGATCACGTCCGGCGTGACGTACTGCACCGTCGGCGCCTCGTGCCGCCAGCCGGGCCGTGGATCCAGGCGCCGGATCGCCGCGCAGGCCTCCTGCGCCTGCGCCACCGGGACGCGCAGCTTGCGCGCCACCGCGTTCATGTCGCGGCTGGCCAGGCACTGCACGCACTCGCGCAGGATGCGCCCGGCCAGTTCGCGCTTGCGCTCGCATTCGATCGCCGGCAATTGCAGCCGCAGGCATTCGACCACGTCGCGCGCTCCCACGCCGGCCGGCTCCAGCGACTGCACCCGGCACAGGGCGATGGCCAGTTCGTCGGGTCCGGGCAGCGGGTCCAGCGGCACCACCGTCGCCAGCTCCGACAGGGGCGTGCGCAGGTAGCCGTCGTCATCCAGCGACTCCACCACCGCCGCGGCCAGCACCCAGTCGCGCTCGGGCAGCGGCAGCAGGTTCAGCTGGCCCAGCAGGTGGTCGGCCAGCGAGGTCCGCGCCACCAGCGTGTCGAACACGCCGTCGGCATCCACCGTGCGGCCGCGCGGCACCGTGCCGGCGCCCCACCCGCCCGCATCCGGCTGCTGATCGGGTGCTTCCACTTCCGCATCCGCCGCGGCCGGCCCCGTCCCCGGTACGCCGTCGTCGCTTTCGAGGAAGGGATTGGTGTCCAGCGCGTCGCGCACCGCGCGCGAGAAATCGAGCGACGACATCTGCAGCAGCCGCACCGCGCGCTGCAGCCGCGGCGACAGCGCAGGATGGAGCGCGGCGCCGGCCTGCAGGCTCAAGGATGGCAAGGGCATCGGTTCTCCTCTGGCAAGGCGGCCAGCGTAGGCAAACCGGCGGCCCCGGTGTCTCGCCATCTGTAAATGTTGCGCAGGGTCGTCGCAGCGCGACCGGCTGACGTCGACACACCCTGTTGCCGCACGGCCCACCCATGGCGTGGCCGGACTATGCTGGCCGATTGACCGCGCGTTGACTGCCGCCATGCCGATCCCGCCCTCGCCGCCGCTGGAGCGCTATTGGCCTCTGGCCCCGCTGCGGCGCTACCTGGTGGTGGTGATCGTGCTGGCGATCCTGCCGCTGGCCGCGCTCGTGAGCTGGCAGATCTTCGCCGAGGTGCGGCACCAGCAGGAACAGATCGAAGTCAATCTCGACGGGTCGGCCACGGCGCTGGCGCAGGCAGTGGAGAGCGAACTCAATGCCTCGCTCGACGCGCTCGGCAACCTTTCGCATTCCGAACTGCTGCAACCCGCCGGGGCCGAGCGCTTCCGGCGCGCGCTGCTGCAGCGCCCGCCGGCCCGGCGCGATTGGCACAGCGTGTTCCTGGTCGACTCCGACGGCGTGCTGCAGTTCGACAGCGCCGCGGGGGCAGACCCCGGCACGCCGGTCTCGGGCGAACTGGCCGGCGTCGTCGAACAGGTGTTGCGCGACGCCCAGCCCGCCGCGTCGGGGCTGGTGGCCGCGCGCGGTCCCGAAAGCCTGGCGGTGCTGCTGGCCGTGCCGGTCGTGCGCGAAGGCCGCATCGCGTACGTCCTGGGCGCGCGCGTGTCCGGGGCGGCGTGGCAAAGGCTGGTGGGGGCCGCCAGCCGGCCGGACGGCGGCTACGTGGCCCTGCACGATGCGCAGCAACGCCTGATCGCCTGGACACTGCCGCGCGAGGTGCCGATGGGCGTGGCGCTGCCCGGTGACGCCGCCGATGCATTCCGCGCCCACCCGTTCGGCGTGCAGCGGCTCGTGGACATGGACGGGCAGCCCGTGTACGGCGCCTGGCAGCGCGTGGGCCCTTCCGGCTGGAGCGTCTCGGTGGCGGCGCCGGCGCGCCCGATCGACGCCTCGCACCGGCGCGCCATCCTGGCGGCGCTGGCGGCCAGCGGCGGCAGCCTGCTGCTGGGCGTGCTGCTCGCCACCGCCATGGCGCGCCGCATCAGCCGGCCACTGCAGACGCTGGCCGCGCGCGGCCATGCCGGCCTGCCCGGCCGTGTTCCCGTGCGCGAGATCGCCATGCTGCGCGATGCGTTGCAGGCGGCCGCCGGGCGCGACGAGCAGGCGCGCCATGCGCTGGAACAGGACATCGCCGAGCGAAGGCGGGTCGAGGGCGAACTGCTGGCCGCGCACGAGCAGCTGCGCGCCGGCCAGCGGCTGATGGACCTGGCGCAGGAGGCCGGGCACGTCGGCTTCTTCCACCACCGGTTCGGGCCCGACGAGCTGGAGTGGACGCCCGGCCATTGCAAGCTGTTCGGCATCGAGCGACTGCAGCCGCCCACGCTGGCCGGCTGGCTGGGCCGCATCGCGCTGGACGACCGCGACCGGGTGGAGCGCGACGTGTGGACCGCCTGCGCGTTGCAGCGCGAGGTCCAGACGCTGGAATACGCCGTGGAGCTGCCCGGCGGCAGCTCGCGCTGGATGTCCAGCCGGCTGCTGCTGCGCCATGGCGAGGACGGCCAGCCGCTGCAGATGACCGGCGTCACCGTCGACATGACCGACCAGCGCGAGGCGGAGCTGCAGCGCGCGGCGCTCACCGAGCAGGCGGTGGCCGCGCGCCAGACCGCCGAAGCCGCCAGCCGGGCCAAGGACGAATTCCTGTCCATGCTGGGCCATGAGCTGCGCAATCCGCTGGGCGCGATCTCCGCGGCCATCGACGTGCTGGAGACCGCCGACCCGGCCGGCCCGCAGGCGGCCGATGCGCGCTCCATCATCTCGCGCCAGACGCGCAACCTCGCGCACATGATGAACGACCTGCTGGACGTGGGTCGCGTCATCGCCGGCAAGATCCTGCTGGCGCGCCAACCGGTGAACCTGGCCGCGCTGGGCGAGCGCGTGCAGCGGACACTGGCGCTGACCGGCGAGGCCTCGCGCCACGAACTGCGCGTGCAGTTCGACGAGGCCTGGGTCGACGGCGACAGCGTGCGGCTGGAGCAGGTCATGACCAACCTGCTCACCAACGCCATCAAGTACACGCCGGCGGGCGGCCGCATCGAGGTGGCCACCGGCGTGCGCGAGGGCGGGTCCTGGTTCGAAGTCAAGGACGCCGGCGTCGGCATCGCGCCGGCCTTGCTGCCGCACGTGTTCGAGCTGTTCGTGCAGGGCGAGCGCACGCTCGATCGGCGTGCCGGCGGTCTGGGCATAGGGCTCACGCTGGTGCGGCGGCTGGTGGAACTGCATGGCGGCCGGATCGAGGCGCACAGCTCGGAGGACGGCAGCCGCTTCACCGTGCTGTTGCCCGCGATCGAGGCGCCGGCGCAGGCGCCGGACGACGCGCTGCCGCCCTCGCGCCGCCGGCGCGTGCTGGTGGTCGAGGACAACGGCGACGTGCTGGCCGCGCTGCGCGCCAAGCTCGAGCTGGACGGGCACACCGTGAGCACGGCGGCCGACGGCATCGAAGGCCTCAAGCGCCTGCTGCGCCAGCAGCCCGAGGTGTCCATCGTCGACATCGGCCTGCCGGGCCTGACCGGTTACGAGCTGGCGCGGCACGCGCGCGCGGCCGGCTATGCGGGGCGCCTGATCGCGCTGTCGGGCTATGGGCTGGAGCGCGATGTCGACAGCGCCATGGTGGCCGGCTTCGATGCGTACCTGGTCAAGCCGGTGGACCGCGGGCAGCTGCGCGCGAGCCTGGAAGCAGGCTGAGCGGCGCGGGCGAGCCTTGCCAGGCGTTACACCACGGCCGAACTTCGGTGCCGAATAATCAGCCCGGCCTTTCCGTCGCGGCGCGAGGGGCCACGTGGAACGAACAGACCGATGGGCCATGCACTGATAGTCGAGGACGACGCCGACGCCGCGCGCATGATGGCGCAGCTGGTGGCCGGCGAAGGGTTCTCGGCGGCGACGGCGCGATCCCTGCAGGAGGCGCGGCGCCAGATGGCGCTGCAGCAGCCCGACCTGGTGCTGCTGGACCTGCTGCTGCCCGACGGCAACGGCATGGCGCTGCTCGACGATGCCGACCTGATCGGCAACACCGAGGTGGTGCTGATGACCGGCCATGCCAGCCTGGAGACGTCGATCCAGGCGCTGCGAGCCGGCGCCGCCGACTACCTGATCAAGCCCGTCAGCGCGCGCCAGCTGCAGGGCATCCTGTCGCGCGTGATGAAGCCGTCGGTGCTGCGGGAGGAGGTGCGCAGCCTGCACGACGACCTTCGGCGCAGCGGCCGCTTCGGCCTGCTGGTGGGCACCTCGGCGCCGATGGCGCAGGTCTACGAGCAGATCGCGCGCGTCGCCGGCACGTCGGTGACGGTGTTCGTCACCGGCGAGAGCGGAACCGGCAAGGAGCTGGTGGCGCGCACCGTGCACGACCTCAGCCGCCGGCGCGCCAAGCCCTTCCTCGCGGTCAATTGCGGCGCGATCTCGCCGCAGCTGATCGAGAGCGAGATCTTCGGCCACGAGAAGGGCAGCTTCACCGGCGCCGAGCGCCAGCACCCCGGCTTCTTCGAGCGCGCGCACGGCGGCACCCTGTTCCTGGACGAGATCACCGAGATGCCGCTGGAGCTGCAGGTCAAGCTGCTGCGCGTGCTGGAGACCGGCACCTTCCTGCGCGTGGGCTCCACCACGCCGCTGGAGACCGACGTGCGCGTGGTGGCCGCATCCAATCGCGACCCGGTCGCGGCGGTGGCGCAGGGACGCATGCGCGAAGACCTGCTGTACCGCCTGAATGTCTTTCCGCTGGATTTGCCGCCCCTGCGCGAGCGCCTGGACGACCTGCCGCTGCTGGTGGACCGCTTCCTGCAGGAGATGGGGCAGAAGGAAGGCGCCGCCAAGCGGATCACCGCCGCGGCGATGGAGCGGCTGGCGCAGTACCACTGGCCGGGGAACGTGCGCGAGTTGCGCAACGTGCTGCAGCGCGCCTGGGTGATGACGCCGGGGCCGGAGATCACCGGGCAATGGCTGCCGCGCAATCCGGCGCAGGTGGCGGCCGCTGCGGGGAGTGAGGCGGACGCACCGCCGGCGCGCGCGGCCGCCGCGCCGCTGCTGCAGATCGCGATCGGCACGCCGCTGGCCGCAGCGGAAAAGCAGCTGATCCTCGCGACGCTGGAACACTTCGGCCACCACAAGGAACGCACCGCCGCGGCGCTGGGGGTGAGCCTGAAGACGCTTTACAACAGGTTGAAGGATTACGGGGGCTGACGCCCTTGCATTGCTCCCCCTCTGGGGCTCTTCTTTCTCCCTCCCCCTCCAGGGGAGGGTTGGGGAGGGGGCACTCGCGGCGCCTGGCCTCGCGCGAACGCAGCGAGTGCCCCCTCCCAACCTCCCCCCAGAGGGGGGAGGAG
>JAKFEA010000220.1:0-4596 GCA_036675905.1 Acidovorax sp. | reverse complement strand
TGGGGAGGGGGCACGCGGGCGATGCGCAGCCGGCCGCTGTATCCGCCGCCGAGCGCCCCCACCCTAACCCTCCCCCAGAGCGGGAGGGAACAAGACAACGCGGCGCGCTGGCGGGCTTCTCACCTCCGGCGCGCGGCCATCTGAAGAACCCATGGACCTTTCAATCGCCGGCATCCTCGCCATCGACGGCCTGACCAACGGCGCGGTGTATGCCCTGCTCGCGCTGGCCACGGTGCTGCTGTTCGCCGTGACGCGCGTCATCTTCATCCCGCAAGGCGAGTTCGTCGCCTTCGGCGCGCTCACGCTGGCCATCATGCAGACCGGCAAGGTCCCGGGCACCGTGTGGTTCCTGCTGGTGCTGGCCGGCGCCGCCGCCATCGCCGACGTCTACGAGGGCGTGCGCCACCGCCATCCGGTCGCACGCGTGGCCAGGCAACTCGCGCGCACGCTCGCCGTTCCGTTGGCCGTTTCGCTCTTTGCCATCTGGGCCGCGCCCAGGGGATTTCCGCTGGTGGTGCAGGCCCTGATCGCGCTGGCCCTGGTCACGCCCTTCGGCAACCTGATCTACCGCCTGGCCTACGAACGCCTGGCCGACGCCAGCGTGCTGGTCCTGCTGATCGTCTCGGTCGGCGTCCACTTCGCGCTGGTGGGCCTGGGGCTGTTCTTCTTCGGGGCCGAGGGCTTCCGCAATCCCAGCTTCTGGGATGCGCGTTTCTCCGCCGGAGCGATCGCGCTCACCGGCCAGGCGCTGATCATCTTCCTGGCCACGCTGGCGCTGATCGTGATGCTGTGGCTGTACTTCGAGCGCACGCTGTCCGGCAAGGCGCTGCGCGCCACCGCCGTCAACCGGGTCGGCGCGCGGCTGATGGGCATCTCGTCCAACTCGGCCGGCCGGCTGGCCTTTACGATGGCCGCCTTCATAGGCGCCCTGTCCGGCCTGCTGATCGGACCGACCACCACCATCTTCTTCGACAGCGGCTTCATCATCGGCCTGAAGGGCTTCGTCGCCGCCGTCTTCGCGGGGCTTTCCAGCTACCCGCTCGCGATGGTCGGGGCGCTGCTCGTCGGCCTGCTGGAGAGCTTCGGCTCGTTCTGGGCCAGCGCCTTCAAGGAGGTGATCGTGTTCTCCTCCATCCTGCCGGTGCTGCTGTGGCGGTCGCTGCGCGACCCCCACTCCGAGGAACACTGATGTCCACCGGACAAGACACGGCCCTCGCGCCGACCCGCCCCGCGCGAAGCAATGCCATGGCCATAGCGAGGCGCTTCGCATTCCCGGCTTTCGCCCTGCTGATGCTGGTGCTTCCGGCGCTGCCGGTGCCGGACTTCTGGATCACCCAGAGCAACTACATCGGCATGTACTCGCTGGTGGCGCTGGGCCTGGTGCTGCTGACCGGCGTGGCCGGCCTGATCTCCTTCGGCCAGGCCGCGTTCGTCGGCGTGGGCGCCTACTCGGCCGCCTTCCTGGCGGTGAAGATGTCGGCCTCCCCCTGGCTGGCGCTGGCGGTGGGCATAGCCCTGGCCATCGCTGCCGCACTGCTGCTGGGCGCCATCACGCTGCGCATGTCGGGCCACTACCTGCCGCTGGCCACCATCGCCTGGGGCCTGGCCCTGAACTACACCATGGCCAACATGGAGTGGCTGGGCAAGTACGACGGCATCCTGGGCATTCCCGAGCTCACCGTGTTCGGCTGGGAGCTGGGTTCCGGTCGCGGCCTGCACGTGCTGATCTGGTCGATCGCGCTGGTGGCGGCGCTGGGCGCCCGGCACCTGCTCGACTCGCGCCCGGGCCGCGCCATCCGCGCGCTGAACGGCGGCTCGACCATGGCCGAGGCCATGGGCATTTCCACCTTCCGCGCCAAGCTCGCGGTGTTCGTCATCGCCGCCGTGCTGGCGGCGATTTCCGGCTGGCTGTTCGCGTACTTCCAGCGCTCGGTGAGCCCCAGCCCGTTCTCGATCGGCAAGGGCATCGAGTACCTGTTCATGGCGGTGCTGGGCGGCGTCGGCCATGTCTGGGGCGCCTTCATCGGCGCCGGCGTGGTCAAGATCGTCGAGGACCAGTTGCAGGTGCTGCTGCCCGAGCTGATCGGCACCACCGGCAACTTCGAGACCATCGTGTTCGGCATCGTGCTGGTCGTGGTGCTCAAGTACGCCCCGAACGGGCTGTGGAGCTTCGTCGCGCGCTGGCTGCCGCGCGCGGACCGGGTGCGCGACTGGGAAGGCGCGGATCCACTGCCGGCACGCGACAAGCCTGCGACCGGAGAGTCGCTGTTGAAGGTCGATGCGGTGCGCAAGGAGTTCGGCGGCCTGGTCGCCGTCAACGACGTCAGCTTCGAGGTGCGCACCGGCGAGATCGTCGGCCTGATCGGCCCGAATGGCGCCGGCAAGTCCACCACCTTCAACCTGATCACCGGGTTGCTGTCCACCACGGCGGGCCGGGTGCAGTACCGCGGCGAGGACATCACGGGCCTGCCGTCGCGGCAGGTCGCGCGGCGCGGCATCTCGCGCACGTTCCAGCACGTCAAGTTGATTCCCGACATGACGGTGCTGGAGAACGTCGCCCTGGGCGGCTACCTGCGCGGCAGCGCCGGCACCCTGCGCGCCATGCTGCGGCTCGATCGCGCCGAGGAGCGCCGCCTGTTCGCGGAAGCCGAGCGCCAGCTGGCCCGCATCGGCATGGCCGACCGCATGCACGAGCTGGCCGGCAACCTGGCGCTCGGCCCGCAGCGGCTGCTGGAGATCGCGCGCGCCCTGTGCAGCGACCCTGCGCTGCTGCTGCTGGACGAGCCGGCCGCCGGCCTGCGCCACAAGGAAAAGCAGGCGCTGGCCGACGTGCTGCGCCAGTTGAAGGGCGAAGGCATGAGCCTGCTGCTGGTGGAGCACGACATGGACTTCGTCATGGGCCTGACCGACCGCATCGTGGTCATGGAGTTCGGCACCCTGCTGATGGAAGGCACGCCGGCCGAAGTGCAGGCCAGCCCCGCGGTGCGCGCCGCATATCTCGGGACGGAGCACTAGATGGCCGACAAGCTGCTGCAAGTCACCGGCCTGCACGCCGGCTATGGCCGGGCCGAGGTGCTGGCCGGGCTCGATTTCGAACTGGCGCCCGGGCAGGTGGTGACGGTGATCGGCCCGAACGGCGCCGGCAAGTCGACCACGCTGAATGCGCTGATCGGCGTGCTGCCCTGCCGC
Source organism: Acidovorax sp. (assembly GCA_036675905.1). Taxonomy (GTDB): domain Bacteria; phylum Pseudomonadota; class Gammaproteobacteria; order Burkholderiales; family Burkholderiaceae_C; genus Ramlibacter. The sequence goes on along the minus strand of JAKFEA010000220.1, from coordinate 1,407 downwards.
GGCGCGCTGCGCTTCGACGGCCAGGACATCGCCGACACCACGCTGGAAGACCGCGTCATGCTGGGCCTGGCCCTGGTGCCGGAGAAGCGCGAGCTGTTCGGCACCATGACGGTGGAAGACAACCTGGTGCTGGGCGGCTACCGCTCCATGAAGCTGCGCGTGCCCAACTGGAAGGGCGAGCTCGAGCGCGTCTACGAGCTGTTCCCGCGCCTGAAGGAGCGCAGCGCGCAGATGGCCGGCACGCTGTCGGGCGGCGAGCGCCAGATGCTGGCCGTGGGCCGCGCGCTGATGTCGCGCCCCAAGCTGCTGATGCTGGACGAGCCCAGCCTGGGCCTGGCCCCGCTGATCGTCAAGGAGATCTTCCGCATCATCGAGCGCCTGCGCGAGCAGGGCGTGTCGATCCTGCTGGTGGAGCAGAACGCGCGAGCCGCGCTGGAAGTGGCCGACTACGGCTACGTGCTGGAGACGGGCGAGATCCGCCTGCACGGCGCAGCGCGCGCACTGGCCGGCGACCCGCGCGTGATCGAAACCTACCTGGGCGCGGGTCGCAGCAACGCGACCGCGGCCGCGGCCGCCGCCGCAGCGGCCTGAGTCCACTGCCCGGATGGACTACCGGCCCGACGCCAGCGACGCGCGCTTCCTGCTCGAGCAGGTGCTGGAGGCGCCTGCGCAGCTGCGCGCCCTGGCGCCCTTCGCGGAAGTCGATACCGGCCTCATGGGCCAGGTGCTGGAGGAAGCGGCCAGGTTCGTCGGCGAAGTGATTGCCCCGCTGAATGCCATCGGCGACTCGGTCGGCGCGCGGTTCGACAAGGGCCAGGTCACCATGCCGCCCGGCTTCGCCGACGCCTACCGCGCCTTCTGGCAGGCCGGCTGGCCCGCCCTCGCCTGCGCACCGGAAGACGGCGGCCAGGGCCTGCCCTGGGTGCTGGAAGGCGTGCTGTACGAATGGCTCACCGGCGCCAACCACGGCTGGACGATGGCGCCCGGCCTGCTGCATGGCGCCTACGAATGCCTCAAGCACCACGGCAGCGACGAACTGAAGGGGCGCTACCTGGGCAAGATCGCCAGCGGTGAATGGCTGGCCACCATGTGCCTGACCGAGCCGCAGGCCGGCAGCGACCTCGGCCTGGTGCGCACGCAAGCCGCACCGCAGGCCGACGGCAGCCATCGCCTGTCGGGCACCAAGATCTTCATCTCCGGCGGCGAACACGACCTCACCGACAACATCGTGCACCTGGTGCTGGCGCGCGAGCCCGGCGCCCCGCCCGGGCCGAAAGGCCTGTCGCTGTTCCTGGCGCCCAAGTTCCTCCCTCCTCCTCCAGGGGAATTTCACCCTCCGCCTCCAGGGGAATTTCACCCTCCCCCTCTGGGGGAGGGCTGGGGTGAAGGCACGCGCAACGCCATCAC
>JAKFEA010000219.1:0-1695 GCA_036675905.1 Acidovorax sp. | reverse complement strand
GCCCGCGCCCTGCTGGATGCCGGCAGCTTCCGCGAGCTGCTCGATCCCTTCGCCAGGCTCGAGTCGCCCTGGCTGGCCCGGCAGGGCATCGTGCCCCAGGCCGACGACGGCGTGGTGGTGGCCAAGGGCCTGCTCGACGGCCAGCCGGCGCTGGTGGTCGCCATCGAGGGCGCCTTCCAGGGCGGCAGCCTCGGCGAAGTGGGCGGGGCGAAGATCGCCGGCGCCCTGGAGCTGGCCGCCGAGGACAACCGCAACGGCGTTCCGACCCGCGCCGTGCTGCTGCTGGAAACCGGCGGCGTACGCCTGCAGGAGGCCAACCTTGGCCTGGCCGCCATCGCCGAGATCCAGGCGGCCATTGTCGAGCTGCGCCAGTACCAGCCGGTGATCGGCCTGATCGCCGGCCCGGTCGGCTGCTTCGGCGGCATGTCCATCGCCGCCGGGCTGTGCAGCTACCTGCTGGTGACCCGCGAGGCGCGCCTGGGCCTGAACGGGCCGCAGGTGATCGAGCAGGAGGCCGGCATCGACGAATACGACTCGCGCGACCGGCCCTTCATCTGGAGCCTGACCGGCGGCGAGCAGCGCCACGCCAGCGGCCTGGTCGATGGCTATGTGGCCGACGATGTCGAGGCGATCCGCGAGCAACTGCTCGCGCTGTTCGTCCGGGGCAAGCCGGCGCTGGAACGCAGCCGCCGGCATGCCTGGTTCCTCGAGCGCCTGCGGGGCGTCGATACCTCCAGCCAAGCCGATGCCGCTGCCGTGCGCAGCGCCTACCAGGGAGCACAGCCATGAACACTTCTTTCGAACAACGTGGCCGCAGCTGGTTCCAGGCCCTGGCTGGCGCGGCGGCGCCGGTCGGCGGGCTGCCGCAGGATGGCCTGCCCACCTCGCTGCTGGTGGCCGACACCGAGTTGGCCGGCCAGCCGGTGCGCTACCTGGCGGTGGTGGCCGACGCCGGCAATCCCTTCCCGCGGGCCCGTAACGGCGAGGTCGGCCTGCTCGAAGGCTGGGGCCTGGCGAAGGCGGTGGACGAGGCGATCCAGGCCGACGCCGGCAGCCCGCACAAACGCGCGCTGATCGCCATAGTCGACGTGCCGAGCCAGGCCTACGGTCGCCGCGAGGAAGCCTTCGGCATCCACCAGGCCCTGGCCGGCGCGGTGGACAGCTACGCCCGCGCCCGCCTGGCCGGGCATGCAGTGGTCGGCCTGCTGGTCGGCAAGGCCATGTCCGGCGCCTTTCTCGCCCACGGCTACCAGGCCAACCGGCTGATCGCCCTGCGCGACCCGGCGGTGCTGGTGCACGCCATGGGCCAGGCCGCGGCGGCGCGCATCACCCTGCGCAGCGTCGAGGAGCTGGAAAGCCTGGCCGCCAGCGTGCCGCCGATGGCCTACGACCTGGACAGCTACGCCTCCCTCGGCCTGCTCTGGGAAACCCTGGCGCTGGCCGACAGCAGCCAGCCGGGCGCGGACGACGTGGCGCGGGTACAGGACTGCCTGGGCCAGGCCCTGGCGGATATCGCCAGTGGTCCGCGCGATCTGCGCACTCGCCTGGGCGCGGTCAATCGCACGGCCTCCTCGCGGGTGCGCGAGTTGTTGCGGGCGCAGTGGTGAGGCGCGGACAGCACGGCACGGTGGCTGAGCCCCCTTACGGAATTCTGGGGCTTCGTAGGAGCGGCGGGGGCGCCTAGCCCATGGCCGC
>JAKFEA010000218.1:0-1818 GCA_036675905.1 Acidovorax sp. | reverse complement strand
AGCTTTCTCGAGGGCTCGCCGTTCTCGCCGCTGCGTTACCGCCAGCTCGGCTGGCTGAACCAGTTGCGCCTGGGCTGGGACAACCTCAACTACGGCTGGCAGCGCTGGGTCCTGGGTTACCAGGGCGCCCAGCAACTGCAGCTGCTGCAACGCTGGTTCGGGCGTATCGACGGCCAGTGGTTGGGGTTGGGCCTGGTCGGCGGCGGCGGATCGCTGGTGGGGCTGCTGGCGCTCTGGCTGTTCAAGCCCTGGCGGCGCGAGCAGGATGCCCTGCAGCGCTGGTTCAAGCGCTTCGAGCGGTTGCTGGCGCGGCATGCCCTGCGCCGGGAAGCCGGCGAAGGCCCGCGGGCCTTTGCCGAGCGCGCGGCGCGGGCCTTGCCCGCGCAGGCGCAGGCGATCCGCACTTTCGCGGCGGCCTACGAGGCGCAGCGCTATGCCGGGCACGGCGCCTCGCCGGCGTTGTTGCGCCAGCACCTGGCGGCGTTACGCCGGGCGCTGCCGTGGCGCCTCACGCGCGCGGCAGGAGAATAGCGCAGCCGACGCTCCATCACGCGCAGGCGGAACAGGCTAATCTGCTAGGTCCATGGGGTGAGGAGTGAAGCGATGGGCGGGTTTGCCGAACAGCTGTTAGCCCAGGTGCTGCGTCTGCAGATCGCCCTGTACGCCTGTCGCGAACGCCTGGCGGCCGCGACCGACGCCGAGGCCTTGCACGACTTGCGCATCGCTCTGCGCAAGCTGCGCAGCCTGTTGCGACCGTTGCGCGATGTGCCGGCGTGCGCTGCGCTGCAACAGCGGGCAGGCGAAGTCGGTCAACTGAGCGGACCGCTGCGCGACCTCGAGGTGTTGCTCGCCCACCTGCAGTCCCTGGGCCTGCGGGAGGTCCTGAGCGTGCGCCAGCCACGCTTGCTCCAGGGCTACGCGGCACTGCTGGCCAGCGCCGAGCTGCAAGCCTTGTTCAGCGCCCTGGACGAGTGGCCGGCGCAGTGGCGCCAGGCCGCGGCGGACAGCGGGCTATCCGGCGCGCGCAAACGGCTGCGGCGGCGCTTGGCCAAGCAGCAACGGCTGCTGGCGGCGGCATTGGCCGATCCGGCCCATGACCGCCATCGCCTGCGCCTGTTGATCAAGCGCGTACGCTACGGCGCCGAGGCCTATCCGCAACCGAGCGGCCTGTCCGCCACGGCCCAGGCGCATCTGAAGCAGGCGCAGGCGGCCCTCGGCGATTGGCACGATCATCTGCAATGGCTGGCGCGCGCCGAGCAGGAGCCGGATCTGCTGCCCTGCGTCGATGGCTGGCGCCGTGCCATGCACGCCGCCGAGCAGGTTGCGGACCAGGCGTTGCTGGTGCTGCAGGCGGATTTCCCGGCGCCGGCTTAGCCGCTCGCCCTTATCCCGCGTCAATTGGCCGAAGTGTCGCGCCTGGTTGGCTTTCGCCGGGCGGTGGCTATCCCCTAAGATCAGGCTCGCATTTCTGTTCTTGAGGTGGCTATGAGGTTTTCCGAGTTGCTCCAGGCCGTTCGCAGCAATCCGCAGGCGGTGGTGATCCCGGCGGTCTGGGGCCAGGGCCGCGCCAGTTTCGGTGGCTTGATGGCGGCGCTGGTGTACGAGGCCATGCGCGCCCAGGTCCCCGCGGGGCGGCCGCCGCGTTCGCTGGCGATCACCTTCGTCGGCCCGGCCGAACCGGATGTGCCGGTGAGTTTCCAGGCCGAGGTGCTGCGCGAGGGCAAGGCGGTCAGCCAGGTATTGGGCCGCGCCGTGCAGAACGGCCAGGTGGTCACCCTGGTGCAGGGCAGCTTCGGCGCCGCGCGGGAGTCGGCGATC
>JAKFEA010000217.1:0-1763 GCA_036675905.1 Acidovorax sp. | reverse complement strand
GATGCCCTACATGATGCAGCTGATGCCGCAGGCGTTCGAAAACCTGCGGATCCCGCTGCCTGCGCTCATCGTGCTGCAGGGCGTCCAGGCGCTGGTGCTGCTTGGGCTGTTGTCGCTGCTGGGTTTGCGCATGGGACATCGCGTCGGGCTCGGCAGCCCGCTGCTGCAGGCGTGGCTCGGGCGCCACGAGGCACCGTCATTGCGCGTGCTGAAACCACTGCAGGCGATCGTTCTTGGCGTGTTGGCCGCGCTCGCGGTGCTCGGCGCAAGCCTGGCGCTGGATCCGTTGCTGCCCAAGCCGCTGCACGCGATTGCCGATCCCGGCGCAGGCAGGTCGGTGCTCAACGGCCTGCTCGCGTCGTTCTACGGCGGCATTGCCGAGGAACTGCAGTTGCGGCTGTTCCTGATGACGCTGGTCGTATGGGCATTGGGGATGTTCGGCCGTCGCCAACCGCGGGCTGCGGCGTACTGGGTTGCGATCGTGGTTGCCGCGGTCCTGTTCGGCGCCGGGCATTTGCCTGCCGCGGCCAAGCTCTGGGCGCTGTCCGATATCGTCGTGTTCCGCACCATCGCGTTGAATGCGATCGCCGGCGTCGCATTCGGCTGGCTCTACTGGAAACGCGGCGTCGAGATGGCAATGCTCGGCCACTTCAGCGCGGACATCATCCTGCACGTGTTCGCCCCGCTCGCCTCCGTGGCACCAGCGGCATGACGCGCGAGTTCGCCATCACGGCGCCCGACGCCCGGCTGGTCTGGATGCTGCCCGCGCTCGCGACTTTGCTCGTGCTGGTGGGCATCGCAATCCTCGCCACGCAGGAGCCGCATGCATGGGTGGCGCTGCCGGTCGCGTTCATGGCCTTCGCCGTGCTCGCCGTGCTGCTGCGCCGCCGCCGGGTATCCGTCGATGCCGGCGTGCTGACCATTGCCGCCGGCATCAACACCCGGCGCGTCGCCCTGGCCGACCTCGATCTTTCCGCAGCGCGTATCGTCGACCTGCGCGAACACGGCGAATTGCGGCCGCTGGTCAAGGTCTTCGGTACGCGCCTGCCCGGCCTGGCGATGGGCCATTTCCGCCTGCGCGATCGCGGTCCGGCCTTCGTGCTGGTCACTGATCGCTCGCGCGTGCTGGTGTTGCCGGAGAAACCCGGCATGAAAGGGGCCGGAAAAACACTGTTGCTGAGCCTGCAGCAGCCGCAGGCCCTGCTCGATGCGCTGCACAAGACCGGCGCTTGATTGCATGCCAAACAGGAATGAATGGAGGAACGACATGAAACCTTTCACCACCCTCACCATCGTCTTCCTGGGCCTGCTGTCCCTGTTGCAACTGGTGCGCTTCCTGCAGGGCTGGGAAGTGATCGTCAATGGCGTCTCGATCCCCACATGGGCCAGCGGCATCGCCTGTGTGGTCGCGGGTGGGCTTGCCATCATGCTGTGGCGCGAATCCCGACGCTGACACCAGCTGTTGGCCGACAGGATGACCCCTGGCACGGGCACGGCTAAGCTGCGCGCATGCGCCCACAGCCACGCCTGTTGATCAACACGCCCGAGATCGAACTCTGGCCCGCCGGCCTGCTGCGCGCGCGCAGCAACCACGACGCTCGCGCCCTCGCCCGCGCCGGCCACGTGCTCCGGCGCAAACGCGATGGCCGCTACCTCGCAGCCGTGTTGCCGGAAGGCTTGTTGCCGCTGGTGCAACGTTTGATGCGGGAACCCGGCATCGACGCCGCACTCGATGCACTCGACGCGCACCCGGTGCACAAGCG
>JAKFEA010000216.1:0-6426 GCA_036675905.1 Acidovorax sp. | reverse complement strand
TGACGAAAGTCGCGATTACACTCGCGGCCTTCCAAAGAACAACTGCAGCAGAGGAAACGACCCATGCAAGTCCCGAGCGCCGCCGGCCTTTCCCCCCGTCCCGCAACCGCCTTCGCCGCCCCCATCGCGGCCCAAGCCGTGCCGAATCCGCTGGCGCACTACCAGATCATCCGCCGCAACGGCGCCGTCGTTCCCTTCGAGCCGAACAAGATCGCCGTGGCGATGATGAAGGCCTTCCTGGCCGTGCACGGCACCCAGGGCGCGGCCTCGGCCAGCGTGCGCGAAACGGTGGACGCGCTCACGCAGCACGTGATCCGCGCGCTGGTGCGCTCGCGACCGGGCGGCGGCACCTTCCACATCGAGGACGTGCAGGACCAGGTCGAGCTGGGCCTGATGCGCGGCGGCCACCACGAGATCGCCCGCGCCTACGTGCTGTACCGCGAGCGCCGCGCGCAGGAGCGCGCCCGTCAGGCCGCGCCCGAGGTGGCGCAGGCGCCAGTGCTGCACGTCATCGACGGCGGCCAGCGCGTGCCGCTGGACCTGGGGCAGCTCAAGGCGCTGATCGAGAACGCCTGCGGTGGCCTGTCGGCCGACGTCCGGCCCGATCCCATCGTGGCCGAGACCATGCGCAACCTGTACGACGGGGTGCCGATCGACGAGGTCTACAAGGCCTCGATCCTGGCGGCGCGCACCCTGATCGAGAAGGATCCCGACTACACCTACGCCACCGCGCGCCTGCTGCTGCACACCATCTTCAAGGAGGTGCTGGGCCGCGACGTGATGCCGGCCGCGACCGCCGACGCCTACGCCGACTACTTCCCCGGCTTCGTCAGGAAGGGCGTCGACGCCGAGCTGCTCAACCCCGACCTGCTGCAGTACGACCTGAAGCGGCTGGGCGCCGCGCTCAAGTCCGAGCGCGACATGAAGTTCGACTACCTCGGGCTGCAGACGCTCTACGACCGCTATTTCCTGCACGTGCGCAAGACCCGCATCGAGCTGCCGCAGGCCTTCTTCATGCGCGTGGCGATGGGCCTGGCGCTCAACGAGATCGACCGCGAGGCGCGCGCCATCGAGTTCTACGAGGTGCTGTCCAGCTTCGACTTCATGTCGTCGACGCCGACGCTGTTCAACAGCGGCACCCTGCGCAGCCAGCTGTCGTCGTGCTACCTCACCACGGTGCCGGACGACCTGGACGGCATCTACGAATCGATCAAGGAAAACGCCCTGCTGTCCAAGTTCGCCGGCGGGCTGGGCAACGACTGGACCCGGGTGCGCGCGCTCGGCTCCCACATCAAGGGCACCAACGGCGAGTCGCAGGGGGTGGTGCCGTTCCTCAAGGTGGTCAACGACACCGCGGTTGCGGTCAACCAGGGCGGCAAGCGCAAGGGCGCCGTCTGCACCTACCTGGAGAGCTGGCACCTGGACATCGAGGAGTTCCTGGAGCTGCGCAAGAACACCGGCGACGACCGGCGCCGCACCCATGACATGAACACGGCCAACTGGATCCCGGACCTGTTCATGCGCCGGGTGATGGAAAACGGCGAGTGGACCCTGTTCTCGCCGTCCTCGGTGCCCGACCTGCACGACCTGTTCGGCGCCGACTTCGAGAAGGCCTACGTGGCCTACGAGGAGAAGGCCCGCGCCGGCGAGATCAAGCCCAGCAAGGTGGTGGCCGCCACCGACCTGTGGCGCAAGATGCTCTCGATGCTGTTCGAGACCGGCCATCCCTGGATCACCTTCAAGGACGCCTGCAACGTGCGCTCGCCCCAGCAGCATGCCGGCGTGGTGCACTCGTCCAACCTGTGCACCGAGATCACGCTCAACACCAGCGACACCGAGACGGCGGTCTGCAACCTGGGCTCGGTCAACCTGCTGCAGCACCTCAAGGACGGCGCGGTCGACCACGACAAGCTGAAGAAGACCGTGTCCACGGCCATGCGCATGCTGGACAACGTGATCGACATCAACTACTACGCCGTCAAGAAGGCGCGCGACTCCAACCTGCGGCACCGCCCGGTGGGCCTGGGCCTGATGGGTTTCCAGGACGCGCTGTACGAACTGCGCATCCCCTACGCCTCGCAGGAGGCGGTGGAATTCGCCGACCGCTCGATGGAGGCGATCTGCTACCACGCCTACTGGGCCTCGACCGAGCTGGCGCGCGAGCGCGGCCGCTATTCCAGCTACAAGGGCTCGCTGTGGGACCAGGGCATCCTGCCCCTCGACACGCTGGAGCTGCTGGCCAAGGCCCGCGGCGGCTACGTGGAGGTGGACCGCTCGGCCACGCTCGACTGGGGCGCGCTGCGCCGCAAGATCGCCCAGGACGGCATGCGCAACTCCAACTGCGTCGCCATCGCCCCGACCGCCACGATCTCCAACATCATCGGCGTGGACGCCTCGATCGAGCCCTGCTTCGGCAACCTGTCGGTCAAGTCCAACCTGTCGGGCGAGTTCACGGTGATCAACCACTCCCTGGTGCGCGACTTGAAGCGCCTGGGGCTGTGGGACGACGTGATGGTCATGGACCTCAAGCACTTCGATGGTTCGCTGCGCCCGATCGACCGGGTGCCGCAGGAAGTGAAGGCGCTGTACGCCACCGCCTTCGAGGTCGAGCCGGTCTGGCTGGTGGAGGCCGCCGCGCGCCGGCAGAAGTGGATCGACCAGGCGCAGTCGCTCAACATCTACATGGCCGGCGCGTCGGGCAAGAAGCTGGACGACACCTACAAGCTGGCCTGGGTGCGCGGCTTGAAGACCACCTACTACCTGCGCACCATCAGCGCCACGCACGCCGAGAAATCCACCGTGCAGTCGGGCCGCCTCAACGCCGTGGCCAACGGCGCCGGCAACGGCGGCATGAGCGCGGGCGCGAACGGGACCGGCACGCTCGACGCGCCTGCCGCGCAGCAGCAGATGAACACGGTGCCGGCCACCGACATCAAGTTCTGCGCGATCGACGACCCGACGTGCGAGGCATGTCAGTGAGTCGCGCATGAAGGAGGTGTCGGCGTTCTCCGACAGGACGCCGATGCAAACGAGCAACACAATCGCGGCGTGATGTGAACGGACACTTTGAAACGCACATCACTGCCCGGATAATCCGAGCACTGGAAGACACATGCTGACCTGGGACGACGACGTCAAGCCCGCTTCGCAAATCCCGCCGAGCAGCGGTTCCTGGAACCGCGAGGCGCCCCCTTCACCCCTTTCGACGGCGGCCTTCCAGCCATCCGCCCCCCACGATTTCGCTGCGCAGCCCGCGCTGCGCACGCTCGACGACGGCGCGCGTGCACCGCTCGCGCAGCAGCCCGCGCCCATCGCCATGCGCAGCGCCGAAGCGCCCGGCCACCGCCGCGTGCAGGCCGCCGACAAGCGCATCATCAACGGCCAGACCGACGTCAACCAGCTGGTGCCGTTCAAGTACAAGTGGGCCTGGGAGAAGTACCTCGCGACCTGCTCCAACCACTGGATGCCGCAGGAAATCAACATGAACCGCGACATCGCCCTGTGGAAGGACCCGAACGGTCTGACCGAGGACGAGCGCCGCATCATCAAGCGCAACCTGGGCTTCTTCGTCACCGCCGACTCGCTGGCCGCCAACAACATCGTGCTGGGCACCTACCGGCACATCACGGCGCCCGAGTGCCGCCAGTTCCTGCTGCGCCAGGCCTTCGAGGAAGCGATCCACACGCACGCCTACCAGTACATCGTGGAGTCGCTGGGCCTGGACGAGAGCGAGATCTTCAACGCCTACAACGAGGTGGCGTCGATCCGCGACAAGGACCAGTTCCTGATCCCCTTCATCGAGGCGATCATGGACCCCGACTTCCGCACCGGCACGCCGGAAGCCGACCAGACGCTGCTCAAGAGCCTGATCGTCTTCGCCTGCCTGATGGAGGGCCTGTTCTTCTACGTCGGCTTCACCCAGATCCTGGCGCTGGGCCGGCAGAACAAGATGACCGGCGCTGCCGAGCAGTACCAGTACATCCTGCGGGACGAGTCGATGCACTGCAACTTCGGCATCGACCTGATCAACCAGCTCAAGCTGGAGAACCCGCACCTGTGGACGTCCGACTTCAAGGCCGAGATCCGCGGCCTGTTCCAGAAGGCCGTCGAGCTCGAATACCGCTATGCCGAGGACACCATGCCGCGCGGCGTGCTGGGCCTCAATGCCTCCATGTTCAAGGGCTACCTGCGCTACATCGCCAACCGGCGCGCCACGCAGATCGGCCTGGAAGCGCTGTTCCCCAACGAGGAGAACCCCTTCCCCTGGATGAGCGAAATGATTGACCTGAAGAAAGAGCGCAATTTCTTCGAAACCCGCGTGATCGAGTACCAGTCGGGTGGCGCGCTTTCCTGGGATTGACGGCAACTGCGAAGTAGTTGGGCTCGCAAGTTTCACCCGCACGGCAGACCGGCCACGAAGAGCCGGCGCCCTGCGGGTCACGGTGTTCATGGGGCTGGGCATGAGGCCCAACTCCATGGATCGCTCGGTGCCACCAACAGGCGCTGAGTGCTTCTTTGGTTGATATCGATGTCAACTTGAACAGGAGAATGGAAATGGCAACTGCGAAGAAAGCCGCCGCGAAGAAGGCTCCGGCGAAGAAGTCTGCGGCCAAGAAGGCCCCGGCGAAGAAGGCTACGGCCAAGAAGGCGCCGGCCAAGAAGGCCGCTGCGAAGAAGGCTCCGGCCAAGAAGGCGGCGGCCAAGAAGGCCCCGGCCCGCAAGGTCGCCGCCAAGAAGACCGCAGCGAAGAAGGCTCCGGCCCGCAAGGCCGCCGCCAAGAAGACCGCGGCGAAGAAGGCCCCGGCCCGCAAGGCTGCGGCCAAGAAGGCCCCGGCGAAGAAGGCGGCTGCCAAGAGGGCCCCCGCGAAGAAGGCGGCGGCGAAGAAGGGCGGCGCCAAGAAGGCCGCCAAGAAGGCGCCTGCGAAGAAGGCGGCGGCCAAGAAGGCCCCTGCGAAAAAGGCGGCGGCGAAGAAGGCTGCCAAGAAGCCGGCTGCGAAGAAGGCTGCCAAAAGCCCTGCTGCCAAGCCCGCGTCGGCGCCAGCCGCGGCTGCGGCTCCTGCGGCGCAGACCACGCTCAACCCGCAGGCCGCCTGGCCTTTTCCGACGGCTTCCAAGCCCTGAGGAATCCACCGGAGAAGCGCTGCGCGTTTCTCCGGTGTTTCCGATCCGATCGAAAGCCGGGCTTGCGCCCGGCTTTTTCCATGGGGTCGCTGCAGGCAGCGACTGATCAGCGTTCGCCGGCGGCCAGTGCGATGCGGCGGCGCAGCTGCGCCGCTTGCTCACTGTCACCTCGCTGCTCGGCCAGCTTCACCTGCGCGCCCAGCCAGGCCAGCAGCGGCCGGCGCCACCCCTGTGCAGAAGCGGTGTCGGCGGCGACCTGCAGCAGCGCCGGCGACCCGCGCCCTGTCCGCATCGCGACGCCGGCAGCAACCAGCCGCGAGAGCGGATCCCCGATCGCGGCAACCCTCGCTGCATCGGCGCCGCCGGCGACGGCCCGGTGCTGCTCGGGCAACAGATCCGGCGGCACCGGCAAGCCCTGCAGGTAGTCGGCATACGCGCGTTCGGCGGCGGGTGCGTCGCCCCGCAAGGGGTCGAAGCCCGTGCAGGGGCCGAGGTCGAGGCTGGCCACCTGCAGCGCGCAGCGCGTGAGTTCGGCACGCGCCACCAGGCCGGCCTTCCCGGTGGCGGACAGCTCGCGCCGCGCCCGGTCGAAGTCGGCTTGCGCGGCGCGCGTGTTGCCGGTGAGCCAGGCCTGCTCGTAGCGCTCCAGCGCGCCGTGGGCGTTGACCTGCCAGTCGGGCGCCGGGGGACGGCTGCCGCAGGCCGCCAGCAGCAAAGCCATGGATGCGGCCACGGCAGCGCGCCTCATGGCAGCTTGATCTCCGTGTCGCGCGCGAACGGCCACTTGCGGTTGATCTCGTTGATCAGCGACTCGACCTTGCGCAGGCTGGCTTCCACTTCGCCGCGCAGCGCGCCCAGGTCCTCGGTGCCGCTGCGCACGTTGGCGCCGACCGCCTGCGCCTCCACCAGCACCGCGTCCACCTTCTTCAGGCTCTCGCGCGTGTCCGCCAGCAGTCCGTTGAGCTGCACGACCGCCGCGCGCGTCTCGCGAACCACGCCGTCGGGGCCGAACACCTGCGTGTCGGCCTTGGCGGCCAGCGTGTCGAATCGGGCCAGCAGCGCATTGGTGCGCTCCAGCGTGGTGATGATGCGCCTGGCGTCGGCCTCGTTGCCGAACAGCACGCCGAGCGCGCCTTGCGGCCCCTTGAGCTTGTCGGTGATGGCCTGCACGTTGGCCAGGCTGGCGCGCAGGGCCGCGTCCTCGCGCGTCATGGACGTCAGGTTCTCCAGCACTTCGCGCGCCGAGGCGATCACCCGCGGCAGCTCCGCCGTCGCATCGCCGCGCAGCACCGGCCGCTCGGCGCC
>JAKFEA010000215.1:0-43314 GCA_036675905.1 Acidovorax sp. | reverse complement strand
CAGGTAGCCGAGCACCAGGAAGACCACCACGAAGGCGGCATAGACGCCCTTGTGCCAGTTCGGGCGGTAGCGGATCGACTTGACCGGGCTCTTGTCCAGCCAGGGCAGGAAGAACAGGATCATCACCGAGCCGCCCATCACCACCACGCCCCAGAACTTGGCGTCGATCGCCAGCATCAGCGCGATGGCGACGGCCGCGACCACCGCGGTGGCGACCTTGCCGCCCATGGTCATGCGCGATTTCATGAAGGCGAACGCCGCGGCCGCCACCACGCACAGCACCAGCGCGTACATCATCTCGCTGGTGATGGCGCGCAGCATCGAGTAGTACGGCGTGAAGTACCACACCGGCGCGATATGCGCGGGCGTCTTCAGCGGATCGGCCGGGATGAAGTTGTTGTACTCCAGGAAGTAGCCGCCGAACTCGGGCGCGAAGAAGATGATGGCGCTGAACAGCATCAGGAACACCGACACGCCCACGATGTCGTGCACCGTGTAGTAGGGGTGGAACGGGATGCCGTCCACCGGCTTGCCGTTCTCGTCCATCGGGGCGTTCGGGCCCTTGATCTCGACGCCGTCGGGGTTGTTCGAGCCGACGTCGTGCAGCGCCAGCAGGTGGGCCACCACCAGGCCGAGCAGCACCAGCGGCACCGCGATCACGTGGAAGCTGAAGAAGCGGTTCAGCGTGGCGTCGCTCACCACGTAGTCGCCGCGGATCAGCAGCGCCAGGTCGGGGCCGATGAAGGGGATGGCGGAGAACAGGTTCACGATCACCTGCGCGCCCCAGTAGGACATCTGGCCCCAGGGCAGCAGGTAGCCCATGAAGGCTTCGGCCATCAGCACCAGGAAGATCGCGCAGCCGAACAGCCACACCAGTTCGCGCGGCTTGCGGTAGCTGCCGTACATCAGCCCGCGGAACATGTGCAGGTAGACGACGATGAAGAACGCCGAGGCGCCGGTGGAGTGCATGTAGCGCACCAGCCAGCCCCAGGGCACGTCGCGCATGATGTACTCGACCGAGGCGAACGCCAGGTTCGCGTCGGGCTTGTAGTGCATCACCAGGAAGATGCCGGTGACGATCTGGATCACCAGCACCAGCAGCGACAGCGAGCCGTAGAAGTACCAGGCGTTGAAGTTCTTCGGCGCGTAGTAGCCCGACATGTGCTTCTCGTACTCGGAGAAGGCGGTCGGGAAGCGGTTCTCGAACCAGTTCGTGAGCTTGGCGCCCGCGCTGGCGTTGGGGGAGATTTCCTTGAATTCAGCCATCGTGCTTTCCCGCTCAGGCCTTCTTGTCTTCGCCGATCAGCAGGCGGGTGTCCGACAGGTACATGTACGGCGGCACTTCCAGGTTGTCGGGCGCGGGCTTGTTCTTGAAGACGCGGCCGGCCAGGTCGAAGGTGGAGCCGTGGCAGGGGCACAGGAAGCCGCCGTTCCAGTCGTCGGGCAGGGACGGCTGCGGGCCGGGCTGCAGCTTGTCGGTGGGCGAGCAGCCCAGGTGCGAGCAGATGCCGACGGCGACGAACACTTCCGGCTTGATCGAGCGGTACTGGTTCTGGGCGTACTCGGGCGTCGGGTAGGCCGTGCGCTCGGAATTCGGATCGGCCACCTCCGACTGGGTCTCTTCCAGCGTGGCCAGCATCGCCGGCGTGCGCCTGAGGATCCACACCGGCTTGCCGCGCCACTCCACGGTCAGCTTCTCGCCCGGCTTGAGCGAGGAGATGTCCACTTCCACCGGTGCGCCGGCGGCCTTGGCGCGCTCGGACGGCTGGAAGCTGGCCACGAAGGGGACGGCAGTGAAAGCAGCGCCTGCCGCGCCGGCACAGCCCGACGCGATCAGCCACGTCCGCTTGCTGGTGTCCAGTGGGGTGTCACTCATGGGGTCCTCGGGGGAGATCGCTTGGAAGGTCAACCAGCGATTGTAGCGGAGCGTATCGGTGCGATTCCACTGCGGCCGACGTGGCGCGCGCGCCTGCCTCGGGCGATACTCGCGCCCGTATTGAGGAGGGTCAACGAATGGGAATGCTCAAGGAGTTCCGCGAATTCGCGGTCAAGGGCAGTGTCATTGATCTCGCAGTGGGCGTGATCATCGGCGCCGCCTTCACCAAGATCGTCGATTCGCTGGTCAAGGACATCATCATGCCGGTCGTCGCGGCCATCGGCGGCAACCTGGACTTCTCGAACCTGTTCTTCGTGCTCGGCCGCGCCCCGGAAGGCGTGCCCCGGACCCTGGCCGACCTGACCAAGGCCGGCGTGCCGGTGTTCGCCTGGGGCAGTTTCATCACCGTGGTGGTGAACTTCGCGATCCTGGCGTTCATCATTTTCCTGATGGTCAAGCAGATCAACCGCCTCAAGCGCGCCCAGGCCGAGCCGGCTGCCGCCGCGCCAACCGCGCCGCCGGAGGACATCGTCCTGCTGCGCGAGATCCGCGACAGCCTGCGCTCGCCGTAGTCAGCCGGCCGCGGCGAGTCGCCGCGCCATCCGCACGGCCGCCAGCAGGCTGGCCGGATCGGCGCGCCCCGTGCCGGCGATGTCGAACGCGGTGCCGTGGTCGGGGCTGGTGCGCACCATCGGCAACCCCAGCGTGACGTTCACGCCCTTGTCCACGCCCAGGTACTTGACCGGGATCAGCCCCTGGTCGTGGTACATGGCCACCACGACGTCGAATTCGCCGGCGCGCTGCGGCGTCGATCGGGCCCGCATGAACACCGTGTCGGGCGGCCAGGGACCGGATGCGTCGACTCCTTCTGCACGCGCGGCCTCGATCGCCGGCACGATCGCCTGGATCTCCTCGCGACCGAACAGGCCGCCCTCGCCCGCGTGCGGGTTGAGCCCGGCCACCGCTATGCGCGGCGCACGCCCAAGCAGCCGCGACAGCGATGCGTGCGTGATTCGCAGTGTCTGCAGCACGCCCTCCCGGGTCACCGCCCCGATCGCATCGCGCAGCGACACATGGATGCTGACCAGCACCGTGCGCAACTCCTCGCTGGCCAGCATCATGCGCACCGGCATCCGGTCCACGGTGCAGCCGGCGTGCGCCGCGGCCCGGGCCTGCAGCAACTCCGTATGTCCCGGGAAGGGCACGCCCGCCGCGGCCAGCGCTTCCTTGTGCAGCGGCGCCGTGACCAGCCCGGCGATCTCGCCGCGCAGGGCGGCGTCGGCGGCCCACGTGACCGCCCCGGCCGCGATGCGGCCGGCGGCCGCATCGACCTGACCCCAGGGCACCAGCAAATCCGCCTGGCTGGTGGTCGGCAGCAGCGGAATGCATTGCGGCGGGACAGCGAAGACCTCGGCGGGCTTGCCGATCTCGGCGACCGGCAACGGAAGCCGCCCCGCGGACGCAGCCGCCGCGCTGGCCCGGCGCAGGTGCATCAGCTCACCGGCCACGAAGCAGCCGGCCATGTCGCCGGGCGCATCACGGAACAGCCGGGCAATGATCTCGCCGCCGATGCCGGCCGGGTCGCCCTGGGTGATCGCCAGCGGCCTGGCCACGGTGCCCGTCGTCCCGCTCATGCCGGGTTGTCGATGTCGATGAAGCGGTGCTCCAGGCCCAGCTGCGCCGCCACGTGCGCAGCCACCGCCGGCGCCCCGTAACGCTCGGTGGCGTGATGGCCGCAGGCCAGGAAGGTCACGCCACACTCGCGCGCGTAGTGCGCCTGCGGCTCGGAGATCTCGCCGGTGAGGAAGGCTTGCGCCCCGGCCGCGATGGCCGCCTCGAACCAGCCTTGGGCGCCGCCGGTGCACCAGGCGACGCGCGCGATCGGGCCATCCCCGCCTTCGACCAGGGTGACCGGTCGGCCGAGCGCCTGCTGCACGTGGTCGGCCAGCGCGCGCGGGCCGGCGAACGGTTCGCCGCTTGCGCGAGCGCCCAGGAAGCCGAGGTCCTGGTCGCCGAAACGGTCCTGCGCCTGCAGCCCCAGCACCCGGCCGAGCTGCGCGTTGTTGCCCAGCTCGGGATGGGCGTCCAGCGGCAGGTGGTAGGCGAACAGGTTGACGTCGTGCTGCAGCAGCAGGGCCAGCCGCTGCTTCATCCATCCCGTCACGCGGCCGTCCTGGCCCCGCCAGAACAGCCCGTGGTGGACGAACAGCGCGTCGGCCTGCGCGGCAATGGCCGCCTCGATCAGGGCCCGGCTGGCGGTGACGCCGGAGACGATGCGCCGCACCCCGGCGCGCCCTTCCACCTGCAGCCCGTTCGGGCCGTAGTCCTTGAAGCGCGCCGGCTCGAGCAGGGCGTCGAAGGCGTCGGCCAGTTGCTGTCGCGTGATCATGGGCGGAGGCAAAGCCCCGATTGTGGAGCAGCCGGCGCGCCTTGGCTGCTCATGCGCAGCCAAGGCGCGCGTCGAGGCCGCGCGGCGCGACGCCGCCGTCTACACTGGCAGCTTCGCTCCCGCCTGCCGTCTCCATGCGCCGCTACTGGCTCCTCTTCTCCCAAGCCGTCACCCTCCTCCTGGCCGCCTGGTTCGTGGTCGCCACCCTCAAGCCGGACTGGCTGCGCGACGCCTCCCTCACCACCGACACGGGAGTGGCGCTGGTGGAGGCGCCCACGCCCGCCAATGCGCCACCGCCGGTGGGCAGTTTCCGCCAGGCCGCGCAGCGCGCTTCCGCGGCCGTCGTCAGCATCAACACCAGCAAGGCGCCGCCGCGCCACCCGCAACTGAACGACCCCTGGTTCCGCTTCTTCTTCGGCGAGCAGGGCGGCCAGCCGCAGGTCGGCCTGGGCAGCGGCGTCATCATCAGCCCCGAGGGCTACATCCTCACCAACAACCACGTGGTCGAGGGCGCCGACGAGATCGAGGTCACCCTCAACGACTCGCGCACGGCCCGCGCCAAGGTGATCGGCACCGACCCCGAAACCGACCTGGCCGTGCTGCGGATCGAGCTGGACCGGCTGCCCGTGATCACGCTGGGCAACTCCGATTCGCTGCAGGTGGGCGACCAGGTCCTGGCCATCGGCAATCCCTTCGGCGTCGGCCAGACCGTCACCAGCGGCATCGTCAGCGCGCTCGGGCGCAACCAGCTGGGCATCAACACCTTCGAGAACTTCATCCAGACCGACGCTGCCATCAATCCGGGCAACTCGGGCGGCGCGCTGGTCGACGTGAACGGCCAGCTGATGGGCGTCAACACCGCGATCTACTCGCGCTCGGGCGGCAGCATGGGCATCGGCTTCGCCATCCCGGTGTCCACCGCCAAGCAGGTGCTGGAAGGCATCGTCAAGGAGGGCGTGGTGCGGCGCGGCTGGATCGGCGTGGAGCCGGCCGACCTGTCTCCCGACCTGATGGAGACCTTCGGCGTCAAGGCCCGCCACGGCGTGCTGGTGACGGGCGTGCTGCAGAACGGCCCGGCCGCGCAGGCCGGGTTGCGGCCCGGCGACGTGATCGTCGACGTGGCCGGCAAGCCGATCACCAACGTGTCGGAACTGCTCACCCGGGTGGCGGCGCTCAAGCCCGGCACCCCCGCGGCGTTCAAGGTGCAGCGGCGCGAAGAGGCGCTGGAGCTGAGCGTCACCCCGGGCCAGCGGCCCCGGCCGCGTGCCATGGCACGGTAGCAGCCCGGACTCGCAAGGGCGCCCGACGCCAGGTCGGGCTGCCGCTCAGGACGCCTTCTTTTCGGCCTCCGAATCGTCTTCCGGCGCGCGCGAGACCTTGACGAACCAGCGCGCTCCGATGATGCCCACCTCGTAGAGGATGACCATGGGAATGGCCAGGGCCAGTTGCGAGATCACGTCGGGCGGGGTCACGACGGCCGCGATCACGAAGGCGACCACGATGAAGTAGCCGCGGAACTCCTTGAGCTTGGCGATCGTCACCATCTCGAAGCGCACCAGCAGCATGACCACGATCGGCACCTGGAAGGCCAGGCCGAAGGCGAGGTACAGCGACAGGATGGCCTCGACGTAGGACGCGATGTCCGGCGTGGCGGCCACACTTTCGGGCGTGAACCCCTGGATGAAGCCGAACATGCGGTCGAGCACGAAGAACTGCACGAAGGCGATGCCGCCATAGGCCAGCAGGCTGCCGAAGATGATCAGCGGCAGCGCGAAGCGCCGCTCGTGGCTGTACAGCCCGGGGGCGACGAACGACCAGACCTGGTACATCAGCCAGGGCAGCACCGCCAGCACCGCCACCATCAGCAGCACCTTCAGCGGCACGAAGAAGGGCGAGAACACGCCCACCGCGATCAGCTTGGCGTCGGGCGGCATGTGGGCGCGGATCGGTTGCGCGATGAAGTCGATCAGCCCGTTGGGGCCGGGCCAGATCGCCAGCGCGATGACGGCCAGCGCGATGCCGTAGACGCAGTAGAGCAGCCGGTCGCGCAGCTCCACCAGGTGGGCGACGAAGGGCTGCTCGGTACCGGCGAGCTCGTCTTCCTTTTCGGGCTGGGACATCAGTCGAACTTCTTCGGGCGGTAGCGCGCCACGCGGGCGGCGCCCGAGAGCGCGCGGGTACGGATGCCGTTGCGGGCCTTGTACCAATGGGGGGTGGCACCCTGCTTGAGGCGCCATTTCTTGCGCGGATGCCGGTATTCCGGATATGAAGGCGGCTCCTCGAGCGCCGGCGAGGCTTGGCCGACCGCGTCGGACCATTCCTTCTCGAAATCGGCGGCGCCCGAGCGCACCGACTGCTCGACGTCGCGGGCGGCCGTCTCCACGTTGTCCTTCATCTTGCGAAGCTCGTCGAGCTCCATCGAGCGGTTGACTTCCGCCTTGACGTCATTGACGTAGCGCTGGGCCTTGCCCAGCAGCGTGCCGACCGTGCGGGCCACGCGCGGCAGCTTCTCGGGGCCGATGACGATCAACGCCACCACCCCGATCAGCGCCATCTTGGATAGGCCGAGGTCGATCACCCCGCAGCGTCCCTGCCTGGCCTCACGACTTGTTGCGAGCCTCGACGTCGATGGTCGTCTTGTCGGCGCCGCCCGAGGGCTTGTTGGCGACCTGGCCGGCCGGCGGCACCGCCTCGTCCGGGGTCGAGCCGTCCTTCATGCCGTCCTTGAAGCCCTTGACGGCGCCGCCGAGGTCGGACCCCATGTTCTTCAGCTTCTTGGTGCCGAAAACCAGCACCACGATCAGCAGCACGATCAGCCAGTGCCAGATGGAAATGGAACCCATGGATCAACTCCTGTATGAATGGCCTGATTTTAGTCGGGCGGCCTGCGCGCGACGCGGGCGCGCCCCATAGGGCAAGCGGCGTTTCAGCCTTTGAGCCAGGGGCGCGGCCCGCCCATCACGTGGACGTGCAGGTGGTGGACTTCCTGCCCGCCTTCGGCGCCGGTGTTGATCACCACCCGGTGGCCTCCTTCGGGGTAAGGCCGGCACCCCTCCTGCAAGGCCAGGCGCGGCGCCAGCGCCAGCATGCGGCCCAGCAGCGGTGCGTGTTCGTCGGCCACGTGCGCGAGCGACGTGACGTGCTGCTTGGGGACCATCAGGAAGTGGACCGGCGCCCACGGGTGGATGTCGTGGAAAACGAAGATCTCCTCGTCCTCGTAGACCTTGCGCGAGGGGATCTTGCCCTCCACGATCTTGCAGAAGAGGCAGTTCGGGTCGGCTTGGCTCATGGCTTTCAGCGGGGAGGGCGGCCGTCGGTGAAGCGCAGCCAGCCGCGGATGCAGCGATACAGGTACCACAGCCCCACCAGCGCGTGCGCGATGAAGCCGGGCAGGAACAGCAGCAGGTACAGCGGCGAGGTCAGCACCAGCCACAAGAGGCTCCACCAGAAGGTGGCGATCATGTAGTTGTGGTGGGCCGCATAGACCGCGTCGAGCTCGTCGGCGCGCCGGATGTAGTTGACCACCATGGCGATCACCGCCAGCACCCAGTAGGTGAACGGGGCGAAGGTGTGCATGCCGTACAGCACGTGCATGACCGTGCGGTCGCCGGGCTCCTTGCGCTCGAACGCACTGAAGTCGGTTTCGCTCATTGCCCTGCTCCTTCGCGCTCGCGCGCCTTGCGCAACGCCTTTTCCTCGATGCCGCTGGTGCCTTCGCGGCGCTCCAGTTCGGCGATCACGTCGGCCGGCGACAGGCCGTAGTGCGCCAGCGCCACCAGGCTGTGGAACCACAGGTCGGCCACTTCGCCCACCAGCCGGGATGGGTCGCCGCCGCGGTCGCAGTCCTTGGCAGCCATCACGACCTCCGTGGCCTCCTCGCCGATCTTCTTGAGGAAGGCGTCGGGCCCCTTGTGCAGCAGGCGCGCGACGTAGCTGCTTTCGGGATCGCCGCCCCGGCCGGGCTTTCGGCTTTCGATCACGGCGGCCAGTCGGGCCAGGGAGTCGTTCGCGCTCATCGGATTCAGGTGTAGATCTCGGACGGATTCTTCAAGACCGGTTCGACGGAAACCCAGCGGCCGCCCTCCTGTCGCTGGAAGAAACAACTGTGACGGCCGGTGTGGCAGGCGATGCCCGGGTCGTGCCCCAGTTGCGTGACTTTCAGCAGCAGCACGTCGTTGTCGCAATCCATGCGGATCTCGTGCACCTGCTGCACGTGGCCGGACTCCTCGCCCTTGAACCACAGGCGCTGGCGAGAGCGGCTGAAATACACGGCCCGGCCCAGCTCGGCGGTCTTCTGCAGGGCCGCGCGGTCCATCCAGGCGAACATCAGCACGTCGCCGGTGGCCTGCTCCTGCGCGATCACCGGCACCAGGCCGGCGGCGTCCCACTTGACCTGGTCGAGCCAATCCATGGCCGCATTGTCGGCCATCCCGCGGCCGGCTTTCAGCTGCGCACCGGAATGCCGCGGCCGGCCATGTGGGCCTTGGCCTGGGCGACGGTGTACTCGCCGAAGTGGAAGATGCTGGCGGCCAGCACGGCGTCGGCCCTGCCCTGTTGCACGCCGTCGGCCAAGTGGTCGAGGTTGCCGACGCCGCCGGAGGCGATGACCGGCACCGGCACCGCGTCGCTGACCGCCCGCGTCAGTTCGAGGTCGAAGCCCGCCTTGGTGCCGTCGCGGTCCATGCTGGTCAGCAGGATCTCGCCGGCGCCGCGGCGCGCCATCTCGACCGCCCACTGGACCGCATCCAGCCCGGTGTTGCGGCGCCCGCCGTGGCTGTAGACGTCCCAGCCGGGGCCGCGGGCAGCCTCGTCCTCGCCGGACCGGCGCTTGGCGTCGATGGCCACCACGATGCACTGCGAGCCGTACTTGCCGGAAGCCGCGCTGATCACGTCCGGGTTGGCGATGGCGGCGGAATTGAAGCTGGTCTTGTCGGCGCCGGCGTTCAGCAGCCGCCGCACGTCTTCCACCGTGCGCACGCCGCCACCCACGGTCAGTGGAATGAACACCTGCGAGGCCACGGCTTCGATGATGGGCAGGATCAGGTCGCGCCCGTCGCTGGTGGCGGTGATGTCCAGGAAGGTCAGTTCGTCGGCGCCCTGCTCGTTGTAGCGGGCGGCGATCTCCACCGGGTCGCCGGCGTCGCGCAGTTCGACGAAGTTGACGCCCTTGACGACCCGGCCGCCGGTGACGTCCAGGCAGGGGATGATGCGTTTGGCGAGCATGGACGGCGTCATTGCGCCAGTTCGTCGGCCTTGGCCTGGGCCTGGACGAAATCGAGGTCGCCGGAGTAGATCGCGCGGCCGCAGATCACGCCCTCGATGCCTTCGTCCTCGACCGCGCACAGCTTCTCGATGTCGGTCAGTCCCGAGAGGCCGCCGGAGGCGATGACCGGAATCGTCAGCGACTGCGCCAGCTTGACGGTGGCCTCGACGTTGATGCCGGTGAGCATGCCGTCGCGGCCGATGTCGGTGTAGACGATGGATTCGACGCCCCAGTCCTGGAACTTGCGGGCCAGGTCGACCACCTCGTGGCCGGTGAGCTTGCTCCAGCCGTCGGTGGCGACCTTGCCGTCCTTGGCATCGAGGCCCACGATGATGTGGCCGCCGAACGCACTGCAGGCGTCCTTCAGGAAGCCGGGATTCTTGACGGCGGCGGTGCCGATGATCACGTAGCGCAGGCCGCCGTCGATGTATTTCTCGATCGTGTCGAGGTCGCGGATGCCGCCGCCCAGTTGCACCGGAATCTCGTCACCCACCGCCTTGAGGATGGAGCGGATGGCAGCGAAGTTCTGCGGCTTGCCGGCGAAGGCGCCGTTCAGGTCCACCAGGTGCAGGCGGCGCGCGCCCCTGGACAGCCAGTGGCTGGCCATGGCGGCCGGGTCCTCGCTGAACGTGGTGGCCTGGGCCATGTCGCCTTGCTTGAGGCGAACGCAATGCCCGTCCTTCAGGTCGATCGCGGGGATGAGAAGCATCGGGGAAATGTCGGCGTGGAAAAAACGGTGCTGCGCGCCGCGCCCGTGGGGCGTCAGGGATTCCAGCGCAGGAAATTGCGGTACAGGGCCAGGCCGGCGTCGGCGCTTTTCTCGGGGTGGAACTGGGTCGCAAAAATATTATCGCGGGCCAGCGCGGCGGTAAAGCGGCCGCCGTAGTCGGTCTCGCCGGCGCTGTGGCGCGCATCCGACGGGTGGGCGTAGAAGCTGTGGACGAAATAGAACCACGCACCGTCGGCAACGCCGGACCACACCGGGTGCGGCTGCGCCTGCCAGACCTGGTTCCACCCCATCTGCGGGACCTTGAAACGGCTGCCATCGGGTTGCAGGCGGCCTTCCAGCTGGAACCGGCGCACCTCGCCGGGAATCAGGCCCAGGCCCTCGCTGGGGCCTTCCTCGCTGCGCTCGAGCAGCATCTGCATGCCGACGCAGACCCCGAACAGCGGCTTGTCGGCCGCGGCCTCCAGCACCGCCGGCAGCAGCCCCGACTCCCTCAGTTCGCGCATGCAATCGGGCATGGCGCCCTGGCCGGGCAGCACGACGCGCTCGGCGGCGCGCACCTCTTCGGGCCGTGAAGTGATCACCACCTGGAAGCCACTGTCGCGGGCGGCGTGGACCACCGCCTGCGAGACCGACCGCAGGTTGCCCATGCCGTAGTCGACGACCGCTACCGTTTTCATCTGGCTTGAAACGCCCGGGCGCTGCCCGGGCAGCAAATTACAGGGCGCCTTTGGTGGAAGGGATGGTGCCCGCCGCGCGGGAATCGAACTCCACCGCGGCGCGCAGCGCCCTGGCAAAGGCCTTGAACACGGTCTCGCACTGGTGGTGCGCGTTCTGGCCGCGCAGGTTGTCGATGTGCAGCGTCACGAAGGCGTGGTTGGCGAATCCCTGGAAGAACTCGTGCGCCAGCTGGCTGTCGAAGGTGCCGATCATGGCGCTGCGGAACGGCACGTCCATGACCAGTCCGGGGCGGCCGGAGAAATCGATCACCACGCGCGACAGCGCCTCGTCCAGCGGCACGTAGGCATGGCCGTAGCGGCGGATGCCCTTCTTGTCGCCGATGGCCTTGGCCACGGCCTGGCCGAGGGCGATGCCCACGTCCTCCACGGTGTGGTGGCCGTCGATGTGCAGGTCGCCTTCGGCCTGGACGTCCAGGTCGACCAGTCCATGCCGGGCGATCTGGTCCAGCATGTGGTCGAAGAAACCGATGCCGGTGGCCAGGCGCGCCTGGCCGGTGCCGTCGAGGTTGACGCGCACGCGGATGCGCGTCTCGGCGGTGTTGCGGGTGATCTCGGCGGTGCGTTCGGTGGTCATAGGGCGGCTTGCAGGGCCTCCAGCATCTGCGCGTTCTCCCCGGCGGTGCCGACGGTCAGGCGCAGGCAATTGGCCAGCAATGGATGCATTCTAGAAACGTTCTTGACGAGCACGCCGCGGGCCTTCATGCCCTCGAACGTGCGGGCCGCGTCGGGTACGCGCACCAGGACCATGTTGGCGTCGCTGCGCCAGACCTTCAGCGGCGACAGCGTGGCCAGCTGCTGCAGCAGCCGGTCGCGCTCGCGCCGGATGTCGGCGGCCTGCTGGGCGAACACCTCGGCGTGTTCCAGCGCGAACAGCGCGGCCTCGCAGTTGAGCACGCTGACGTTGTAGGGCGGGCGGACCTTGTCGATTTCGGCCACCAGCGCGCTCGGACCCATCATGTAGCCGATGCGCACGCCCGCCAGCCCGAACTTGCTCATCGTGCGCATCAGCAGCACGTGCGGATGGCGGGCCAGGCGGTCGAGGTAGCTGCGGCTGGCGAAGGGCTGGTAGGCCTCGTCGATCACCACCAGGCCGGGCGCCGCCTGCACGATGCGCTCGATCGCCGCGTCGTCCCACAGGTTGGCGGTCGGGTTGTTCGGGTAGGCCAGGTAGACGATGGAAGGCCGGTGCTGCTCGATGGCAGCCAGCATGGCGGGCTCGTCCAGCTCGAAATCGGGCGTCAGGTCGACCGGGATGAACTCCAGCCCCTGCAACTGCGCGCTCATCGCGTACATCACGAATCCGGGAGCGGGCGCCAGGATCGAAGCGCCGGGCACGTCGCAGGCCATCGCCAGCAGCGAAATCAGCTCGTCCGAGCCGTTGCCCAGCATCAGGCCGCAGCCCTCCGGCATCCGGGCGTGCCGGGCGAGCGCCTGCCGCAGCACGTCGATGCGATCGGCTGGGTAGCGGTTCAGGGCGACCGCGCCGAGACGCTCGCCCAGTTGCCGCCGCAAGTCGGGCGGCAGCCGATGCGGGTTCTCCATGGCGTCCAGCTTGACCAGGCCGGCCGAGGGCTGGACGGCATAGGCGTGCATGCCCTGCACGTCCTGGCGGATCAGGCGGGCCAGCTGGGGCGGCAATGCGGGCGTCGTCATGGCTTGAGCCTCATCTCGGCGGCGCGCGCATGGGCCTGCAGGCCTTCGCCGTGCGCCAGCTCGGACGCGATGCGCCCCAGCCGCTGCGCGCCGGCTTCGCTGACCTCGATCAGACTGCTGCGCTTCTGGAAGTCGAACACGCCCAGCGGGCTGGAAAAGCGCGCGGTGCCGCTGGTGGGCAGCACGTGGTTGGGGCCGGCGCAGTAGTCGCCCAGGCTTTCGCTGGTGTAGGCGCCCAGGAAGATGGCGCCTGCGTGGCGCAGCAGCGGCTCCCAGCGGTGCGGCTCGCTGCTCGCGATTTCCAGGTGCTCCGGGGCGATGCGGTTGCTGATCGCGCAGGCTTGCGCCATGTCACGGGTGTGGATCAGCGCCCCCCGTCCATCGAGGGACTTGGCGATGATCTCCCGCCGCGGCATCTGCGGCAGCAGCCGGTCCATCTCGGCCTGCACGCGGTCTATGTACGCCGCGTCGGGGCTGAGCAGGATGCTTTGCGCCAGTTCGTCGTGCTCGGCCTGCGAGAACAGGTCCATGGCCACCCAGTCGGCCGGCGTGCTGCCGTCGGCCAGCACCAGGATCTCGCTGGGGCCGGCGATCATGTCGATGCCGACCTGCCCGAACACGCGGCGCTTGGCGCTGGCGACGTAGGCGTTGCCGGGGCCGGTGATCTTGTCCACCCGCGGCACGGTGGCCGTGCCGTACGCGAGCGCGGCTATCGCCTGCGCGCCGCCGAGGGTGAAGGCGCGCGTGACGCCTGCCACGTGAGCGGCGGCCAGCACCAGCGGGTTCTTCTCGCCGCGCGGCGTCGGCACCACCATGACGATCTCGCCCACTCCGGCCACATTCGCGGGAATCGCGTTCATCAGCACCGACGACGGATAGGCCGCCTTGCCGCCCGGCACGTAGATGCCGACGCGGTCCAGCGGCGTGACCTTCTGGCCCAGGAGCGTGCCATCGGGCTCGCGGTAGCTCCAGCTCTCGCCGCCGGCGCGCTTCTGGGCCTCGTGGTAGCTGCGGATGCGCGCCGCCGCTGCCTCCAGCGCCTGGCGACGCGGCACCGGCAGCGAATCGAACGCCGCCTTCAGTTCGGCGGGCGACAGCTGCAGCGCCGCGACGCTGTCGGCCTGCAGGTTGTCGAAGCGCCGCGTGTACTCCAGCACCGCCTCGTCGCCGCGCCGGCGGACGGCTTCGAGGATGCCAGCGACGGCCTGCTCGACCTGCGAATCGGTCTCATCGGACCAATGCAGGCGCGCCTGGAACGCGGCGTCGAAACCGGCGTCGGCAGTGGACAGGCGCAACGGTCGGGCGGTGAGGTCGGTCATGCGTCGGCCGGCGCCGTGGCGCGGCGGAAAACGTCGATCAGTTCCCGGATCGGAGCCTGCTTGAGCTTGAGCGCAGCCTGGTTCACCACCAGCCGCGCGCTGATGTCCATGATGCGCTCCACCTCGACCAGGTTGTTGGCCTTGAGCGTGCCGCCGGTGGACACCAGGTCCACGATGGCGTCGGCCAGCCCGGTGAGCGGCGCCAGTTCCATGCTGCCGTACAGCTTGATCAGGTCCACGTGCACGCCCTTGGCGGCGAAGAAGTCGCGCGCGATGGACACGTACTTGGTGGCCACGCGCAGGCGCGAGCCCTGCTGCACTGCGTTGGCGTAGTCGAAGTCGGCGCGCACCGCCACGCTGACGCGGCAGCATGCGATGCGCAGGTCCAGCGGCTGGTACAAGCCCTGGTTGCCGTGCTCGATCAGGGTATCGAGGCCGGTCACGCCGAGGTCGGCGCCGCCGTACTGCACGTAGGTCGGCACGTCGGTGGCCCGCACCAGGACCACGCGAACCCCCTCGCGGTTGGTCGGCAGGATCAGCTTGCGGGACTTCTCCGGGTCCTCCAGCACCTGGATGCCGGCGGCCTGCAGCAGCGGCAGCGTCTCGTCGAAGATGCGGCCCTTGGACAGGGCGAGGGTGATCATGCGCGCAGCCTCTCGATGTCGGCCCCGAGGGCCCGCAGCTTGGACTCCATCCGGTCGTAGCCGCGGTCCAGGTGGTAGATGCGATCCACCAGCGTCTCGCCTTCGGCCACCAGGCCGGCGATGACCAGGCTGGCCGAGGCACGCAGGTCGGTCGCCATCACGGTGGCCCCGGACAGCCGCGGCACGCCCTCGACCAGCGCCACCTTGCCGTCGACCTGGATCCTCGCGCCCAGCCGCACCAGCTCGTTGACGTGCATGAAGCGGTTCTCGAAGATGGTTTCGGTCACGTGCGAGGCGCCCTCGGCGATGGCGTTCAGCACCATGAACTGGGCCTGCATGTCGGTGGGAAAGCCCGGGTACTCGGTGGTGCGGAAGGCCTGCGCCTTCAGCCGTCCCTCACTGCGGATGCGGATGCCGTCGTCGACCGCCGTGACCTCGGCGCCGGCCTGGCGCAGCTTCTCGATCACCGCCTCCAGGTGGTCGGCGCGGCCATGCCGCAGCAGCACTTCGCCGCCGGTGGCGGCCACGGCGCACAGGAAAGTGCCGGCCTCGATGCGGTCGGCCACCACCCGGTGGGTGCAGCCGTGCAGGCGCGGCACGCCCTGGATGCGGATGCGGCGGGTGCCGTGCCCTTCGATGCTGGCGCCCATGCGGATCAGCATCTCGGCCAGGTCGGTGATCTCCGGCTCCTGCGCCGCGTTCTCCAGCACCGTCTCGCCCTCGGCCAGGCAAGCGGCCATCAGGAAATTCTCGGTGCCGGTGACCGTGACCATGTCGGTGGTGATGCTGGCGCCGCGCAGCCGCTCGCGCCCCTTGGGCAGCCTGGCGATGATGTAGCCGTGCTCGACCACGATCTCGGCGCCCATCTGCTGCAGGCCCTTGATGTGCTGGTCGACCGGTCGCGAACCGATGGCGCAGCCGCCGGGCAGCGACACCGTGGCTTCGCCGAAGCGCGCCAGCAGCGGCCCCAGCGCCAGCACCGAGGCGCGCATGGTCTTGACCAGCTCATAGGGCGCTTCCGGCGAACTGAGCCGGCTCGAATCGATGCGCACCCGGTCCTCGTCGGCCCGCTCGGCGTCCACGCCCATGTTGCGGATCAGCTTGAGCATGGTGGCCACGTCCTGCAGGCGCGGCACGTTCTCCAGCGTGACCGGCTCGCCGGTGAGCAGCGCGGCGCACAGCTCCGGCAGCGCGGCGTTCTTGGCGCCGGAAATGCGGACTTCGCCGCGCAGGGGGCGGCCGCCGCGTATCAGCAGCTTGTCCATTTCAGGATCGGCGTTGGGCGGCCCATTCGGCCGGCGTCAGGGTGGTCATGGACAGCGCGTGCACCTCGTCCGACTCCATTTTGCCGCCCAGGGCGGCGTACACCCGCTGGTGGCGTTGCACCGGCCGCTTGCCCTCGAACTCGGCCGAGACGATCAGTGCCGCCCAATGGCGGCCGTCGCCCTCGACTTCGAGGTGTTCGCAGGGAAGCCCGGAGGCGATGAGGGAGTGCAGGTCGTCGGCAGTCATGGCAGTCATCCGCGGATCTTGTAGCCGATGCGAAGCAGGTGCACGGCAACGGCGCTGATGGCCATCATGGCACTGCCCACGATGGCCAGGCTCAGCCAGGGCGAGACGTCGCTGACGCCGAAGAACCCGTAGCGGAAGCCGTCGATCATGTAGAAGAAGGGGTTGAGGCGGCTCACCGCCTGCCAGAAAGGCGGCAGCGAGTGGATGGAATAGAACACGCCGGACAGGAAGGTCATCGGCATGATGAGGAAGTTCTGGAAGGCCGCCATCTGGTCGAACTTCTCGGCCCACAGCCCGGCGATCAGTCCGAGCGCGCCCAGCATGCCGGCGCCCAGCAGCCCGAAGACGATGATCCACAGCGGCGCCACGAAGGTGGGCCGCACGAACGAGGCGGTGACCAGCAGCACCCCGGCGCCCACGGCCAGCCCGCGCGCCACCGACGACCCGACATAGGCGATGAACCAGCTCCAGTGCGACAGCGGCGTGAGCAGCACGAACACCAGGTTGCCCATGATCTTGCTCTGGATCAGCGACGACGAGCTGTTGGCGAACGAGTTCTGCAGCACGCTCATCATCACCAGCCCCGGCACCAGGAAGTCGGTGTAGGGGATGCGGTCGTAGACCTTGACCCGGCCCTCGAGCACGTGGCCGAAGATCAGCAGGTACAGCATGGCCGTGATGATGGGCGCGGCCACGGTCTGGAAACCCACCTTCCAGAAGCGCAGGACCTCCTTGTACAGCAGGGTCTGCCAGCCGCCACCGGCCGCCAGCGCCGGGACACTCCCGCGCTGGGTTGCGCGCTGGGCCCCTTCGGGCGGCCGTGCGGCGCTCATGCCGCCACCTGCTCGCCCTTGGCCGCCATCACGTCGAGGAACACGTCCTCCAGGTCGGCCTTGCGGATCTCGACGTCCTCCACCCGCAGGCCGGCACGGCGGATGGTGGCGAGGTGCTCCTCGATCTCGTTGGCGTCGCGCGCCGGCAGCTGCACGATGCGGCCGGTGACGCGCGCCTTCTGCGCGAATTCGTCCGGCAGCGCGCTGTCCATCTTGAATCGCAGCACGTTGCTGGAGGCGGCCCGCAGCAGCTCGCTGGTGCGCTCCAGGGCCACCACGCGCCCCGCCTTGAGCATGGCGATGCGCCCGCACAGGGCCTCGGCCTCCTCCAGGTAATGCGTGGTCAGCAGCACGGTGTGGCCTTGCCGGTTCAGGCGGGCGATGAACTGCCACAGCGTCTGGCGCAACTCCACGTCGACGCCGGCGGTGGGCTCGTCCAGCACGATCACCGGCGGCTTGTGCACCAGCGCCTGCGCCACCAGTACCCGCCGCTTCATGCCGCCCGAGAGCTGGCGCATGTTGGCGCCGGCCTTGTCGGCCAGCCCCAGGCTGTCCAGCAGCTCGCCGATCCAGGCGTCGTTGTTGCGCACGCCGAAGTAGCCGGACTGGATGCGCAGCGCCTCGCGCACCGTGAAGAAGGGGTCGAACACCAGCTCCTGCGGCACTATGCCCAGCTGGCGCCGTGCCTGCGCGTAGTCGGCCTGCACGTCGAAGCCGCGCACCGTCACGCGGCCGGAACTGGCGCGCGCGAGGCCCGCCAGGATGCTGATCAGGGTGGTCTTGCCCGCGCCATTGGGGCCGAGCAGGCCGAAGAACTCGCCTTCCTCGATGTCGAAACCGACCCCGTGCAGGGCGGTGAAGCTGCCGCGCGGCAAAGCGAAGGTCTTGCTGACGGACTGGAAGGAGATGGCGGGCATGGGAAGCCCGCCATTTTAGGCGGTGGGTCCCGGCGGCGCTGGCGCGGCCGCCTATGACCCGCTATCCGGATGTCGCAGGTGCGAGCAACTCCGCCACGCCATAGACGCCAGCCAGCTCCCGCAGCCGCGGCGGCATGTGGGCCACCGCAAATTGCTTGCCCAAGGCCAGCGCCTCGCGCCGGCAATCCAGCAGCACCGCCAGCGCCGAGGAATCGAATTGCAGCAGGGCCGAGGCGTCGGCCACCACCTGCTGCTGCGGCTCGGCGCGCAGGGCTTGCGCCAGCATGCGGGCACAAGCCGGCGCATGCGCCTGGGTCAGCTCGGCGGGCAGGACCAGCATCCTCAGCTCTTGCGGGGAGCGGCGTTGGCCTTGTTGCGCGCGGCCAGAGCGGTGATCAGGCCGTCGATGCCGTTGGCATTGACCTCCTGCGCGAATTGGGTGCGGTAGGTATCGACCAGCCACACGCCCAGCACGTTCAGGTTGTAGATCTTCCAGCCGGCCCCCTCGCCCGGGGTCTTCTCCATCCGGTATTCCAGCTGGATCGGGTCGCCGCGCCCGCGGATCTCGCTGCGCACCACCACCTCCTTGTCCTCGGGCGAGGCACGCAGCGGCTTGACCGAGATCGTCTGGTCGTTCACTTGCGACAGCGCGCCCGAGTAGGTGCGAATGAGCAGCTGCTTGAACTCCTCCTGCAGCCGCTGGCGCTGCTCCGGCGTGGCCTGGCGCCAGGCCGGGCCGACGGCGGAAGCCGTCATGCGCCGGAAGTTCACGTTCGGCATGATCTTGCTGTCGACCAGCGCCATGATCTTGTCGATGTCGCCGGCCTGGATCGACTTGTCGGCCTTGATGGCGGACAGCGTCTCCTCCGACAGCCGCTTGATCAGTGCGTCGGGCGCTTCGTCGGCGGCGCGCGCCAGCGGCGCGGCCCCGAGCAGGCTGGTCGCCAGCAGCGCCGCCGCCGCGCGGCCGAGAGAACGTCTCTGCATCATCCGATTCCTTTCGTTGGCGGGCGCGTGGCGCCCGCGGTCCGGGTTGGAACCGGGCCGCGGGGACCGGGTTCCGGCGCCCTGCCTGCACATGAAACAGCTTGCAACTCTAGCGGCTGGGCGCAGCAGCCGGAGCGGAAGGCGCCGCGCCCCCTTCATCCTCGTAGTCGTAGTCGTCATCACCCCCGCCGCCGCCGCGGCCGGGACGGCCCGATTCGATCAGCGAGCGGCGCCGCTGCAGGTAGGCATCGCGCGTGAAGCTGTACTTGTCCAGCGCGGCGCCCTCCAGCACGTCGCCCGCGCGCAGCAGGTTGGCGCGCACGTCGACTGCCCGCAGCACATAGAGCGAATTGCGCGGCGCGGCTGGCTCGATGTCGCGCACCAGGTCGCCCCGGTAGTCCACCGGCAGCGCCAGTGTGTCGCGCAGCGTCGACGGCCCGAGCAGCGGGAGCACCACGTAGGGTCCCGCGGGCACGCCCCAATGGCCCAGCGTCTTGCCGAAGTCCTCGCGGTGGCGCTCGATGTTGGCTTCGCTGGCGATGTCCAGGATGCCGCCCAGGCCGAACACCGTGTTGACCGAGAAGCGCATCGCGTTCTCGGCGGCGTTGTGGAACTTCAGCTGCAGCGCGCTGTTGACCGCCGACCAGGCGTCGCCCAGGTTGCCGAAGAAATTGGACACGCCGGTGCGCACCAGCGGCGGGACGTTCTCGCGGTAAAGGGTGGCCCCCGGCTTGAGGACCACGGCGTCCACGCCTTCGTTGAACTTGCTGACCTCGCGGTTGAACGGCTCGAACGGGTCCTGCGGGCTCGTCCGCGGCCCGCTGGCGCAACCCTGCAGCGCCAGCAGCAGGCTCAAGGCGGCCCCCGCCAGCGCCGGCCGGCGCAACGGCGAAAGCATCGTGCGGCTCATTTTTTCGTGTTTCCCCCTGCCGGCTTCGCCTCGGCCGCCTGGTTGTACAGGAATTGCCCGATCAGGTTCTCCAGCACCACGGCCGACTGCGTGCTGGAGATGGTATCGCCGGCGGCCAGCGTTTTCTCGTCGGCGCCAGCCTCGATGCCGATGTACTGCTCACCCAGCAGGCCGCTGGTGAGGATCTTCAGCGAGCTGTCCTTGGGGAACTGGTAGCGGCTTTCCAGCGTCAGCGTCACGCGCGCCTGGAAGGTCTGGTCGTCGAAGCTGATCGAATCGACCCGCCCCACCACCACCCCGGCGCTCTTGACCGCGGCCTGCGGCTTGAGCCCGCCGATGTTGTCGAACTTGGCAACCACCGGGTAGGTGGACTGGAAGCTCAGGCCCAGCAGGTTGGCCGACTGCAGGGCCAGAAACAGGATGGCGGCCGCTCCCAGCAGCACGAACAGCCCCACCCAGACGTCGTTCCTCGACTTTTCCATGGTCGCTTTCCTAAATGCTGAACATCATCGTCGTGAGCACGAAATCGAGGCCCAGCACCGACAGCGAGCCCGCGACCACTGTCCGGGTGGTGGCGCGCGACACCCCTTCGGGCGTGGGCCGCGCCTCGAATCCCTCGAGCAGCGCGATGAAGGTGACCGTGATGCCGAACACCACGCTCTTGACCACGCCGTTGCCGACGTCGGCCCAGACGTCCACGCCGCCCTGCATCTGGCTCCAGAACGCCCCGGCATCCACGCCGATCAGCAGGACGCCGACGACATAGCCGCCAATGATGCCCACTGCGCTGAACACCGCCGCCAGCAGCGGCATCGCGATGATGCCGGCCAGGAAGCGCGGCGCCAGGATGCGGCGCATCGGGTCCACCCCCATCATCTCCATCGCCGACAGCTGCTCGCCGGCCTTCATCAGGCCGATCTCGGCCGTCAGCGAGGTGCCGGCGCGCCCGGCGAACAGCAGCGCGGTGATCACCGGCCCCAGCTCGCGCACCAGCGACAGCGCCACCAGCAGGCCCAGCGCTTCCGAGGAGCCGTAGCGCTGCAGGGTGTAGTAACCCTGCAGCCCCAGCACGAATCCGACGAACAGGCCGGAGACGGTGATGATGGCCAGCGAGTAGTTGCCCAGGAAGTGGATCTGGTCGCGCACCGGGCCGAAGCGCCGGAAACCGGACCCCGACAAGGCAAGCAGGCGCAGGAACATCCGGGCGCCGCGCCCCAGGTCGGCCAGCACGCCACGGGTGGCTCGGCCGACGTCGGAAGGCCGCCACCAGCTCACGATCCGAGCCCCCCGCCGAAGTCCTGGGCCACGGTGGGCCCCGGGTAGTGGAATCGCACGGGCCCCTCGACCCGTGCCTGCACGAACTGCGACACCAGCGGATCTTCGGAAGCGCGCAACTCGGCCGGCGTGGCCTGGGCGGCCACGCGGCCGTCGGCCAGGATGATCACCTGGTCGGCGATGCGGAAGGTCTCGTCCAGGTCGTGCGACACCACGATGCTGGTGATGCCCAGCGTGTCGTTCAGGCGCCGGATCAACTGCGCCGCCGTGCCCAGCGAAATCGGGTCGAGGCCGGCGAACGGCTCGTCGTACATCACCAGTTCCGGGTCCAGCGCGATGGCGCGCGCCAGCGCGACCCGGCGGGCCATCCCGCCCGACAGGCTGGCGGGCATCAGGTCGCGCGCGCCGCGCAGGCCGACGGCATTGAGCTTCATCAGCACGATGTCGCGGATCAGGGCTTCGGGCAGGTCGGTGTGCTCGCGCAAAGGGAAAGCGACATTGTCGAATGCCGACATGTCGGTGAACAGCGCACCGAGCTGGAACAGCATGCCCATGCGCCGGCGCATCGCATACAGCCCGTCGCGATCGAGATCGCCGACCTCCTTGCCGTCGAAACGCAGGCTGCCCGACTGCGCGCGGGCCTGGCCGCCGATCAGGCGCAGCACGGTGGTCTTGCCGCCGCCCGACGCGCCCATGATGGCCGTGACCTTGCCGCGCGGGACGGTGAAGCTCAGGCCGTCGAGGATGCGGCGCTCGCCATAGCCGAAGCACAGCTCGCGGCACTGGACGATGGCGCTGTCATCCGTCTGGGTCATGAAATGGAAAAGCCGGGACGCGCCCGGCTGCTGGCGGCGGAGGGCCGATGATAGCGGGGGCTTTCCGCCCGCACGGACGCCCGGCGGCCCGGACGCTCAGCGCGGGAGGTCCGAGAATCCCATCAGGAATTCATCGACGGCCCGGGCGGCCTGCCGGCCCTCGCGGATGGCCCAGACCACCAGCGACTGGCCGCGCCGCATGTCGCCGGCGGCAAACACCTTGGGCACGTTGGTGGCGTAACCGCCGGTGAAATCGGTGCTCGCCCTGGCGTTGCCGCGGGCGTCCTTGTCCACCCCGAACGATTCGAGCACGGTGCCCACCGGGCCGGTGAAGCCCATGGCCAGCAGCACCAGGTCGGCCTTGAGGGTCTGCTCGCTGCCGGGCACCTCGGCCATCCTGCCGTCCTTCCAGGCCACGCGCACCGTCTTCAGGCCGGTGACCTTGCCCTTCTCACCGACGAACTCCTTGGTGGCGATGGCGAACTCGCGCTCGCAGCCCTCCTCGTGGCTGGAGCTGGTGCGCAGCTTGTAGGGCCAGTAGGGCCAGGTCAGCTCCTTGTTCTCCTGCTCGGGCGGCTGCGGCATCAGCTCGAACTGCACCACGC
Organism: Acidovorax sp.; assembly: GCA_036675905.1. Classification (GTDB taxonomy): domain Bacteria; phylum Pseudomonadota; class Gammaproteobacteria; order Burkholderiales; family Burkholderiaceae_C; genus Ramlibacter. Next base: position 20,849 of record JAKFEA010000215.1, on the reverse strand, counting down.
TGGCGGCGCCGTGCCGGTTGCTGGTGCCCACGCAGTCGCTGCCGGTGTCGCCGCCGCCGATCACGATCACGTGCTTGCGGTCGGCGCGGATCTGGCCCTTGACCTTGTCGCCGGCGTTGACCTTGTTCTGCTGCGGCAGGAACTCCATGGCGAAGTGGACGCCGTCCAGGTCGCGGCCGGGCACCGGCAGGTCGCGCGACTGCTCGGCGCCGCCGCACAGCAGCACGGCATCGAACTCCTGCTGCAGTTGCCCGGGCGAGACGGTCTGCCGGGCCCAGTTGGTGACCCTGGAGCCCTCGGGCAGCTGGCCCACCATCACGCCGGTGCGCACCGTCACGCCCTCGGCCTCCATCTGCTCGATGCGGCGGTCGATGTGGCGCTTCTCCAGCTTGAAATCGGGGATGCCGTAGCGCAGCAGGCCGCCGATGCGGTCGTTCTTCTCGAACAGCGTCACATCGTGGCCGGCGCGAGCCAGCTGCTGCGCGGCCGCCATGCCGGCGGGGCCGGAGCCGACCACGGCCACCTTCCTGCCGGTCTTGACCCGGGCGATCCGGGGCTTCACCCAGCCGTTGTCCCAGGCCCGGTCGATGATCGCGTGCTCGATCGACTTGATGCCCACCGGATCGTCATTCACGTTCAGGGTGCAGGCCGCTTCGCAGGGCGCCGGGCAGATGCGGCCGGTGAACTCCGGGAAGTTGTTGGTGGAGTCCAGCACCGCAAAGGCATTGGCCCAGTCCTTCCGGTACACCAGGTCGTTGAAGTCCGGGATGATGTTGTTCACCGGGCAGCCCGAGTTGCAGAAGGGCGTGCCGCAATCCATGCAGCGCGCGCCCTGCACCCGGGCCTGCTCGTCGTCCAGGCCAATGACGAATTCGCGGTGGTGCTTCACGCGCTCGGAGACCGGGCGATAGCCCTCCTCGATGCGCTCGTACTCCATGAAGCCCGTAATCTTTCCCATGTCCTGTTTCTCCTCCTCGCGGCCTTACTTGGCGGGGGCTGGCTCGTGCTGGACGGCCACGTGCGCGTTGTTGCCGGTGCTGGCCTCTTCGACCTCGCGCTCGTGCATCTCGGCCAGCGCGCGCTTGTATTCGTTGGGGAACACCTTGACGAACTTCTGACGCGCCGCGGACCAGTTGTCCAGCAGCTCGCGGGCGCGCTTGCTGCCGGTCCAGCGGTTGTGGTCCTGCAGCAGCTTCTTCAGCAGCGCCTCGTCGGTCTCGTCGCGGTGCAGCCGGATGCCGCCGATGGCCTTCTGCTCGGTCCCGCTGCCCACCGGCTCCAGCGACACCATGGAGGTGTTGCAACGGCTGGCGAACTGGCCGTCCTCGTCGTAGACGTAGGCGATGCCGCCCGACATGCCGGCCGCGAAGTTGCGGCCGGTGCGACCCAGCACCAGAACCGTGCCGCCCGTCATGTACTCGCAGCCGTGGTCGCCGGTGCCCTCGACTACCGCGGTGGCGCCGGAGAGGCGCACCGCGAATCGCTCGCCGGCCACCCCGGCGAAGAAGGCCTCGCCGGTGGTGGCGCCGTACAGCGCGGTGTTGCCGATGATGATGTTGCGGGTGGCGTCGCCGCGGAAGTCGATGCTCGGCCGCACCACGATGCGGCCGCCGGACAGGCCCTTGCCGGTGTAGTCGTTGGCGTCGCCGATCAGGTACAGCGTGATGCCGCGCGCCAGGAAGGCGCCGAACGACTGCCCCCCGGTGCCTTCGAGCTGGATGCGGATGGTGTCGTCCGGCAGCCCCTCCGGGTGCACCTGGGTCAGCGCACCGGAGAGCATGGCGCCCACCGAGCGGTTGACGTTGCGCGCGATCTCGATGAACTGCACCTTCTCGCCGCGCTCGATGGCCGGCTTGCAGCGCTCGATCAGGATGCGGTCCAGGCTCTTGTGCAGCCCATGGTCCTGCGCCTCGACCTGGTAGCGCGCCACTTCGGCGGGGACCTGGGGCTGCGCGAACAGGCGGCTGAAGTCCAGCCCGCGGGCCTTCCAGTGCTCGATGCCCTTGCGCATGTCCAGCAGGTCGGAGCGGCCGATCAGGTCGTCGAACCTGCGGATGCCCAGCTGCGCCATGATCTGGCGCACTTCCTCGGCGACGAAGAAGAAGTAGTTGACGACGTGCTCGGGCTTGCCGGAGAACTTGCGGCGCAGCACCGGGTCCTGGGTGGCCACGCCCACCGGGCAGGTGTTCAGGTGGCACTTGCGCATCATGATGCAGCCTTCGACCACCAGCGGCGCGGTGGCGAAGCCGAATTCGTCGGCGCCCAGCAGCGCCCCGATGGCGACATCCCGGCCGGTCTTCATCTGGCCGTCGGCCTGCACGCGGATGCGTCCGCGCAGCCGGTTCAGCACCAGGGTCTGCTGGGTCTCGGCCAGGCCGATCTCCCAGGGCGAGCCGGCGTGCTTGATCGACGACCAGGGCGAGGCGCCGGTGCCGCCGTCATGCCCGGCGATCACCACGTGGTCGGCCTTGCACTTGGCCACGCCGGCGGCGATGGTGCCGACGCCGACCTCGGACACCAGCTTGACGCTGATCGACGCATGCGAGGCCACGTTCTTGAGGTCGTGGATCAGCTGCGCGAGGTCCTCGATCGAGTAGATGTCGTGGTGCGGCGGCGGTGAGATCAGGCCGACTCCCGGCACCGAGTAGCGCAGCTTGCCGATGTACTTCGACACCTTGCCGCCCGGCAACTGGCCGCCTTCGCCCGGCTTGGCGCCCTGCGCCATCTTGATCTGGATCTGGTCGGCCGAGGCCAGGTATTCCGCCGTCACGCCGAAGCGACCGGAGGCCACCTGCTTGATGCGCGAGCGCAGCGAATCGCCTTCGGCCAGCGGCAGGTCGATCTCGACCACGTCCTTGCCGATGATCTCGGCCAGCGTCTGTCCGGCCTTGATCGGGATGCCCTTGCGCTCCTGGCGGTAGCGCGCGGGGTCTTCGCCGCCCTCGCCCGTGTTGCTCTTGCCGCCGATGCGGTTCATGGCAATCGCCAGCGTGGTGTGCGCTTCGGTGGAGATCGATCCGAGCGACATCGCTCCGGTGGCGAAGCGCCTGACGATCTCCTTGGCAGGCTCGACCTCGTCGACCGGGATCGCCTTGGCCGGATCGACCTTGAACTCGAACAGGCCGCGCAGCGTCATGTGGCGGCGGCTCTGGTCGTTGATCAACTGGGCGTATTCCTTGTAGGTGCTCCAGTTGTTGGCGCGCGACGCATGCTGCAGCTTGGCGATGGCGTCGGGCGTCCACATGTGCTCCTCGCCGCGGGTGCGCCACGCGTACTCGCCGCCGGCGTCCAGCATGCTGGCGAGCACGGGGGCGTCGCCGAAGGCGGCCCTGTGCATGCGGATCGCCTCTTCGGCGATCTCGAACACGCCTATGCCGCCGACCCGGCTGGCGGTGCCGGTGAAGTACTTCTCCACCGTGTCGCCGTTCAGGCCGATGGCCTCGAACAGCTGGGCGCCGCAGTAGCTCATGTACGTGCTCACGCCCATCTTGGACATGATCTTGGCCAGGCCCTTGCCGATCGCCTTGACGTAGTTGTAGATCGCCTTGTCGGCGCTCAGGTCGCCCGGGAAATCCTTGTGGATGGAAACCAGCGTCTCCAGCGCCAGGTAGGGGTGGACGGCCTCGGCGCCGTAGCCGGCCAGCACGGCGAAGTGGTGCACCTCGCGGGCGGAGCCGGTCTCCACCACCAGGCCGGCGGTGGTGCGCAGGCCCTCGCGCACCAGGTGCTGGTGGATGCACGACAGCGCCAGCACCGCCGGAATCGCCACCTTGTCGGGGCCCACTCCGCGGTCGCTGATGACCAGGATGTTCTTGCCGCTGCGGATGGCGTCCACCGCTTCGGCGTTGAGCGAGGCGAGCTTGGCCTCCACGCCCTCGCTGCCCCAGGCCAGCGGGTAGGTGATGTCCAGCGTGTAGCTGCGGAACTTGCCCTGGGTGTTGGCCTCGATGGCGCGCAGCTTGCCCATGTCCTCGTAGTCGAGGATCGGCTGTCCGACCTCCAGCCGCAGCGGCGGATTCACCTGGTTGATGTCCAGCAGGTTCGGCTTGGGGCCTATGAAGGACACCAGCGACATCACGATCGCCTCGCGGATCGGGTCGATCGGCGGGTTGGTGACCTGGGCGAACAGCTGCTTGAAGTAGTTGTAGAGCGGCTTGTTCTTGTCCGACAGCACGGCCAGCGGGCTGTCGTTGCCCATCGAGCCTATGCCCTCCTCGCCGGCCTGCGCCATGGGCGCCATCAGGAACTTGATGTCCTCCTGGGTGTAGCCGAAGGCCTGCTGCCGGTCGAGCAGGCCGGCGGGCTCGGACACCGGGATGTCGATCGCCCGGGGCGGCACGTCATCGAGCTTGATGCGCAGGTTCTCGATCCACTGCTTGTAGGGCTTGCCGTTGGCGAGGTTGGCCTTGAGCTCCTCGTCGTCGATCAGCCGTCCCTGCTCCAGGTCGATCAGGAACATCTTGCCGGGCTGCAGGCGCCACTTGCGCACGATGCGGTTCTCCGGCACCGGCAGCACGCCGGTTTCGGAAGCCATGATCACCAGGTCGTCGTCGGTGACGCAGTAGCGCGAGGGACGCAGGCCGTTGCGGTCGAGCGTGGCGCCGATCTGGCGGCCGTCGGTGAAGACGATGGAGGCCGGGCCGTCCCATGGCTCCAGCATCGCCGCGTGGTACTCGTAGAAGGCCTTGCGCCGCTCGTCCATCAGCGTGTGCTGCTCCCACGGCTCGGGGATCATCATCATCACCGCCTGCGCCAGCGGATAGCCGGCCATGGTGAGCAGCTCCAGGCAGTTGTCGAAGGTGGCGGTGTCCGACTGGCTCGGGAAGCTGATCGGGTACAGCTTCTTCAGGTCGGCGCCCAGCACCGGGGAGGACATCACGCCTTCGCGGGCGCGCATCCAGTTGTAGTTGCCCTTGACCGTGTTGATCTCGCCGTTGTGGGCGACGTAGCGGTACGGGTGCGAGAGCGGCCACTCCGGGAAGGTGTTGGTGGAAAAGCGCTGGTGCACCAGCGCCAGCGCGGAGACGCAGCGCTCGTCGTTCAGGTCCAGGTAGTAGGTGCCCACCTGCCCGGCCAGCAGCAGGCCCTTGTAGACCACGGTCCGGCTCGACATCGAGGGAACGTAGTACTCCTTGGAGTGCTTCAGGCGCAGGCTCTGGATGGCGGCGCTGGCGGTCTTGCGGATCACGTACAGCTTGCGCTCCAGGGCGTCCTGCACGATCACGTCGTTGCCGCGGCCGATGAAGACCTGGCGCAGGATCGGCTCCTTGGCCTTGACGGCGGGCGACATGGGCATGTCCCGGTCCACCGGCACGTCGCGCCAGCCCAGCAGCACCTGGCCTTCGGCCTTGATGGCTCGCTCCAGTTCCTGCTCGCAGGCCAGGCGGGAGGCGTGCTCCTTGGGCAGGAAGATCATCCCGACGCCGTACTCGCCCGGCGGCGGCAGCTCGACACCCTGCCCGGCCATCTCCTCGCGGTAGAGCGCGTCCGGCAACTGGATCAGCACGCCGGCGCCGTCGCCCATCAGTTTGTCAGCGCCCACTGCGCCACGGTGATCCAGGTTCTCCAGGATCTTCAGGCCCTGCGTGATGATGGCGTGGCTCTTCTCGCCCTTGATGTGGGCCACGAACCCGACACCGCACGAGTCGTGTTCATGCGCGGCCGAATACAGGCCGTTCTCTTGCAAGTGGGAAATCTCGGCAGCCGTCGCCATGGCTCGCCCTCCGGTTCGTCTCAGGGTTTGCCAGCATAGTGCAGCGCAGCACGGCTGCCAAGAAAATTAATTGGGGTCAGATACGCATTAATTTGACCCTTGCGGCATCTTCTGGGTAATTGGGGACAGATCATTTTTCGTGGGCGCCAACCTGTTTGTACGGACGACCGGCGGCCAAGGGAGTGATCCGGCGCGAGCTGCGCCGCTGCAGGTCTGCCAGGTAACCGGCGTCGCCCAGCGCCCAACCGCGATGGGTGGAATCCGCCAGCGCCTGCTGCACGTCGCGGTCGAGGCCGGCAGCGATCAGGTCGGCGTAGGCCCGCTCACGCGAGAACGGCGTATTCCCCATTTCCCAGAACAGCGGATGAGGTGTGACCAGGCGATCGGAGACGGCCCCGGTGTAGTGCCTGAAGCTGGACCACGGATAGGCGGCCGGGTCCGCCACCATCCCGGCCCGCACGGGATTGAGATCGATATAGACCATGCAGGCGAGCAGGTAGCGCTCGGCCTGCACCAGCGTCGAGCGGTACCGCCCCTCCCAGAGGGTTCCGGTGCGGCCGTGGCGTCCGTTGAAGTAGCGCACATAGCGGCGGCCGACCGCCTGCATCATGTCCGGCAAGCCCTTGTCGGTTTCCGGCGTGGCCAGCAGGTGGAAGTGATTGCCCATCAGCACGTAGCTGTGGATGGCGACCTTGAACTCGCGCGAGTACTGCTCGATCAGATCGAGCAGGAAGCGGTAGTCACCCTCGCCACCGAAGATCGGCTGGCGATTGTTGCCGCGCTGGATCAGGTGATGCGGGTAGCCGGGGACGGTCAGCCGGGGGAGTCGGGCCATGGCAGCAGGAGTAATTGGAATCTGACCCCAATTATCTGAACAGCTGCCGAATCAATTCGTATCTGACCCCAATTATCCGGAGGATGACGGCGGGGTGAGGGCTGGGCCGACAGCGGAGCAGGCGCCGGCGGCCAAGAATGCGGGTTGCCTCCGGAGGTGCCCCATGCCGTTCGCTGTCTACATGATCGGGTTCCTGCTGTTCATGGCCATCGTGGTCTGGGCGGCGGTGGTGGTGGGGGTGCCGCAGCTCTACATCACGATCGCAGCGCTGGTGCTGCTGGCGATTGGCGCCATCGTGGGGGTGGCGCGCTCCCGCTCCAAGCCGCGCCGGCGCGGGCCGTATTAGGACTGGGCCAACGCAGGGAAACGCACCGGCTCCAGCTCCTGCAACCCGAATTCGGCCAGGATGGCCCGCAGCCGCTCGGCGGCGCTGCGCTTCTTCTGCCCGGTATGGCGCGCCAGGATCAGCTCGTTCTTCAGGCTGTGCTCCCAGCCGACCAGCTCGGTCACGGTGACCTGGTAGCCGCAGGCCTCGAGGTACAGGCAGCGCAGGACATTGGTCAGCTGGCTGCCGATCTCGCGCGTGTGCAGTGGATGCCGCCACAGTTCCGCCAGGGGCGTGCGCGACAGCGACAGCGCCTTGTTTCGACGCAACTGGCCGGCCACCTCGGCCTGGCAGCAGGGCACCAGCGCCATGGCCTGCGCGTGCTTGCGAAGTCCGAACGCGATCGCATCGTCGGTCGCGGTGTCACAGGCATGCAGGGCCGTGACCAGGTCGATGCGCTCCGGCAAGCCCTGTTCGCTGGCGGCCTCGGCGGCGCTGATGTTGAGGAACTGCATGCGCTCGAAACCCAGTCGCGCCGCCAGTTCGCGCGAGCGCGCGACCAGTTCCGGCCGGGTCTCGATACCGAACACCTGCCCCTTGCCGGACGGCCTGAGCGAGAGGTCGTACAGGATGAAGCCCAGGTAGGACTTGCCCGCGCCATGGTCGGCGATGCTGGGGCCGTGATCGGACGCGGGCAGTTCCTGCAGCAGCTGGTCGATGAACTGGTGCAGGTGATACACCTGCTTGAGCTTGCGCCGCGAATCCTGGTTGAGCCTGCCCTCGCGGGTGAGGATGTGCAGCTCCTTGAGCAGCTCGGTCGACTGCCCCGGGCGGATGTCCGGCTCGCGCGCGGCGGCCGTCATGAGCGGCCCACTCCCAGTGCCTGCCAGCCTGGCGGGCCGAGGCGCTCCAGCGTGCGGATGTTCGCCTGGTAGATCGCCTCCGCCTGCGGGAAAGCCGCCACGGCGCGACCGATGCTCGCTTCGCGCAACAGGTGCAGGGTCGGCCACGGCGACCGGTTGCTGCAGTTCGCGATCTCGTCTTCATCCGCACCCGCAAACACGAACTGCGGATGAAAGCTGGCGAGCTGCAGCACGCCTTCCAGCCCCTTGCGCGCGAGCAGCCGCTCGCCGGCCCGCACCAGCTCGTTGAACAGCAGGAAATCGTCGAAGCCCGCCGGCACCATGAGCAGCGTGGTGTCCCGTTCGCTGGCGGGCAGCGCCAGCAGGGCATCGGCCTCGAGTTCCAGGCCCGCCAGCACCGGCGCGAAATCGGCGGCCTCGCTCACGGCGAAATGCACTTGCCGTTTCGCATGCACCGCCTTCGCGAAGGGACACAGGTTCAGCCCGATCACCGCCCGCTCGAGCCAGCGGCGCGTGTCCTCGATCACTTGCGTTTGCGTGTGGGCGGCGGTCATGGGGGACGCAGATTCTAGGCGTGCGCCCAAGGCCCTAATGTCCGCGCACCTGTGGCAGGCGCGAGGTCCAGCCGGCCAGCACCAGCCCCGCCAGCGCGCAACCGCCGGTGACCAGCCAGCTCCATTGCCAGCCCCCGCTGCGCGCGGCCACCCAGGCCACCAGCGGCGGCCCGAGGAACTGGCCCAGCGCGGACCACTGCTGCATCCAGCCGACGGTGGTCGACACCGTGCGTTCACTGGGCGCGAGCCGCACCGCCAGCGAGAACAGGGTGCCCGGGATCATCCCGCCCACCGAGGAGAAGGCCAGCACCGCCACGTAGCGCAGCAGCGCACCCGACTCGGGCGGCCCCAGCAGCGACGAGAACGCCACGACACTGGCCAGGCCCATGGTGATGAAGCCGATCGACATCAGGTGGCGCGCCGTGAACCCCCGCTGCAGCAGGCGCCCGGACGCCAGGTTGCCCACCATGTTCACGGCCGCGGCAAGAGCGGTGGCAGCAGCAGACAGGCCCGGCGCAATGCCGGCTGCCAGATAGATCGCCGGCAGGAAGCCGATCACCGACAGCCACTGCGCCGAGTACACGCCGAAAGCCGCCGCCACGAACCAGGGGCCAGGTGCCGACAGCGTCTGGCCGATGCGCCCGACCCAGTCACGCGCCGCTGCTGGCGGCTGCACCGGATCGGCCGGCAGCGCCCGCCCCAGCCATGCGGCCATCGCCAGCGACAACCCGCCCAGCAGCCACCACCAGCCCGGCCACCCCGTCCAGGCCATCCAGGCCGGCCCGCACAGCAGGGCGAGCGCGGTGGCGAACGGCATGTAGGCGCCCCATACCCCCAGCATCGCGCTCATGCGTTGCGGCGGCACCAGCCGGCGGATCAATCCCGGCGCCGGCATGGATGCCAGCAGGAAGCCGAATCCCTCGGCCGCGCGCAGCACCAGCAGCGTGCCGGCTCCGTCGGCCCACCCCCCCAGCACGCTGGCGCCGCCGACGATCCACAAGCCGGCCACCATGGTGCGCTTGAGCCCCAGGCTGTCCGCGGCCAGGCCCGCCAGCAACCCCAGCGTCATGCCTGCGAACTGCACCAGCGAGAGCAGGAAGCCCGCCTCCACCAGCGTGATGCCAAGTGCGTCGCGCAGGACCGGAATGGCCGGCGGCAGCTTGCCGACGTGCACCGCGGCGGCGACGCCGCCCAGCACGACCAGCCAGGCGCGCCCGGCCACCGCGCCGCTCACGACAGCAATCGGCGGCCGGTCAGCCGCTCGTGCTCTCGCGCCGCAAAGCGGTCGGTCATGCCGGCGATGTAGTCGGCCACGGCCCGCTCGTGATCGGGGCGCTCGTCGAAGCCGCCCCCCATCTGGGCCGGCTCCGCCACGTAGGCGGCGAACAGCTCGCGCACGACCCGGCGCGCCCCGTCCATGGTTTCCATCACCTGGGGGTGGCGGTACAGGTTGTGCAGCAGGAACTGCTTGAGCTCGCCCGACTGCGCCTGCATTGCGGCGCTGAAGCGCAGCATCGGCGGCGCGCGGCGCGCCGCATCGGCGCTGTCGATCGAGTGCCGCGCGAGCGCCTGTGAGGTGGCAGCTATCACGTCATAGACCTGCGCGCTGAGCATGCGCCGGATCGATTCGTAGAGCAGCCGCCGGCCCTGCAACTGGGGATGCTGCTGCAGCGCCTCGGCGCGAAAGCGCGCGAACAGCTCGATGCCGTCGAGCTGTTCCATCGCCAGCAGTCCGGAGCGCACGCCGTCGTCGATGTCGTGCGCGTTGTAGGCGATCTCGTCGGCCAGGTTGCACAGCTGCGCTTCCAGGCCGGGCTGCGTGCGATCGAGGAATCGGCGGCCGACGCCGCCCGGCTCGGCTGCTTCCAGGCGTTCGGCGTTCGCGCGCGAGCAGTGCTTGAGGATGCCCTCGCGCGCCTCGAAGCTGAGGTTCAGTCCGTCGTAGTCGGGGTAGCGCTCCTCCAGCCGGTCGACCACCCGCAAGCTTTGCAGGTTGTGCTCGAACCCGCCATGCGCCTGCATGCATTCGTTGAGGGCGTCCTGTCCGGCATGGCCAAAGGGCGTGTGGCCCAGGTCGTGCGCCAGCGCGATCGCTTCGACCAGGTCCTCGTCCAGGCCCAGCGGCCGCGCTATCGACCGGCCCAGCTGGGCGACTTCCAGCGAATGCGTCATGCGCGTGCGGAACAGATCGCCTTCGTGATTCAGGAACACCTGCGTCTTGTAGACCAGCCGCCGGAATGCGGTGGAATGCACGATCCGATCGCGGTCGCGCTGGAACTCGGTGCGGGTGGGCGCCGGCGGCTCAGGGTGGCGTCGGCCGCGGGAGCGACCAGGGTCGGATGCGTAAGGGGCCGTCATCGTGGAAGAACAGCCGGGGCGACAGGCGCCAGGGTCACGCGGTGCAGCGCTCCAGCACTTCGCGCACCAGCGGCTCGGGCGCTGGGCGCACGCCGGCGCGACCGGGCGATTCGACGACGACGAAGCGGATGTCGCCGGCCTCGGCCTTCTTGTCCACCCGCATCAGCTCCAGGTAGCGGCCGGTCCCCAGGCGCGGCCCCTGCACCGGCAGCCCGGCGGCGCGCACCAGGCGCGTGACCCGCTGCACCAGCGCGTCGTCGACCAGGCCCAGGCCGCGCGACAACTGCATGGCCATCACCATTCCGCAGCCCACCGCCTCGCCGTGCAGCCATTGGCCGTAGCCCAGCCCGGCTTCGATGGCGTGGCCGAAGGTGTGGCCGAAGTTGAGGATGGCGCGCAGGCCCGTTTCGCGCTCGTCCTGCCCGACCACCGCGGCCTTGATCTCGCAGCTGCGGCGCACCGCCTGCGCGAGGGCATCGGTGTCACGCCGCAGCAGCGCGCCGAGGTGCTCCTCGATCCAGTCGAGGAAGGCCATGTCGGCGATCGGACCGTACTTGATCACCTCCGCCAGCCCGGCGCTCAACTCGCGTGCAGGCAGCGTTGCCAGCGTGTCGAGATCGCAGACGACGCGCACCGGCTGGTGGAAGGCGCCGATCATGTTCTTGCCCTGCGGGTGGTTGATCGCCGTCTTGCCGCCCACCGAGGAGTCGACCTGGGCCAGCAGGGTGGTGGGCACCTGCACGAAAGGCACGCCCCGCATGTAGCAAGCGGCAGCAAAGCCCGTCATGTCGCCCACCACCCCGCCGCCGAGCGCGAACAGCACCGTCTTGCGGTCGCAGGCGTTCGCCAGCAGCGCGTCGAAGATCGAGTTGAGCGTGGCCCAGTCCTTGTGCGCTTCGCCGTCGGGCAGCACGACGTGGTGCACCTGCCGGAACCGACCCTGCAACGCACCGGCCAGCCGCTGCAGGTAGAGCGGCGCGACTGTGCTGTTGCTGACGATCATCGCCGCAGCCGCGGCGGGCAGGCCCTGCCAGGAGGCGGGGGCGCCCAGCAGGCCGGAACCGATGAGGATGGGGTAGCTGCGCTCGCCCAGCCCGATCGCCACTTGGTGCAGGACGGTCGGCTCGGAGACGACGGAAGACATGGCCCTTCAAGTGTAAGCGGGCCGCGAGGCTCACCCGGACGGCAGCACGCCGGCCAGCTCCAGCTGCATCAGGACCATGTTGACCAGCGTCGGCACGGAAGGCCGTCCAGTGTCGATGATGAAGTGCGCGGCCTGCCGATACAGCGGATCGCGTTCGGCGTGCAGCTGGCGCAGTTTGTCCATCGGGTCGGCCACCTGCAGCAGCGGCCGCTGGGTGTCGCGGCGCAGCCGGCGCCACAGCTCTTCCGGGCTGGAGCGCAGGTAGATCACGTGGCCGGCGGCGCGCAGTGCCTGCCGGTTGGCTTCGCGCAGGACGGCGCCACCGCCGGTGGCGAGCACGCAGGGCTCGCCCTGCGCCAGCCCGGCGAGCACCTGCTGCTCCAAGTCGCGGAAGGCCTCCTCGCCTTCGCGCGCGAAGAACTCGCGGATCGAGCAGCCGATGCGCTGCTCGATCAGGTGGTCGGAGTCATGGAACGGCAGCTTCAGGCGCCGCCCAAGGCTGCGGCCGACGGTCGACTTGCCGCTGCCCGGCATGCCGACCAGGGCCAGGCTGCGCACGGTGCGCCCCGGCCCGGCCTCAGCGCGCCGCGCTGCGGTCGGCCACCATCTTGGGCGTGATGAAGACCAGCATTTCCTGCTTGTTCGCCGTGCGCTGCCGGTTCTTGAACAGGTTGCCCGCCACCGGGATGTCGCCCAGCACCGGCACCTTGGTCTCGGTGTCCAGCTCGGTCAGCTCGAAGATGCCGCCGATCACCACCGTGCCGCCGTTCTCCACCAGCACCTGGGTGCGGATGTGCTTGGTGTTGATGGCGATGCCGGCCGCCGTGGTCTCGCCGCGGCTGTCCTTGCTGATGTCGAGGTCCAGGATGATGTTGCCCTCGGGCGTGATCTGCGGCGTGACTTCCAGCTTCAGCGTGGCGCGGCGGAACGCGACCGAAGTGGCGCCGCTGGAAGTCGCCTGCTGGTAGGGGAACTCCGTGCCCTGCTCGATCAGCGCCTTGGTCTGGTCGGCCGTCACGATGCGCGGGCTGGACACCAGCTTGCCCTTGCCGTCGGCTTCCAGCGCGGAGATCTCCAGGTTCAGCAGGCGGGTCAGGTTGGACTCGAACAGCGACACCGCGAAGCTGGCGGCCGGGAAGCCCCCGACGCCGGCCGAGGGCAGACTGACGAAGTCGCCGGCGGTGGTGCCGATGTTGCTGCCCAGCTGCGGCGTGCCGCCGGGCGCGACGTTCGGGGCGATGTAGGTCGCACCGAACATGGAGTTGCGGCTGCCGTTGAAGGTGAAGGGGCGGCCGCCCAGTCGCGCGCCGAGCGACTTGCCGAAGGTGTCAGAGGCCTCGACGATGCGCGCCTCGATCAGCACCTGCCGCACCGCGATGTCCAGCTTGGCGATCAGGTTCTGCACCTGCTCCAGCCGCGACGGGATGTCGGTGACGAAGATCTGGTTGGTGCGCGGCTCGGCGATGACGCTGCCGCGGGCGCTCAGGATGCGCGCCGCACCGGTGCCGGCCGTGATCTGGGCGGAGATCTCCGCCGCCTTGGTGTAGTTGAGCTGGAACGACTGGGTGCGCAGCGGCTCCAGGTTCTGGATGGCGGCGCGGGCCTCGAGCTCGAGCTTTTCCTTGGCCGCGATCTCGTCCTTGGGCGCGATCCACAGCACGTTGCCGGTCTTGCGCATGCCGAGGCCCTTGGCCTGCAGGATGATGTCCAGCGCCTGGTCCCAGGGCACGTCCTTCAGCCGCAGCGTCACGCCGCCCGATACCGAGTCGGAGGTGACGATGTTGAAGTTGGTGAAGTCGGCGATCACCTGCAGCAGCGATCGGACCTCGATGTTCTGGAAGTTCAGCGAGAGCTTCTCGCCGGTGTAGCCCGGACCCTGGCTGAGCTTGGAAGCGTCGACCTTCTGCTGGCGCACCTCGACCACGAACTGCGTGTCGCTCTGGTAGGCGCTGTGCTCCCACTGGCCCTTGGGCTCGATCACCACGCGCACGCGGTCGCCGGCCTGGAAGGTGGTGACGGTCTGCACCGGGGTGCCGAAGTCCGACACGTCCAGGCGACGGCGCAGGCCTTCCGGCAATGACGACTTCAGGAACTCGACCACCAGCTGCTGGCCCTGCTGCTTGATGTCGACGCCGACCTGGTTGCTGGGCAGTTCGACCATCACGCGGCCGGCGGCGTCGGGGCCGCGGCGGAAGTCCAGGTCCTTGATCGGCTGGGTGTCGGCGTTGCGGCTCTCCGCGAACGCCGTCTGCGCGGCCGACGGTCCGCTGGCGACGGCGACCGGCTCGAGCGAAACCAGCAGGGACTTGCCCTGCACCTGCGCCTTGTAGCCGGTGGGCGCCTTCAGGTTGAGCACCAGCCGGGTGCGGTTGCCGGCGGTGACCACGTTGATCGAGCGCAGGTTGCCCTGGTTCAGCTCGATCGAGGAGCGGCCCATGGCGTTGGTGGCGCCGGGGACGTCGAGCGCGATGCGCGCGGGCGCCTGGATGGTGAAGCCGTTGGGCACGCTGGCCAGCGGCTGCGCGAAGTCGATGCGCACGACCTCCACCCCGCCCTGGACCGAGCTGGTCACGTTCTCGATCGCGTTCTGCGCGCGGGCGGACAGGCTGGACAGTGCCAGCAGGCACCCCACGCCGGCAAGGAGCAGCCGCCACGCCATGGATTGTTGTTGGTTCATTTAGCCCTCTCTTGCAGTTGCAGCGTCGCGGCGCGCTCGATCCATTCGCCCGCGGCGTCCTGCACGATCTCGCGCAGCACGACCTCGCTTTCGCCGACCTTGACGATCTTTCCGTAGTTCTGGCCCAGGTACATGCCTGGGCGGACCTGGTAGAGCAGGTTGTCGACCCGCACCAGGGCGACCGGGTGGCCCTGCTTGAACAGGGTGCCGACCATGGACATGGTGTCGAGCGGGTAGCTCTCCAGCGGCTCCTTGCGGCGGGTCAGCTCGGGTGCCAGCAGCGCGGCGCTGGTGGCCGACTGTGTCGATTCGCGCTTGAGCGCCTGGGTCAGCTTCTGGTTGCTGAACGGGTCGAAGGCGTTGGCCTGGGTGTAGGCCTGGGGGCTGTACTTCTTGGGCTCGGGGATGGGCTGCACCTTGGGGCGCGTCTGCGCGCGCTGCTCGGTCATCCACTGCTGGATCTCGCCCTCGTCGGCGGAGCCGCAGGCGGCCAGCACCAGGGCGGCCGCCAGCGGCGCGGCGATGCGCAGCGTGCTCATTTCTTGCCCCCCTTGGGCGCCGCCTTGCGCTGCTTGTCGACTTCGTCGGAGTCGAGGTAGCGGAAGGTCTTGGCGGTGGCCTCCATCACCAGCGTGCCGTCGCGCGCCGGCGTCACGCCGATGTTGTTCAGGGTCACGATGCGCGAGAGGTGGGCGATGTCGGCGGCGAAGGCGCCCACGTCGTGGTAGCGCCCGGTCACGCGCAGCGCGATCGGCAGCTCGGCGTAGTACTCCTTGACGTTCACCTGGCCGGGCCGGAACAGGTCGAAGCTCAGGCTGCGGCCCAGCCCGGCCTGGTTGATGTCCGACAGCAGGGCGTCCATCTCGGCCTTGCTGGGCAGCTGCTTTTCCAGCTGCGTCACGTACTGCTGCACCTGCTCGCGCTGCTGCTTGAGCGCCTGCAGGTTGATGGCCTGCCCCAGCTTCTTGGTGTAGTCGGCCTTGAGCGTCTTCTCCTCGGCCAGCGCGGCTTCCAGTTCGGCGTCGACGTTGGACAGCCAGAGGAACCACAGCGCGACGACGATCAGCACCATCAGCGCGATGCAGGCCAGCAGGCGCGGCAGCGCCGGCCAGGTGGACGGATCGTTGGGGTTGAGCCCGCGGAACTGCGCGGTGACCTTGTGCTGCAACGCAGCCAGGTCGATCTTGGGGACAGCGACGGTAGCCATGCGGATCAGGACTTGGGCGCGGGCGCCGAGGCGGCGGAGGCGGCTGCGGCCGCCTTCTGCACCTCGCTGGAGCGCAGCAGGCGCACGCGCATGTTGAAGTTGGCGACGCGGCGCTGGTCGCGCGGGCCCAGCGCCACGCTGCCGGCGACGATCTCGACCAGCTCGGGCTTGGTCAGGTAGGGGCTGTTGTTGGCCAGGTTGCGCAGCAGCTCGGAGACGCGCTCGTTCGACTGGGCCACGCCGGTGATGGCGACCACCTGGTCGGCCTGCTTGACGCTGCTGATGTAGACGCCGTCGGGCAGCTGTCCGACCAGCTCGTTGAGCAGGTGCACCGGCATGTTGCGGTCGGCCTGCAGGTCTTCCACCGCCTGCTGGCGGGCCCGCAGCGCCGCGATCTCCTGCTGCAGGGTGGAGATCTCCTTGATCTCGCCCTCCAGCTTCCTGATCTCGTTCTGCAGGACCATGTTCTTGTCCTGCTGGTTGGAGATCTGCGCCTGGTACCACACGAAGACGCCCCCGGCGATCAGGCCGCCGAACAGGCCGGCCACGACCAGCGAGGCGAAGAACGCCTCGCGCTTGCGCTTGCGTGCCGCCTCGCGGTGCGGCAGCAGGTTGATCAGGATCACTGCAGGAACCTCCGCATGGCCAGGCCGCAGGAAGTCAGGTACGACGGCGCCTCGCGCCGCATCCTCTTCTCGCGAACGCCTTCGCCGATGTGCATGCCTTCGAACGGATTGGCCAGCGCGCAGGCGAAGGAGGTCTGCGCGGTGACGGCTTCGTTGAGCCCCGGAAGCGCCGCCGAGCCGCCGGCGATCATGATCTGGTCGATCTTGTTGTGCGGCGTGCTGGTGAAGAAGAACTGCAGCGCGCGCGCCACTTCCTGGGCCATGCTGTCGACGAAGGGCCGCAGCACCGCGGACTCGTAGTCGTCGGGCAGGTCGCCATTGCGCTTCTTGGCCTCGGCCTCCTCGGGCGAGAAGCCGTACTGGCGCACGATCAGCTGGGTGAGCTGGGCGCCGCCGAAGGCCTGGTCGCGGTCGTACAGCACCTCGTCGTTGCGGATCACCTGCATGCTGGTGGTGAACGCGCCGACCTCGAACAGCGCCACCAGGGTGTCCGCGCCCCCGTTGGGCAGCGCCTGAATCAGGCGGCCGGCCGCCAGCCGGGAGGAATAGGACTCGACGTCGATGATCACCGGCTTGAGCCCGGCCGCCTCGGCCAGGCCCTGTCGGTCCTGCACCTTTTCCTTGCGCGAGGCGGCAATCAGCACCTCGATGTCGCCGGCGGAGGTGGGGCTCGGCCCGACCACGCAGAAGTCCAGGCTCACTTCGTCGAGCGAGAAGGGGATGTACTGGTTGGCCTCGGTCTCGACCTGGACCTCCAGTTCCTGCTCGGTCATGCCGCCGGGCAGGATGATCTTCTTGGTGATCACGGCCGAAGGCGGCAGCGCCATGGCCACGTTGCGGGTTCTGGTGCCGCTCTTCTTGATCAGCCGGCGCATGGCCTCGGCGACTTCGTCGAACTTCTCGACGTTGCCGTCGCTGATCCAGCCGCGCTCCAGCGGCTCCATGGCGCAGCGCTCCAGCACGAGCGTGCCCGCCTTGTCGCGGCCGAGCTCCACCAGCTTCACGCTCGATGAGCTGATGTCCAGGCCCAGCAGCGGCGCCGGCCCCCGGCTGAACAACGATCCCAGAGCGATCAACTCAGTCTCCTGATCCGCCCATCTCAAGGCGTAAAAAACTTAAGATTCCACTTCAATGCTAGCAGTAACATCCTTGTCACCCAAAGGATTTTCCCGGCCAGCCCATCGGCGAGCGTTGCCAAAATCCGACGCAGCCGAGACCTCATGCCCAGCTGGACGGCAGATGGGGCTTCGCAGCCCGCAAAGGCGGCCTGCCACCCGGACCCAAGCCCGACAAGACGTTCCGTAGCGCCTTCCTATACTCCGCGCACCCCACCTCTGCCCGCTCTATGCCCAACGATTCCAAGGACGAACGCAAGGCGTCCCGACCGCGCCCCAAGTCCCCGTCCGGCTGGACGGCTCACCTGCTGAGGCTGGGGCTGTGGGCGCTTGGCCTGGGCGCGGCCGGCGCGCTGTCGCTGGTGATCACCGTGGGCGTGGCACTGGCCGTGGCTTACCCCAACCTGCCTGACATCTCCGAGTTGTCCGACTACCGGCCCAAGCTGCCGATGCGCGTGTATTCCGCCGACGGCGTCCTGCTGGGCGAATTCGGCGAGGAGCGGCGCAACCTGACCCCCATCGCCGAGATTCCGGCCGTGATGAAGAACGCCGTGCTGGCGATCGAGGACGCCCGCTTCTATTCGCACAACGGCGTCGACTACCGCGGCCTGCTGCGCGCGGCGATCGCCAACCTCGGCCGGGTCAAGAGCCAGGGCGCCTCCACCATCACCATGCAGGTGGCCCGCAACGTCTACCTGTCCTCCGAGAAGACCTTCACCCGCAAGCTGTACGAGGTGCTGCTGACCTTCAAGCTCGAGCACCTGCTGAGCAAGGACCAGATCCTGGAGATCTACATGAACCAGATCTACCTGGGCAACCGCGCCTACGGGTTCGCGGCCGCCTCGGAGATCTACTACGGCAAGCCGATGAAGGACCTGACCGTCGCCGAGGCGGCGATGCTGGCCGGCCTGCCGCAGGCGCCCTCGGCCAACAACCCGATCAGCAACCCCAAGCGGGCCCGGGTGCGCCAGCAGTACATCATCGAGCGGATGGAGGAGAACGGCTTCATCACCGCCGCCCAGGCCGACGCGGCCCGGCGCCAGGAGTTGAAGCTGCGCACCGGCGGCGCCGAGGCGGCGACCTATGCCGCCTGGGTGGCCGAGACGGCCCGCCAGCTGGTGTTCGCGCAGTACGGCGCCGACACCTACACCCGCGGCCTGAACGTGTTCACCACGGTGAAGTCCGGCCAGCAGGAGACGGCGTACCGGGCCCTGCGCAAGGGCATCATGGACTACGAGCGCCGCCAGTACTACCGCGGCCCCGAGGAGTTCATCGACCTGCCGCGCGACCCCAAGGACCGGGAGGAAGCCATCGACGACGTGTTGTCCGAGCACCCGGACAACGGCGACGTGATGGCGGCCGTGGTGCTGGAAGCCGGGCCGAAGAAAGTGGTGGCCGTGCGCGCCATCGGCGACCCTTTCGAGATCACCGGCGACGGGCTGCGGCCGGCCCAGTCGGGCCTGTCCGACAAGGCGCCGCCCAAGATCAGGATCCGCCCGGGCGCCGTGATCCGCGTGGCCAGGACGCCGAAGAACGCCTGGGAGATCACCCAGCTGCCGGAGGTGGAAGGCGCCTTCGTCGCGCTCAACCCGAAGGACGGCGCCATCCTGGCCATGGTGGGCGGCTTCGATTTCCACAAGAACAAGTTCAACCACGCCACCCAGGCCTGGCGCCAGCCGGGCTCGGGGTTCAAGCCCTTCATCTATTCGGCGGCGCTGGAGAAGGGCTTCACGCCCACCACCATCGTCAACGACGCGCCGCTGTTCTTCGATGCCGGCGTCACCGGCGGCCAGCCCTGGGAGCCGAAGAACTACGACGGCAAGTTCGAGGGCCCGATGCCGCTGCACACCGGGCTGGCCAAGTCCAAGAACATGGTGTCCATCCGCATCCTGCAGGCGGTGGGCACGCAGAACGCGCAGGACTGGGTCACGCGCTTCGGCTTCGACGCCGACAAGCACCCGCCCTACCTGACCATGGCGCTGGGCGCCGGCTCGGTCACGCCCATGCAGATGGCGGTGGGCTACGCCGTCTTCGCCAATGGCGGCTACCGCGTCAATCCGTGGCTGATCAGCAAGGTCACCGACCACCGCGGCAAGGTGCTGGTGGAGACCCAGCCGCCGCTGCCCACCGAGGCCATGCGCGCGATCGACGCGCGCAATGCCTTCGTCATGGACCGCCTGCTGCAGGAGATCACGCACGTCGGCACCGCGGCGCGCGCGCAGCGGGAACTCAAGCGCCCCGACCTGTACGGCAAGACCGGCACGACCAACGACTCCATCGACACCTGGTTCAACGGCTTCCACCCATCGGTCGTGGCCGTGGTCTGGATGGGATACGACAACCCGCGACCGTTGGGCGACCGCGAAACCGGCGGCAGCCTCAGCCTCCCCGTGTGGATCAACTTCATGGAAACCGCACTCAAGGGCGTGCCGGAAACCGTGCTCACGGCGCCGCCCGGCGTCGTGAACGTGGGCGGCGAGTGGTACTACGAGGAGTACGCGCGAGGTGCCGGCGTCAGCAGCCTGGGGCTGCCGGCCACCGCGCCGGGTGAGCCGATCCCGATCGGCGGCGCGGCGCCGCGGGGCAGTTCGGGGGAAGGCACGCCCTGGGTGCCCGGCGACAAGAGCCTGCTCAACGCCGACGGCCTGCCGCCGAACCGCGGCGCGACCGAGGAGCGCCGCAGCATCCTCGACCTGTTCCGCAACTAGGCGGCGCGGCGCCGCCTTGGCCGGTCCGGGTGCTCTGGGCCGGTCATTACAATTTTGCGATGTCGAATCTGCAGCGAATTTCATGGGGCGGGTCGCGCGCAAGCTGGCTCTGCGCGGCCGGCGCGGTGCTCGTGCTGGCGGGCTGCGGCCAGCGCGGGCCGCTCTATCTCCCCACCGAACCGGCTGCCGCCAACCGCGCCACGCTGCCGCAGGTGCTGACGCCCGGCGGGCCGCCCACTGCGCCGGCCCCGGCGCCAACCCCCGGCGCCTCCCAGGCCCGGCCTGGCGGGTTCGGGACCGGCACTGCCGCTCCGGTGCGATAGCCATGAGCACCACTCCGGGCCATCCCTTCTTCGCCTGGCGGCAAGGCGAACTGCACGCCGAGGACCTGCCGGTCGCCGACCTCGCGCGCCGCTACGGCACCCCGCTGTTCGTGTACTCGAAGGCCGCGATGCTTTCCGCATTGGCCGCCTACCAGCGCGGCTTCGCCGGCCGCCGATCGAAGATCTGCTACGCCATGAAGGCCAATTCGTCGCTCGGCGTGCTGCAGGTGTTCGCGCAGGCGGGTTGCGGCTTCGACATCGTTTCGGGCGGCGAGCTCGAGCGGGTGCTGGCCGCGGGCGGCCAGGCCGCCGACGTGATCTTCTCCGGCGTCGGCAAGACCCGGGTGGAGATGGCGCGCGCGCTGGAGGCCGGCATCGGCTGCTTCAACGTCGAGAGCGAG
>JAKFEA010000214.1:0-1501 GCA_036675905.1 Acidovorax sp. | reverse complement strand
CGACCTGCTGGCCCGCGAGGCGCTGCGCCTGCTCGCCGCCAACCTCGACCAGGCGGTGCACAACGGCGGCAACCGCGAGGCGCGCCAGGCCATGCTGCTCGGCGCCTGCCTGGCCGGCCAGGCATTCGCCAACGCGCCGGTGGCCGCGGTGCATGCGCTGGCCTATCCGCTCGGCGGGCACTTCCACATTCCCCACGGCCTGAGCAACGCCCTGGTGCTGCCCCATGTGCTCGGCTTCAATGCCGCGGTGGCCGCGCCGCTGTATGCCGAGCTGGCGCCGCTGGTGCTGGGCGCCAAGCTGCGCCCCGGCAGCGCCATGGAGCAGACCGAGCAGCTGATCGGCGCGCTGGCCGACTTCAGCGAGCGCAGCGGCCTGCCCACCCGCCTGCGCGACGCCGGGGTGCCGCAGGCGATGCTCGCCCGGTTGGCGGCCGAGGCCATGCAGCAGCAGCGCCTGCTGGTGAACAACCCGCGCGAGATGACCGAGGCCCACGCCCTGGCGATCTACCAGTCGGCCTATTGAGGTGCGAGGCGCGGCGACGCACTTTCGCGGCCAAGGCCGCTCCCACACAAGTCACACCATACCTGTGGGAGCGGCCGGGCGGCGATCCGCCTTGGCCGCGAAGCTTTTGGCTACTGACCCGACAACGACCAACAAGGACCATAAATGACCCCACCCCAGCACCTGCGCAGCGACTACCCGCACTTCCAGCCGATCAGCACCCGTTGGCACGACAACGACCTCTACGGCCACGTCAACAACGTCACCTACTACAGCTACTTCGACAGCGCGGTGAACGCCTACCTGATCGAGGTCGGCGGCCTGGATATCCACCAGGGCGCGGTGGTCGGCTTCGTCGTCAGTTCCAGCTGCGACTACTTCGCCTCCATCGCCTTCCCCGAGCGCATCGAGATCGGCCTGCGGGTCGGCAAGCTGGGCAACAGCTCGGTGCAGTACGAGCTGGCGGTGTTCAAGCAGGGCGAGGAGCAGGCCTGCGCGGCCGGGCGTTTCGTGCATGTGTTCGTCGACCGGCAGAGCAACCGCCCGGTGCCGATCCCCGAGCGGCTGCGCGCGGCGCTGGCGGCCTTGCGGGTGGAATAGCTGTTCGCGGGCATGGGACTGGGCGTCGCCCCCGCTGCTACACCGCCACCCATCCCGTAGTGTGCGCGGGGCCGCCTGGCAGGCCGTTGAGAAACTACCTGGGTTGCCTTGTCTCGGCTGCCTCGCCCAGGTTTCTCACCAACCTACTACAGCTCGGCCAGCGCCGCCCTGCGGCCGCGCTTGAGGTTGACGCTGGCGAGGATCAGCAGGCCGAGCGCGAAGTAGCTGCCGGTGATCAGCATCGCCAGGCGGTGGTCGCCGGCGCTCAGCCAGCTAGTCAGGCCGTAGGTCATCGGCCCGAGGATCGACGACAGCTTCACCGCCTGGCCCCACAGGCCATAGAACTCCGCGCGCCGGGTCGGCGGCGCCAGCAGGCCGACGATGGCGCGCCCGGCCGAC
>JAKFEA010000213.1:0-43356 GCA_036675905.1 Acidovorax sp. | reverse complement strand
CTGCCGAAGCTCGCAAGCTGGTGCTCGTTGACGCCGAAGTCGCGCAGCATGGATGGAGTGACTGCCAGGAGCATTGTGGGCTCGTTCGCAGGTGAAGGTTTTGTCTTGGAGGAGGATTTGGAAAAAATCATGGATGAATTTGCCAGAGCGTCAGACCAGGGCGATGTTCGCGGCCGACGCCGGCAGGAAGTAGTTGAATCGAAGTAGCTCGTACAAGGCATTGCGCGCGCGCGAGTTGTGACGGCCTCTGCGGGAGAAAAAGTTCTGAAGGCCGAGCTGCGACCAGGGGACGATCCGGGCCTTGCGCTTCAGCGCCGCCTTCAGGAGATCGACTATTGGAGGCCCGCCGTGCACGGGCGGGGAGAGGTGATGCGGCTCGGAAAGCCGACGCAACGCTTCGAAGCGATCGAAGGTTCGCGCGTATTCCTGGTAGCGTGTCGCGAATTCGACAAGTTCATCGGGGTTATCCAACCAGACGAGCATGGGCTGACTCCTGTTCGCTGGGAGTACCTTAGGTTGCTTTGTATGATTTGTCAAGTTTGTCTGACGAGGTGGTACTCCGTCGTTGAGGCGGATGCCCCGCGGCGGGCCGTCGTCGCTCCCAGGGGGCCTCAACCAGAACGCGAAAAGCAAAGGGACTGGGCCACGAAGCGCCCGCTCCTGGAAGCTTGTCCGCCCTCGCGCGATCTGCTGCGCGTCTGCAGGTGAAGGTCAGGGCGGCCTCGCGGCGCTGCCCGTCCCGGAATGGTTCCGACGTGTTGCTTCGCGGCCGTCGCCTGCGTCAACGGATGCGCCGCGCGACGACAGGATTCTGATGATTGACCAGGTCGGGCCGGTCAACGCCATCGTGAAGGTCACGTGCATGCTGCCGCCCACGGTCTTCACGGACTACCTCTCGCTCATCCAGTTCGAGGGGCGCTGGCAGATCGTTGCCAAGGCGTATTGCCAGGTTGGGTGACGACCTGTCGGCACGAGCGGTCATCGTCTTTGCTGCCGCCTTATCCGGGCAGTACCTGAACTGGTTTGCCCGCGAAGACTTCCCCTGCGGGACAATTGAGACGTCTGCTCACGCTGAGCATGAGATAGATCACAAGCTGGCTCAAGCACCTTCCGCAGCCGTTGCGCAGCGCCCTATAGCCTGACTGCTTGCGGCCAAAAGCGCCCGTTACGTAGCAGCAGGGCGCTGCGAACGCAGGCTCAGGCCCGTGATCTTCATGTCCGCGAGGTCGAGCGCGAAGCGCAACTGCGCGCCATCCAGGAAAAGCCGGAGCGTGAGCGCCCCCGCCATCTCATCGCAACCCATTTGCGTGCCTCCCCAGTTCAGTATCGCGTTGCGAATCGACAGTGAAGCCATCTCGAGCGTGAGCCCGCGGCCGACGGCTTCCGAGTGAAGACGGAGCACGTTGCGGCCATCGGCGCGTCCGGCCAGGTCGGCTTGCAGGCCGGGCGCGACGAAGCTTCCATCACCGAGTTGCACGTGGCCGGAAACCGCAGTGCGGGCCAACAGCAGGCGCGCTTGTTCGGTGAAGCCCAGGGCCTCTTCGCTTGGATGCTGTCGCAGCAGCCACTCACCAAATTCCTGCAGCCGCAGATGGCCGCGGTCGGTGACGAACGGCCCCAGCAAAGCGCCGCGCCGTTCGTACTGCACGCCGACCACCGGCGCGGACGGGAACTGGTAGAGATAGCTGCGCCCGTTGGGAGCATCGACATACAGGCCGAGCCGGCTGGCGCCCATGCGCGAATCCGGGCCGACATGTTCGACGGTCGCGTCATCGAGGTCGATCCGCCCCTGGCGTATCGGCACCGTCACATCCGCGTCGAACAGCAGGTGCGCATCGACGATCTCTGCGCGGATCGTACCTTCCGCAGCGGCAAGCGGGACCAACCTCCAGGAAGTGTCGGCTCCCTGGCCTGCGGCGCTGCCGCCAGAAGCCACCCGCGGGATGACCAAGGGACCATGCACCTTCACACCTGAGAATTCGGCGCTGTTCGCGTCCAAGGCGCTCAGGCGCGGCTTGCCTCCATCGCTGCGCACGACCGCCACCAGCTTGTGCAAGGCAAAGTGGCCGAGCTCCAGCATGAGTGGCCCGGATGAAACGCGCAGCGATGCCGCCTCGATTTTTTCGATCCCGAACTCGAGCGTGCCGTCGCTGCCGGGACGCAGCGTCAGGCCCTCGAGCGAGAAACGATTGCCCGGATCCTGCCCGGCGGGTGCCGTCGCCAAACCCAGAACGACGTCGATGAACGAAGCGGTTGCTGGCGGGTTCATCGTCCTCGGGCGTGGGATCACGCCCGCATCCTCGTCCTCAGCCGGCCCGCATCAGTTCATCCTTGAACCTGACCGCTTCCCGCCGGACGTGGTCGGCGAGTGCGGGGTGGATGATGCTCTTGATCTCGCCGGAGAGGATGCCCTTTTCCGCCGCCGTCTTGAAGTCGATGATCGTCTGCGCTGCGGCGAGGGCCGGGTCCTTGGAGGCAGGCGGCGAAGCCTCCAGCTTGCCGAAGGCCTTGGCGCTGGCCTGCGATGCTTCGATCAGCACCTTCTCGTCCGGGTCGAGCAGGTGGGCGATGAACAGCGAGTGCTCCTCCATCTTGTCGGCCCAGAAGGGCACCACTTCCCGCCGGTCGTAGCTGGCGTTGCCGCCATTGAGTTGCTTGAGCCGGCTGGCAAAGCGGACGCCCTCCTTGGCGGTGTGGTCGAAAAAGCTGGGCCAGGCCAGCGAACGCATGCGGCCGCTGGCCTGTGCCTCCTGCATGCGGTGCTTGTAGTCGACGACTGCGTTGGCGAGGCTGAGCGTGGAGTTGTTGAATGCAACGTAGCTCCCACGGTCTAGGCGGCTGGTCCGCAGCTTGGCGAGGTGATCCGCGAACTGCCGCTGGAGCCGCTCGGCTTCGCCACGCGGTCCTGCCAGTTCCGCCCCGGGCATCATCATGACGAAGAAACCCGCGTGCTCCATCATCTGTTCGCCCCAGAAGAGAGTATCGGCAACCGAGTGGGCGACCGGATCGAGATTGCCCGCGGGCGCGACAAAGATCGGCTTGGCGCCGCCATTGAGCGTTCCGACCGGCACGCCGGCAACCGTCTGCGGACTCACCGGACCGGGTTCGGCACGCGGAAAGGCCGGACCTCCCAGTTTGGAAACGGCGGCGCAACCCACGCTCCCGAGGACGCTGGTCGCGACGAGCGTTGCACCCCCGATGCGGACCATCCGCCGGCGTGTGCAGAACCAGTTGGCGCTGGTGGAAGTCGGCTGGGGGCGTGGCATGTGTTCTTCTCCCTGGGCAAAAGAAAGAAATCCTAGTCCGCCCCGTTGCCCACGGGGGCTGAGGGAGACCACCCGATCCGGAAAGGATTTCAGCCGCCCGATCAGGATTGATCAACGGGAGAATGCGATGCAGGACAGGGCGCTTTCGAAATCCAAGAGATGTCCTACAGCAGCAGTGCAGCGTTGGCTTCACAGTCGACTGGATTGAAAGGTCACAGCCATGCGCACACCTGCTCAGATAGCCGGCCACCCTATCCACCCCATGCTGGTGACCATCCCGATTGGCTTGTGGGTCTTCTCGCTCGTCTGCGACTTCGTGGCCTTGCGGTCCGACGCGCCGGGCAGCTGGGAAATCGCGTCGTTCTACGCCATGGTCGGCGGCATCCTGGGGGCGCTTGCTGCTGCCATCCCGGGACTGATCGATCTCATGTCGCTGCGCGACAAGCCGGTGTTCTCCACCGCGCTCACGCACATGGGCCTGAACCTCGCGATCGTGGTCCTCTACATCGTCAATGCCTGGCTGCGCTGGGCCGATGCGGCCACCGGGGCCACGCCGCTGTTGCTGTCGCTGGTCGCCATCGCGATGCTACTGGTGTCGGGCTGGCTGGGCGGCAAGATGGTGTACCAGGCCGGGGTCGGCGTGCACTCGGACGAAGGGGCCAGCACTGCGTCTGCCGACGGTTGGCGCAAGGATCGCGCCGGCACCGCGCGCGCCGGCTGGTCGCCGGCCGCCGCCAACCCGGATCGCGCCATGGCGAGCGATTCGGCGCGACCGCGGGACACGGGTCGCGCGGACAGGCCCACTGCTGACCGATCGGGCGACAACCTGGGCAAGTAGTCCGAACGGCGCGCCGGCACGTGCCGGTGCATCCACGGCGGCTACCGGTCGACCGTCGCGGAGGCAGTGCTCGCGCGGATCCCTGTGGCGGCCTTTGCCACAATCGCGCCCCATCATGGTCGACGCACTGCTGACGTTCACCGTCGATGCGGCCCAGCCGGGCTTGCCCGATCGGCTCGAAGCCGCGACGCGGGCGCTCGAGGAGTTGTTCCCGGGCGACCGCCTGCATGTGGCCATCCCCTACCGGGAGCAGGCGCCCGAAGTGTCGGTCACGAATCGGCTCGCCTACTTCAGGACGCGCTGCGCCACCCGCCGTCGCTGGTTCGCCCTGCGCGGCGAAACGGCCTATCCGTTGACTCCGGATGCGGTCCATGCAGGTGACCATCGGCATCTTGTCCTCAATGGCAGTGCGCTGCCCGGCAGCCCCGCTTGCATGGCCATTGGCGTCGGTTTCGTGGCCGACGGGACCGCGCAAGTGGAGCGCGTCCTCTGCCGCGTCGGCGATGCGCTGGACGCCTGCTCCTCGCGCTGGTCGCCGCGCGCGATCGAAACGTGGCAGCGCGTGCTGCAGAACGGCGCGCGTGACGTGCACGGGCTCGCGCCGCTCACGCCTGCGGGCGTGACGCTCCCGCGCCTGCAGTTCGCGGCGGCACGGAATCCCTTGCAGCCAGAGGCGGGAGGCTGGTGGAACTACTGGTCGGGGCGGACTTGCGCCTTCCTGGGCATTCCCGATCCCGCAACCGAGCCGGACTTCCAGGGCCTCGCTTGGCCAACCCCGGCAGGCGGGTGGCTGGTGAAGCTCGGGGCCGAGGTCCCCGAGGCACTCACGCGCGAGTCGATGGAGCGGCTCGCCTGGGTGCACCGCCGGCTGCCGCTGCTTGGATCGCGGGAAACGACGCAGTAGCGCCGGCGGCGCCGACTAGGCTGAGCCCGTCTTCCCCAGCATCTCCCCGATCTGCCGGTCCTTGTCGCGCCAGAGCTGGTCCAGCCACTGGTGGAACGAGGCGCGGATGGCGTGATCGCTCTCGTAGTCGCCGCCGCAGAACACCTCGGGGATCGGCAACTCGCGGATGCGCACCTTGATTTCGGGCACGCGCCCGCACAGGAAGTCCCAGAACGTCGGCGCGCCGCCCGGGTAGACGATGGTCGCGTCGACCAGGCTGCGGAATCGCGTGCCGAGCGCGCCCATGGCGAAGGCCAGCGCGCCGGCCTTGGGCTTGAGCAGGTGCCGGTACGGCGACGACTGGCCGCGGTGCTTGGCGGCGGTGAAGCGCGTGCCCTCGGCGAAGTTGGTGACGCTGGTGGGCGTGCGGGCGAACTTCTCGCAGGCGCGGCGGGTGGTTTCGGTGTCCTGCCGGCGCAGGTCGGGGTTGGCCCGCAAGGCGGCCTTGCCGTGGCGCTTCATGAACGGGAAGTCCAGCGCCCACCAGGCCAGCCCGATCACCGGCACGTAGATCAACTCCTGCTTGAGGAAGAACTTCAGCAGCGGGATGCGCCGGCTCAGCACCCGCTGCAGCACGAAGATGTCGACCCACGACTGGTGGTTGCTGTTCACCAGGTACCAGCCGCCGGGCGCCAGCGCTGCGGCGCCTTCCACGTCCCATCGCGTGGGCTGCGTCAGCCGCATCCAGCCGGTGTTGCAGGCGATCCAGGCGGTGGCCACGGCATTGAGCA
The DNA here is from genome assembly GCA_036675905.1 of Acidovorax sp. Classification (GTDB taxonomy): domain Bacteria; phylum Pseudomonadota; class Gammaproteobacteria; order Burkholderiales; family Burkholderiaceae_C; genus Ramlibacter. The sequence goes on along the minus strand of JAKFEA010000213.1, from coordinate 37,578 downwards.
GCCGGTCGAGGCGGTGGCGCACCGGCTCGAAGGGCAGGGCCAGCTTGACCAGCGCCAGCGCGAACAGCAGCAGGCACCAGAACACCGTGTTGATGGCGAGCAGCACGAAGGCGACGGCCCCGCGCAGGTTCTCCTGCAGCTTGCGGAAAAGTGTCATGCCGGACTATCGTACCGCCCTGGCTCGGCGGGGCCCGCCGTGAGGGCACCCCCTCCCTTGATCCCGCGCAACGAAGGGGAGCAGGGGGCCGGGCCGGCACGCGCCTGCGACATCCTTCACGGCTTCGAATGCCCTTGCGCCGCCGGCGGGTCGCATCGAAGGACGACGGCCGGTCCGCCCGCTAGCATCGCAGGCGCCTGGAACCTTCGATGTCCCGCATCCCCTGCGCCCCCCGTCCACCCCAGTGGCTTGCGGCGATCGCCGCGTCGCTGCTGCTGCCGTGCGCGAGTGCCCAGGACGCGCTGCCGCTTGCGCCCGTGGCGCCGTCCGGCGCCGTGATGCGGCCGGTGCCGGGCGTGCGGATCCAGTACGAGCCGCTGGCGGCCGAAACAGGCCAGCCCGGCGCCGGCCAGCTGGATGGCGCGCTGGAGACCGGCCGTGGCACGCTGCGCGGCGGCCTGCGCATAGACCCGGCCGCGCAGGCGCCGCTGCAACGACTGGACGCGAACTGGCAGGCGCAGCTGCCCGGCCCCTGGAAGACGCTGGTGCTGGGCGAAACCCACGCCAGCGGCGGCGGCTGGAGCCAGCCGGTGGCGCTGACCGGCCTGCGCTTCGGCCGGCCACTGGCGCTGCGCGCGCCGCCACCGGGCGCCGACATCGGTTTCGCACTCCCCGGATTCACGGCCCCGGCCCGCTCCGGAGAACCTGGATTCGCGATCCCACAGCCGATGCAGCTGCGCGACGTCGCCGGCGTTGCGGTGCAGGACACGCGCACGCTGCTGTTGCCCGGCTCGCTGTCGATCGAGCCGCCGGTGCGCGGCCCCGAGACGCTGCAGGCGGGCGCCTCCGACTACGAGGTGGAACTGGGCCGCCTGCGCGACCAGCCGGGGGCGTGGGCGGCGGCCGCGTGGCGCGTCGGCCTGCTGCAAGGGCTGACGGCGGAGGCCCGCTCCGAGTGGATGGAGTCACGCATCGCGCACGGCCTGGAACTGGTGCAGTCCGCCGGCGGGGCGACCCTGCACGCCAGCGTGGCGCAATCCGCCAGCCCGCAGGACTCGGGCCTGCGCTGGGCGATGGGCCTGGTGCAAGGCGGCGAGGCCGGACACTGGAGCCTGGGCTGGGACAGCTCCGAGCGCGGATTCAGCCCCGTCGGCGGCGGCAACGAGGCGCGTGCGGCCTGGCGTGCCGCCACGCGGTGGCAACTCGGAAGCGGGATCAGTGCCGGCCTGAGCTACATGCGGTCGCTGGCCTGGGATGCCGCGGAGCCGGAATCGGCCCTCAAGCTGGCCGCGCAACTGCCGCTGGCGCACCGCGTCAACCTGTCGGTGGGCCTGTCGCTGCAGGATGGATGGCAGCCGGGGTGGGGCGCAGCGCTGTCGCTGTCGGTGCCGCTGCAGCACTGAAGCTCGCGACTGAATGGATGGGCGAGCAACAGAAGGCATCCGCCCTTGCATACGGGCGCGCCGGGGCAATCTGCCGTGAACGGGCTGCTGTCGGCCCGCAGCTTGCAACCCGAACAACATGAACAATGACTTCGAGCGCCTGATGCAGGACGCTACCCGGCTCACGCGGGCTGGAAACCTCGAGGCCGCCACGGCCGCCATCCAATCCGCGCTGTCACTGCCGGCAGGTCGAGACAGCCCGGACGCCATCGACGTGGAATCCAGATTCGTTCCGGATGCGCCCGGCGGCGCGGTGGAGGACTGGCGGACGCCGGCCCCATTGGCAGACCCGCAGCCCGACGGTGCCGGCAGCACCCCCGAAGCGTTCGTCGGCGGCCGCTTCGGCGCGGGCGCTGCCGCGCGCGACTACAAGCTCTATGTTCCTCCGGGTGCGGGGGAGCGGCCGATGCCGCTGGTGGTGATGCTGCACGGGTGTACCCAGGACCCGGACGATTTCGCGGCGGGCACGGCCATGAACGACGCCGCACGCCGGCACGGCTTCTTCGTGCTGTACCCCGAACAGTCGACCAAGGCGAACCCCCAGCGGTGCTGGAGCTGGTTCAAGCACAGTCACCAGGCGCGTGGACGAGGCGAACCGGCCATCCTGGCGGGCATGACCCGCGATGTCGTCGGCCGGCATTCGATCGATCCTGCGCGGGTCTACGTGGCCGGCCTGTCGGCAGGCGGCGCAATGGCCGCGATCCTGGGGCAAGCCTACCCGGACATCTTCTCTGCGGTGGGCGTGCACTCCGGCCTGCCGGCCGGTGCCGCGCGCGACCTGCCCTCGGCCTTGCGAGCCATGAAGACGGGAGGCGCGGGGCCGAGCAGCTCGCCGGCCGGGGTGCCGACGATCGTTTTCCATGGGGATGCCGACGCCACGGTTCATCCGGCCAATGGCGAGCGGCTGTTTGCCGCCGCCGGACCCATGGATGCATCCGTTCAGACGCAGACGGGGAAAGAACCGGGTGGGCGCAGCTGGACCCGGCGCGTGCGTTTCGATGGGGACGGCAAGCCGGTGGCCGAGCACTGGCAGGTGCACGGTGCAGAGCACGCCTGGTCCGGTGGCAGCCGCAAGGGCAGCTACACCGATCCAGGCGGCCCGAGCGCCACGTCGGCCATGCTCGACTTCTTCGGGATTGCGGCCGGGCCGGCGATGGATTCCGACGCTGCGGCCTGAGCCTGGTCGAGCGCCGGACTGCTGCGACGGACCTGGCGAACCGGCGAACCCTGGCCGGTGCGCCGGCGGTGCTACTTCACCAGCAGCACCGGCACCTGCGAATCCACCAGCACGCGCTGGGCGACGCTGCCCATGACGGCGCGGCCGATCATGCCGTAGCCGTGGGTGCCCATGACGATCATGTGCGCGTCGAAGCGCTTGGCCGCGCCGATGATCTGCGAGGCCGGCTCGCCGGACTTCCATTCGCAACGGAAGCTCAGGCCCTTGCGCTCGAGGAACTTGCGGATCGGCGCCAGCACCTTCTCGGCCTCTTCCTCCTGGTAGCTGTGGACCGCGGCCGAGCCGACCATGCTGCGCACGCGCGGCGGCATCGCGGGCTGCACGTTGACCACCAGGATCTCGTCGGCGGGGCCGGCCAGGGTCTCGTGGGCGACGAGGAAGGCCAGGGCCTTCTTGGTGTACTTGCTGCCGTCGGCGGCGAGGACGATTCGCATCATGGGTGGGGGTTCCTTTGTTCTCTATTGGGATCCGGCTAGCGTAGCACCAGCACCGGCAGCTCGCCGCGCGTGAGCACGTGCTGCGTCTCGCTGCCGAGCAACAGCCGCTGCAGCCCGCGCCGCCCGTGCGACGCCATCACGACCAGGTCGCAGTGGTGCTTCTTCGCCGCTGCCAGGATGGCGTCGGCGACCGCATCCGATTGCGCGACCACGCCGTGCGCGCGCACCCCGGCAGCCAGCGCGGCCTGCACGGCGGCGTCGGTCACCGCCTGGCCCTTGCCGGCCCACTCGCCCTCGACCCGGGCGATTTCCTCCGGCTCCAGCGCGACCGCGCCCTGGAAGAAGTCGGTGGGGTAACGCGGCACGACGTGCAGCACCACCAGTTCGGCCCGCAGCGGCGAAGCGAGCGCGATGGCGGACTCGACGGCCTTGCGCGACACGGGCGAATCGTCGGTGGCGACGAGGATGCGTTGGTACATGGCGGGCTCCTGCAAGCCGGCAGGGTAGCGCAGGCTGCGCTGCCGCTCGCTGAGTCGGATCAAGCCGCGCGGTCGGGCTGCGCCCGTCGATGGCGCCGGGCCGGTTGACTTACGTCAAGCGAGTGGCGGCAGCCGGCGGCTACCCTCTGCCGCATGCCGTCCGTACCCCTCGCACTGCCGATAGCCGCGGCCGCTCCGGACGCCTGGGTGCCGGTGCTGGACGAGCCGGGCGCGTGGCAGGAATTCAGCCGTCCCGTGCCGGGCAGCGAGGGCCGGTGGGAGTCGTACATCGCCGTCGAGGGCATGTACTGCGCCGCCTGCACGCTGACCATCGAGCAGGCGATCGGCGCCTTGCCGGGCGTGGATTCGGTGCAGGTCAACGGCAGCACCGCGACCGCGCGCGTGGTCTGGTCGCCGCTGCGCAGCCAGCCCTCCGACTGGTGGCGCGCGCTGGAGCGGGCCGGCTATCGCGGCCTGCCGGCCGGCGACGAACTGCAGGCGCAGCCGCGCCAGCGCGAACGCCGGCGCATGCTGTGGCGCTGGCTGGTGGCGGGCTTCTGCATGATGCAGGTGATGATGTACGCGGTGCCGGCGTACATCGCCCAGCCGGGCGAGATCACGCCCGACATCCAGGCGCTGCTGCGCTGGGCGTCGTGGATGCTGACGGTGCCGGTGCTGCTGTTCTCCTGCCAGCCCTTCTTCGCTTCGGCCTGGCGCGACCTGCGACACGGGCGCATCGGCATGGACGTGCCGGTGACGCTGGGGATCCTGATCGCGTTCGGCGCCAGCAGCGTGGCCACGGTGGACCCGGGCGGGCCGCTGGGCAGCGAGGTCTGGTACGACTCGGTCACCATGTTCGTGTTCTTCCTGCTGTCCGGGCGCCTGCTCGAGCAGCGGCTGCGCGACCGCATGGCCGGATCGCTGGAGGCGCTGATGCGCCGGCTGCCCGCCAGCGTGGAGCGGCGGCGGGCCGACGGCTCGTTCGAGCGCGTGGCCGTGCGTCGGCTGCAGGCAGGCGACGTGGTGCGCGTGCTGCCCGGCGAAGCCTTTCCCGCCGATGGCACGGTGCTGGAAGGCGACAGCCGCGTCGACGAGGCCCTGCTGACCGGCGAATCCGAGCCTCTGCCGCGCCGCGTGGGCGACGCGGTGATCGCGGGCAGCCACAACCTGGCGGCCGCGCTGCTGGTGCAGGTGGACAAGGTCGGCGAGGACACGCGCTACGCCGGGATCGTGGCGCTGATGGAGCGGGCTTCCGTGGACAAGCCGCGGCTGGCCCGCCTGGCCGACCGGATCGCCGCGCCGTTCCTGCTGGCGGTGCTGGCCGCCGCGGTAGCGGCCGCCGCTGCGTGGTGGCCTTCCGGTCCCGGCCATGCGTTGGGCATCGCGGTGGCCGTGCTGATCGTCACCTGTCCCTGCGCGCTCTCGCTCGCCACCCCGGCGGCCACGCTGGCCGCCGCCGGTGCGCTGGCCCGGCGCGGCATCCTGGTGCGGCGGCTGGAGGCGCTGGAGAGCGCCGCCGCGATCAACACCGTGGTATTCGACAAGACGGGCACGCTGACGCGCGACCGCATGTCGGTGATGGGGGTGCGCACCCGTCCCAGCTTCCCCGCCGAGGAGGCGCTGCAGGTCGCATCGGCACTGGCGCAGCACTCGCTGCATCCGGCTTCGCGCGCGCTGGCGGCGGCCAGCGGCCCCGGCCCCTGGTCGGCCAGCGACGTGCAGGAGATCGCCGGGCAGGGGCTGCAGGGCAACGCGTCGGCGGGCGAGGGGCGGCCCTTGCAGCAACTGCGCCTGGGTTCGGCGGTGCTGTGCGGCGCGCCCGACAGCCGCAGCGCCGTGGCCGAAGCGCACCTGGCCGACGAGCGGGGCTGGCTGGCGACCTTCAGCCTGGACGAATCGCTGCGCGACGATGCGGCGTCGGCCGTGGGGCGCCTGCTCGAGCGGGGCCTGCGCGTGCAGCTGCTGTCCGGCGATCGCAACCGGGCGGTGCGCCGGCTGGGCCAGCGCGCCGGCATCGAGTGGAGCTGGGGGCGGCAGTCGCCCGAAGACAAGCTGGAGCGCGTGCGCTCGCAGCAGGCCGGGGGGCGGCGGGTGGCGATGGTGGGTGACGGCCTGAACGACGGGCCGGTGCTGGCGCGTGCCGACGTGTCGTTCGCGATGGGGCAGGGCGCGCCGCTGGCCCAGTCGCGGTCCGATTTCGTGGTGCTGGGCGGGCAAGTCGATGCCATTCCGGCGGTGCTGGCGCTGGCTCGCCGCACGCGCCGCATCGTGCGGCAGAACCTGGCCTGGGCGGCGAGCTACAACGCCGTGTGCGTGCCACTGGCCCTGTTCGGCTGGATGCCGCCCTGGCTGGCTGGCCTGGGGATGGCGGCGAGTTCGCTGCTGGTGGTGGCCAATGCCGCACGCCTGTCATGGCCGGAGCGCCCCCACCCCAACCCGGGGAGCGCCCCCACCCCAGCCCTCCCCCAGAGGGGGAGGGAGCCAGACAGCCCCTAGCCCCCGTGGACATCCTCTTCCTCCTCATCCCCCTCTCGGTCGTGCTCGGCCTGCTGATCCTGGGCGCGCTCGCATGGGCGGTCTGGCGCGGGCAGTTCGAATCGGTCGACGCCGAAGCGCAACGCATCCTCGACGAGGGCTGACGCGCAGCGTCGAAGAGTCGGGCCCGTTGACTTTCATCAACGGCGCGCGCCCTTTCGACCACGACACTCGAAGGGTCACGACAAGGTGTATTCCCCGATGAACGTCCAATCCTCCCCTGCCCAGTACCGCGACACCGTGGTGCGGCAGTTCTCGCTGATGGCGGTCGTCTGGGGCGTGGTGGGCATGCTGGTCGGCGTGTTCATCGCGGCCCAGCTCGCCTGGCCGGAACTGAATTTCGGCATTCCCTGGCTCAGCTACGGGCGCCTGCGCCCGCTGCACACCAACGCGGTGATCTTCGCGTTCGGCGGCTGCGCGCTGTTCGCCACCAGCTACTACGTGGTGCAGCGCACCTGCCACGTGCCGCTGTTCATGCCGAAGCTGGCCGCGTTCACGTTCTGGGGCTGGCAGGCCGTCATCGTGGCGGCGGCGATCAGCCTGCCGCTGGGCTACACCCAGGCCAAGGAATACGCGGAACTGGAGTGGCCGATCGACATCCTGATCACCGCGGTGTGGGTGGCCTACGCCATCGTGTTCTTCGGCACCATCGGCATGCGCAAGGTGCGCCACATCTACGTGGCCAACTGGTTCTTCGGCGCCTACATCATCGCGGTGGCGCTGCTGCACATCGTGAACAGCGCGGCCATCCCGGCCGGCTGGATGAAGTCGTACTCGGCCTACGCAGGCGTGCAGGACGCGATGGTGCAGTGGTGGTACGGCCATAACGCGGTGGGCTTCTTCCTGACCGCCGCGTTCCTGGGGATGATGTACTACTTCATCCCCAAGCAGGCCGAACGCCCGGTCTACAGCTACCGGTTGTCGATCGTGCACTTCTGGGCGCTGATCTTCACCTACATGTGGGCGGGCCCGCACCACCTGCACTACACCGCGCTGCCGGACTGGACCCAGTCGGTCGGCATGATGTTCTCGCTGATCCTGCTGGCGCCCAGCTGGGGCGGGATGATCAACGGCATGATGACCCTGTCGGGTGCCTGGCACAAGTTGCGCGACGACCCGGTGCTGCGCTTCCTGATCGTGTCGCTGTCCTTCTACGGCATGAGCACCTTCGAGGGCCCGATGATGTCGATCAAGACCGTCAACGCGCTCTCGCACTACACCGACTGGACCGTCGGCCACGTGCACGCCGGCGCGCTGGGCTGGGTGGGCTTCATCACCATGGGCTCGCTGTACTACCTGATCCCGCGCCTGTTCGGCCAGAAGAAGATGTACTCGGTGCCGGCCATCGAGCTGCATTTCTGGATCGCCACCATCGGCGTGGTGCTGTACATCGCCGCGATGTGGATCGCCGGCGTGATGCAGGGCCTGATGTGGCGCGCCATCAACACCGACGGCACCCTGACCTACACCTTCGTCGAATCGGTGAAGGCGAGCTATCCCTTCTACGTGATCCGCGTGCTCGGCGGCCTGCTCTACCTGGGCGGCATGCTGGTTATGGCCTGGAACACCTGGATGACCGTGGCCGGCGGACGCGCGGTTCGCGTCAACGTGCCGGCGCCGCAGGCGGCCTGACGAAAGAGACCCCCATGAGCGACAACGCCTACACGCAAAAAACCGGTTTCAGCCACGAGAAGGTCGAGACCAGCAACTTCCTGATGATCGTGCTGATCCTGCTGGTGGTCGCCATCGGCGGCCTGGTGGAGATCGTCCCGCTGTTCTTCCAGAAGTCCACCACCGAGCCGCTGCAGGGCGTCAAGCCCTATACCGCGCTGCAGCTGGCCGGCCGCGACGTCTACATCCGCGAGGGTTGCTACAACTGCCACTCGCAGATGATCCGGCCGTTCCGCGCCGAGACCCTGCGCTACGGCCACTACTCGATGGCTGGCGAGTTCGTCTACGACCGCCCCTTCCAGTGGGGCAGCAAGCGCACCGGCCCCGACCTGCACCGCGTGGGCGGCAAGTACAGCGACGAGTGGCACCGCATCCACCTGGTCAACCCGCGCGACGTGGTGCCCGAGTCCAACATGCCGGCCTATCCCTGGCTGGAGAAGAACGCTGCCGACGCCGGCAGCATCGCCACCCACCTGAAGGCGCTGCGCGCCGTGGGCGTGCCCTACACCGACCAGGAAATCGCCGAGGCGCCCGCCCAGCTCAAGGGCAAGACGGAGATGGATGCGCTGGTGGCCTATCTCCAATCTCTCGGACTGGCATTGAAATGACATTGGGGACAGACCAAGAGCGAAGCGATTGCTCTGTCCTCTACTGACTATATGGAATTCGACGTCACCACCCTGCGCATCGCGGCCACGCTGGCCTCGTTCGCCACCTTCATCGCCATCGCCATCTGGGCCTATGCCCGGCGCAACCGCGGACGCTTCGACGAGGCGGCCGACATTCCCTTCCAGAACGACTAAAGCCGAGGACGTCATGAGCGACTTCACGGGCAACTTCTGGCCGGTCTACGTGGCCGGCATCACCCTGGCCGGCATCATCGGCTGCCTGGTCCTGCTGTGGCTGACCGCCCGCAAGAAGGTGGCCGCCACCACCGACAACACCACCGGCCACGTCTGGGACGAGGACTTGACCGAGATGAACAACCCCATGCCGCGCTGGTGGATGTGGCTGTTCGTGATCACGGTGATCTTCTCGCTGCTCTACCTGGTGGCCTACCCGGGACTGGGCAGCTACCAGGGCGAGCTGGGCTGGAGCTCCAAGGCCGAATACGAGAAGGAAGTGGACCGCGCCAACAAGCAGCTGGCGCCGCTGTACGCCCAGTTCTCCTCGCGCAAGGCCGAGGAGGTGGCCGGCGATGCGCAGGCCATGGGCATCGGCGAGCGGCTGTTCATGAACAACTGCGCCCAGTGCCACGGCTCCGACGCCCGCGGCAGCAAGGGCTTCCCGAACCTGACCGACGCCGACTGGCTGCATGGCGGGTCGCCGGAGAAGATCGCCGAGACCATCAAGGCCGGCCGCAACGGCGCCATGCCCCCGATGGCCGCGGCCGTGGGCACCGCGGAGGACGTGAGGAACGTGGCGCACTACGTTCTCTCGCTGTCCAACAGCCCGCACGATTCGCTGCGTGCCCAGCTGGGCAAGCCGAAGTTCGCCGCCTGCGCCGCCTGCCATGGCATGGACGGCAAGGGCAACCCGGCCCTGGGCGCGCCCAACCTGGCCGACGACACCTGGCTGCACGGCTGGGGCGAGCAGGCGATCGTCAACATCGTCACCCAGGGCAGGACCAACTCCATGCCCGCCCAGGAAGGCAAGCTGACCGACGCCCAGATCCACGTGCTGGCGTCCTACGTCTGGGGCCTGTCCAACAAGCCCGCGCCGGCCAAGCCCTGATTGAGGGTCGGGTTCCGGAAACAGCAGGAACGCAGAAGGCGCAGAAGGGTTCGCAGAATTCGCAGAAGAATCCAATGAAGTTTTCTGCGTCTTCTGCGAAGCTTTTGCGTCTTCTGCGTCCGGGTGTTTTCTCGCGAGCCTTGACTTAAAGCAAGGCCTCAAGGCTGGGGCAGGGGCACGATGCGGTGGTCGGGTGAACCTGCCCGATCGCCGCACGCCATGAGCCAGAAAGTCATTCCGATCCAGCCCCTCCCGCCATCCGGCGAGCCGCCGCAGGCGCAGTCGCTGTACGAGGCGCAGAAGAAGATCTACCCGAAGTCGGTCACCGGCCTGTTCGCCCGCTGGCGCTGGGTGTTCGTGTGGCTGACGCAGCTGGTGTTCTACGGGCTGCCCTGGCTGTCCTGGGCCACCGAAACCGGCGCCCGCCAGGCGGTGCTGTTCGACCTGGCGGCGCGGCGCTTCTACCTGTTCGGGTACGTGCTGTACCCGCAGGACTTCATCTACCTCACGGCGCTGCTGGTGATCAGCGCGCTGTCGCTGTTCCTGTTCACCGCGGTGGCCGGGCGGCTGTGGTGCGGCTTCGCCTGCCCGCAGACGGTCTACACCGAGATGTTCCTGTGGATCGAGCACAAGGTGGAAGGCGACCGCCAGCGCCGCATGAAGCTGGACGCCGGCGGCCTGTCGGGCGAGAAGCTGCGCAAGAAGTCGCTCAAGCACTTCCTGTGGATCTCGCTGGCGCTGTGGACCGGCTTCACCTTCGTCGGCTACTTCACGCCGGTGCGCGAACTGGGCCTGGAGATGCTGGACGGGCGCATGGGCTCCTGGGAGGTCTTCTGGGTGCTGTTCTACGGGCTGGCGACCTATGGCAACGCCGGCTTCCTGCGCGAGCAGGTGTGCAAGTACATGTGCCCCTACGCGCGCTTCCAGGCCGCGATGTTCGACAAGGACACCCTGATCGTCAGCTACGACGCGGCTCGCGGCGAGCCGCGTGGCTCGCGCGGGCGCAAGGCCGACTTCGCCGCCCAGGGGTTGGGCTCCTGCGTCGACTGCACGCTGTGCGTGCAGGTCTGCCCGACCGGCATCGACATCCGCCAGGGCCTGCAGTACGAGTGCATCAGCTGCGCGGCCTGCGTGGACGTGTGCGACAGCGTGATGGACAAGATGAACTATCCGCGCGGGCTGATCCGGTTCACCACCCAGAACGCGCTGGCCGGCAAGAGCGCCCGGCGCGACGTGCTGGGCACCATCCTGCGCCCGCGGGTGCTGGTCTACACCACGATCCTGGCGGCGCTGTGCCTGGCGCTGGCCATCCACCTGGCCACGCGCACGCCGCTGAAGGTGGACGTGGTGCGTGACCGCGCCGCGCTCTCGCGCATCGTCGGCGGCGGCAAGCTGGAGAACGTCTACCGCCTGCAGCTGATGAACGCCACCGAGGAGACCCAGCGCTACCGCATAGCCGCGGACGGGCTGCCCGGGCTGGAGGTCGCATCGGACGACGAGGTGACCATAGGCCCCGCCGAGTCCCGCTGGGTGGCCGTGCGCGTGCAGATCCCGTACGGATCGGCCGCACCGGGCTCGCATCCCATCCATTTCACGGTCGAGGCCAGCGGCGGCGACGCGCAGGTGCGCGAGAAGTCCGTCTTCCTCGTCCCCCGCTGAAGGAGCCCGCATGAAACCCGAAGACGCAAGGACGCAGCCGCCCACCAGGCCGTGGTGGAAGCAGGGGGTGGTGTGGGGCCTGATCGCCGGCCCGGCCCTCGTGGTGGTCGCCGGCGTGATCACCACCGCGATCGCGGCCAGCGGCGCCGACACGCTGGTGACTGGCGACAACGCCCGGCGTGGCGTGCAGATCGACGCGCAGTCGGGCAGCGAGCGGGCCCACATGCCCGCGCACCAGGCGCGCAACCACGCCGCCACCCCGACCGCCCGACCCTGAGCGCCGCCATGAACGCGCGCAAGCTCATGCGGATCGGCTGGCCGTCGTTCCTCGCCGCCTGCGTGCTGCAACTGGTGGTGTTCGCCCTCGTCGACCCGCTGGAGCTGCAATGGGCCGGCCGCGAGCTGGCCTGGTCGCGCCAGGCCGTCTATGCGGGCGGCTTCTTCCTGTTCTGGGGGGCGACCCTGCTGTCCAGCGCGTTGACGGCGCTGCTCGGGAGCCCGAAGCCCGAGCTCGACCGCGCCGTGGAGTGACGCCGGGCGCACGGCGCGGCGCCCTGCGGCGACCCTTTCCGCCGAGGCTGGTAAATTCAGCCTCGATGCCTTCCTCGGTCACCCTGCAAAGCGACGACGTCGTGGCCGCCCGCCTGGCGGGCCTGCTCGATTCGGCCATGGACGCGATCCTGTCCGTGGATCCGCAACAGAACGTCGTCCTGTACAACCGCGCCGCCGAAAAGATCTTCGGCTGGAGCGTCGACGAGATCCGCGGCCGCCCCTTGGGCCTGCTGATGCCGGGGCGCTACCGCGCCGGCCACGCGGAATCGGTGCAGCGCTTCGGCCAGACCGGCGTGACCTCGCGCCGCATGGGCGACGGCACCGTGATCATGGGGCTGCGCAAGAACGGCGAGGAGTTCCCGATGGAGGCCGCGATCTCCCAGCTGGAGACCTCCGAGGGCAAGCTCTACACCGTCATCCTGCGCGACATCACCGAGCGGCTGCGCGCGCGCGAGGAGCTGGCCGCGTTCGCCGCCGAGGCCAGCGGCGTGCGCGAGCAGGAGAAGACCCGCATCGCGCGCGAACTGCACGACGAGCTGGCGCAGTCGCTCACCGCGCTGAAGATGGACACGATCTGGGTGCGCGACAACCTCAAGGTCGACCCGGCCGGCACCACCGCCCGCCTGTCGCAGATGCTGGCGATGCTCGACTCGAGCGTGGCCGCCACCCGCCGCATCGCGGCCGACCTGCGCCCATTGGTTCTGGACGACCTGGGCCTGGCGCCCGCGATCGAGTGGCTGGTGCAGAACTTCACCCAGCGCACCGGCGTGCCCTGCGACCTCGACATCGACGACGAGCTGGAGCTGCAGGAGCCCTACGCCACCGCCGTGTTCCGCATCGTGCAGGAGTCGCTGTTCAACGTCGGCAAGCATGCGCGCGCCGCCAGCGTGCGGGTGTGCGTGGCGCGCGAGGGCGGCGAGATGGTGCTGAGCGTGCAGGACGACGGCGTGGGCTTCCAGGTGTCCGATCCGCGCAAGCCGCAGTCGCTCGGGCTGGTGGGACTGCGCGAGCGCGCCCACCTGCTGCAGGGCAAGCTGACCGTGGCCAGCACGCCCGGGCAGGGCACGCGGGTGGAAGCGCGCATCCCGGTGCGGGAGGAGGCGTGATCCGCCTCGTCCTGGCCGACGACCACGCGATCGTGCGCGAGGGGCTCAAGCGCATCGTCGGCGAGGCCGGCGACCTGCAGGTGGTGGGCGAGGCCGCCGACGGCGGCGAGGTGATGCAGCGGGTGCGCGAGCTCGACTTCGACCTGCTGGTGCTGGACTTGTCGATGCCCGGGCGCAGCGGCATGGAGTTGATCAAGCTGGTCAAGGCCGAGAAGCCGCGGCTGCGCATCCTGGTGCTGTCCATGCACCAGGAGACGCAATATGCGGTGCGCGCCATCAAGGCCGGCGCCAGCGGCTACCTGACCAAGGAAAGCGCGCCGGCCCAGCTGGTGCAGGCGCTGCGCAAGATCGCCGGCGGCGGCGCCTACATCAGCGCCGAAGTGGCCGAGCAGCTGGCGCTCGGCGCCATGCCGGGGGGAGCGGCGGCAGCGCCGCACGAGTCGCTGTCGCATCGCGAGTTCGAGGTGATGCGCCGCCTCGCCGCCGGCGAATCGGTCACCGACATCGCCACCGCGCTGAACCTGTCGGTCAAGACCGTCAGCACGCACAAGGCCAACCTGATGGCCAAGCTGGCCCTGCAGAACCAGACCGAGCTGGTGCGCTACGCGCTCAAGCACGGCTTGATCGAACTGGGCTGAGCCTTCTCAGCCACCGCCGCCGCCGTACGCCGGCCGCGCGCGCAGCTTGGCCAGGTGCCCGGAGGGATCGAACAGCAGCACCAGTTCGGGCGTGGCCCGCGCGTCTCTCGCTCCCCTGGTTCGATAGACCCAGACCTCGTAGCCGCTGTCGAAGCGCACGACCTCCGCCGGCCCGAGCCGGGCCTGCACGTCGGACCTGGCCTGGCCCTGGCCGAGCATCTGCGCGGCCGCCGGCACCATCAGCTGTGGATCGGCAAACGGGGGCTCGGGCTCCGGTGCGAACCAGCCGCCCGGCGCGGCGCAGGCATTCAGCAGCAGCAGGAAAGGCAGCAGGGCCGCAAGGGCCGGCGTGTCACTGGGGCGCATGGCGATCCTCCATGTAGTCGAACACCACCCGGGTGTCGTCGGGCCAGCCGGCGTCCGCCAGGGGCAGGAAATAAGTGCGATCCAGCAGCACTTCGCAGTCGCAGTACGGCAGTTCGCGCGCCAGGTCGGCCTCGTCGATCGCGCCGGCCCAGAGCCGCGCGGCCGGCACCATCTCGTGCCGCGAGCCGGACTCCAGCGTGACGCCGAAGATCGGGCGGTCGGCGAAGAACAGGTAGCGGTTGCCCTCGCTCCCGCAGAACGCCGGCGTGGTCGACAGCTCGGAGAAGATGCGCGTGATGAACGAGGGGCTGTTGGAATACAGGCCGGCTTCCATGCCGACCCGGCACTCCAGCCGCAAGTCCCCGAGGCGCCGCGTGCCGGGCGGCAGCCCGGGCGTGCGCACCTCCGCGCGCCAGGTCATGGTGAGTGCCTTGCGATCGGGCGTGACCATGGCCCGCTCGTCCCAGGCCTGCTGGTTGCGCGGCAGCTCGAAAGTGCGGTCGGGCGCCACGGCCAGCGGGATCTCCACCGTGCGGCCCAGCACCAGCAACTCGAGCCGGTCCAGGTCGACTCCGCGCTTGCGCGGCAGCAGCTTGAAACGCAGCCGGCCCTGCGGCGAGCGGGCGTGCTCGCGCTCGAACAGGTCCATGCCGCGCACCATCCGGCGGTACGACTTCTCGACCGGGTCCTGCAGCGCGTCGTAGGTGATGGTCACGCCGGGCAGCGCGTCCCGCCGGTCCGTGGCGGGCTGCGCTCCGGCGGGGGCGTACAGCAGCGCGCCCGCGAGTGCGAGCGCGCTCCCGGACGCCACGGCCCGCAGCTTGCGCGGGACCCGCATGGCCGCGGCCGGCTCAGCTGCCTTGCTGCGACTTCCAGTTGGTGTAGGCCTCGTCCATGCGCTCGCGGCGGCTCTGGTCGGGGTCGGCGTCCAGGGTGCGGCCGGAGGCGCCCATGGCGCGCTTGTCGTCGTGCGCGCGGGCATCCTTCGCATGGCGCTCGCCGGACCGCTTGTCCGCCTTCTTCGCATGCCGGTCGTCCGCGTGCTTCGCGTCATGGGCGGCCTCCTTCGACTCGCCCTTGACACGGTTGGCCGCGCGCCTCGTGGCATCGCCGACCTTGTCGGCGGCGCCGCGCACCTTTTCGCCGAAGGTGCGGCCGTCGGCGGCCGCATCGGCCTTGGCGTTCTCACCCGGCAGCTGGGAGCCGTCGCGGGCCTGGGCCCAGGCGCCGCCGCTGGCGACCAGCGCGGCGGCCAGCACGATGGGGGTCATCTTCATGGGGAATCCTTTCGGTGGGGTTGTCCGCCCCCATCTGACGCCCGGCCGGCGCGCGGCCGTGTCGGATGCGATTGCAAGGCTGTGTCGGGCAGCGCTTCGGGCGCGTGCAGGCGGTTGATGACCGCTCGCGGAAGGGACTCCGTCGCAGCCGCGCCGCCTGGCTCGGCGGGTCTAGGAGTTTTCCTAGCCCGGCTAGGAGCCGGGGCCTGCGCATTCCGGACTCCTCCTAGCCCCACATTCATCCTGCGCCGATGTCGCCAAAGCGGTCCGGCGGGCACAGTACATCCCATGGCAAACGCCCCCCTCCCCGTGAGAGTCTTCCTGGCCGACGACTCGGCCCCCATCCGCCAGCGGGTGGCCGAAATGCTGGCCGTGCGCGCGATGGACATCGTCGGCGAGGCCGAGACGCCGCGCGCGTCGATCGACGGCATCCTGGCCGCCCACCCCGACGTGGTGGTGCTCGACGTGCAGCTCGAGGGCGGCACCGGCCTGGAGGTCCTGCGCGCCGTGCGCCGCGCCGACCCCGCCATCGCCTTCGTCGTCTTCTCCAACAACTCCGCGCCGGCCTACCGCAAGCGCTACCTGGGCGAGGGCGCCCGCTGCTTCCTCGACAAGAGCAGCGAGTTCGACCAGCTCGCCAGCGCCGTGGCCGAAGCCTCCACCGTGCGCGTGCACTGAATCCAAGCCTCCACGAAGAAAGACCAGCATGACCACCGCCACCCTCGAAGCCCGCCGTCCCGAGCCGACCCAGGTGACCCCCCTGCGGGCAGCCCGTGGCAGCGCGCCTGCGCCGCTGACGACCCTGTGCTCGAGCTGCCACCTCAAGGACATCTGCCTGCCCTGCGGGCTGACAGGCAACGAGGTCGAACGCCTCGACGGCCTGCAGTTTGCGCGCCGCAAGATCAAGGCCGGCCAGGTGCTGTACCGCCAGGGCGACGCATTCCACTACATCTACGCGGTGCGCAGCGGCACCTTCAAGTCCAGCCTGATGCTGCCGGACGGCCGCGAGCAGGTGACGGGCTTCCACATGGCCGGCGAACTGATGGGCCTGGACGGCCTGGCCCAGGGCGACCACGCCAGCAGCGCCACCGCGCTGGAAGATGCCGAGATCTGCTCCATCCCCTACGCGCAGCTGGCCGAGCTGTCGACCGCGAGCATGAACCTGCAGATGGTGGTCAGCCGCCTGATGAGCCGCGAGATCGTGCGCGAGCACAACCTGATGGTGCTGCTGGGCAGCATGAACGCCGAGGAGCGGCTGGCGGCCTTCCTGCTCAACATCTCGCAGCGGATGAAGGCGCGCGGCTACTCGCAGCACGAGTTCCACCTGCGCATGACCCGTGCCGAGATCGGCAGCTACCTGGGCATGAAGCTGGAGACGGTCAGCCGCACCTTCTCGGCCTTCCAGCAGCAGGGCCTGCTGGAAGTGGACAAGCGCCACATCCGCATCCTGGACCTGGCCGGCCTGACCCGCGCGTTCGAGATGCGGGTGCAATGAAGGAGACGACGATGACCACGCCCGGTACTTCCCTGCAGGTCCTGCGCGACGAGCACGGCGCCGTCGCCGCGGTGCTGCGGTCCATGCTGATGATGATCGAGCAGGGCCCGGGCGACGCGCCCGAGCGCTTCTTCGACGTGCTGCGGGCGATGCTGTTCTACATCGACGAGTTCCCCGAGAAGCTGCACCACCCGAGCGAATCCGACCTGCTGTTCCCCAAGCTGGCGCGCGCGCGGCCCGACCTGATGCCGGTGATCGAGCAGCTCGAGGCCGAGCACATGGAAGGCGAGGGCCGGGTGCGCGAACTGCAGCACCTGCTGATGGCCTGGGAGCTGATCGGTGAATCCCGCCGCGGCGTGTTCGAGGAGGCGGCGAAGCGCTACGTCGACTTCTACCTCGGCCACATGCGGATGGAGGAAAGCCAGCTGCTGCCCGCCGCCAAGGCCTGCTTCACGGCGCAGGACTGGGCCGAGCTGGACGCCGAGTTCGCCGAAGGCCGCGACCCGCTGATCGCCAGCGAGCGCGATCCCAGCTACGACCGGCTGTTCACGCGCATCGTGATGAACACCCCGGCGCCGATCGGCGTCGGGCCGGCACTGGAGAAGGCCGTGGCCTGAAGGGCCAACGAGGCCACAATGGCCGCATGCAACTGCGAACCCTGGGCCAATCCTCCTTGAAAGTCTCGCCGCTGTGCCTGGGCGGCAACGTGTTCGGCTGGACCGCGGACGAGAAGACTTCCTTTTCCCTGCTCGATGCCTGGCTGGACGCGGGCTTCAACTTCGTCGACACCGCCGACACCTATTCGCGCTGGGCGCCCGGCCACGCCGGCGGCGAATCCGAGACCGTCATCGGCAAGTGGCTGCGCCAGGGCGGCCGGCGCGACAAGGTGGTGATCGCCACCAAGGTCGGCATGGACATGGGCGAGGGCCGGGTGGGCCTGAAGCCGGCGCGCATCCGCGAAGCCGTCGAGCAGTCGCTGCGCCGGTTGCAGGTGGACTGCATCGACCTGTACCAGGCGCACAAGGACGACGAGGGCACGCCGCTGGAGGAGACGCTGGAAGCCTTCGGGGCGCTGGTCAAGCAAGGCAAGGTGCGCGCCATCGGCGCGTCCAACTACAGCGCCGCGCGCCTGGCGCAGGCGCTGGAAGCCAGCCGCCATCTCGGCCTGCCGCGCTACGAGAGCCTGCAGCCACTCTACAACCTGTACGACCGCGCTGCGTTCGAGCAGGAACTGCGCCCGTTGTGCGAACGCGAGAGCATTGGCGTCATCAGCTTCTATGCGCTGGCCGCGGGCTTCCTGACCGGCAAGTACCGCAGCGAGGCCGACGCGAGCCTGAGCGCGCGCGGCGCCAACACCACGAAGAAGTACCTCAACGAGCGCGGCCTGAAGATCCTGGCGGCGCTGGACGAGGTGGCCGCCCGCGTCGGCTGCAAGCCGGGGCAGGTGGCGGTGGCCTGGGTGATGGCGCAGCCGGGCGTCACCGCGCCGATCGCCAGCGCCACCTCGCTGGCGCAACTGCAGGATCTGGTGGCCGCGGCGCGGATCCGGCTCGACGACGAGGCGCTGCAGCAACTGGACGCAGCCAGCCGCGAAGACTGATTTCCGGGGGGCGCGTCAGCCCGCGTCGCGCGCCGGGCTGCCGTCGTCCGCGCCGGGAATCGGCAAGCGCACCACGAACTCCGAGCCATGGCCCCGCCCGGCGCTGCGGGCCTGCACGATCCCTCCGTGCAGCCGCACCACCTGGTGGACGACCGACAGGCCTATGCCCAGCCCGCCGGGTTCCAGTTGCTCGGCGCGCGGATCGCGCGTGAACAGGTCGAAGATGCGCGGCAACACGGCCGGTTCTATGCCCATGCCGGTGTCTTCCACCCGCAGCACGGCCTGGTCGGTCTCCTGAGTGGCCTTGCACCAGACCCGGCCCCCGGCCGGCGTGTACTTGATGGCGTTGCTGACCAGGTTGTTGAGCACCTGCAGCAGGCGCTCGCGATCCATGTCCACGCACAGCGGCTCGGGCGGCAGCACCGCTTCCAGCTGCACGCCCTTGGCCGTCGCGGCGCCCTTGTGTCCGAGCACGCATTCCTCGATCAGGCGCCGCAGGTCCTCGCGGGCGCGGTTCAGTTCGAGCTGGCCGGCGTCCAGGCGGGTCGCCTCCATCAGGTCGTCGGCCAGCCGCCGCAGCGTGGCGATCTGGCTGTGCATGATGCCGGCCACCTTCGCCAGCCGCTCGTCGCCACCTATGCGCTCCAGGATCTGGGCCGACGACTGCAGCGGCGACAAGGGATTGCGCATTTCGTGCCCCAGCGTGCGCAGGAACTGGTGGGTGCGCTCGCGCGCGCGCTTGGCGATCTCCAGCTCGTTCTCCAGCGCGTCGATCTGCATGCGCAAGTCGGTGCGGTCCCGCAGCACCTTCACGTAGCCCAGCAGCTCGCCGGCCTCGTTGCGGACCGCCTTGACGGTCCCCGTGACCCAGATGCGCATGCCGTCCTTGCGCATGTGCCAGCGGTCGTCCTCCGAGCGGCTGTCGTGCAGCGCCACGGCGAGCTCGTGGCGGTCCAGGCCGCGGGCGCGGTCCTCGGCAGTGAAGATCATCGACAGGGGTGCGCCCAGGACCTCGGCCTCGGTGTAGCCCAGGATGGCTTCGGCCGCGCCCTTCCAGCCGATGACACGGCCGTCCGGATCCATCAGGATGTACGCGTACTCCTTGGTCTGGGCCAGGAACAGCTGGCGCAGGAGTTCCGGAAGATCCGGCGCAGGGACGTCGGTCATGGGGCAAGTCGGGCAGATGGCTCGAGGGCCACGCTAGCCCAATCGGCCGGCGGCTTGCGTCAGCGGGGACCGGATTCGGGGCGGGGATCGGCGGAAGAGCCTCATGGGCGGCCCGCTGGGCCGGGATCGCCGCTCCCTCCCGACAGGGGCTCAGCGGCGCCGTTGCGGCGCCGCGCCGGTCGCATCGCCCTGCCGCGGCGGCAGGTGGCGGAACATGATGCGGCCCTTGTTCAGGTCGTAGGGCGACAGCTCCAGCGTCACGTAGTCGCCGGCGATGATGCGGATGTGGTGCTTGCGCATCTTGCCGCCGCTGTAGGCGACCAGGTTGTGGCCGTTTTCCAGCACGACGCGGTAGCGGGAGTCGGGCAGCACTTCTTCCACCCGTCCGCGCATTTCGATCAATTCTTCCTTGGCCATGGGGGGTCCGGCTTGGATCAGCCGGTATTTTATCGCTTCACGCCAGGCCCAGCAGGATCGAAGCGCCGGCCAATGCGATCACGCCGCCGCAGGTGCGCAGCACCATCGGACCCGCGCGCGTCGAATGCAGCATGCCGAGGGCGATTCCGCACAGGTGCAGCAGTCCCGTCGTCAGCACGAAGCCGGCCGAGTACGCGGCCGGCGAAGCAGAGGCCGGAAGTTCGGTCCCGTGGGCGTGGCCATGGAGGATGCCGAAGAGCGCAACGAGGGCCAGCGCGATGACGATCGGCGCACGCCAGTCCGCGAGGATCGCCAGCCCGAGCAGCAGAACCGACATGGCGATGCCGACTTCGACATGGGGCAGGGCCACTGCAGCGATGCCCAGCACGCCGCCCACCACCATCAGGAGAGGAAAGGCGACGGGCAACGCCCAGATCAGCGGCGCGCCCAGCGTGGCGCCCCAGATGCCGACGGCGACCATCGCCAGCAGATGGTCGACTCCCAGCAAGGGGTGAAGGATTCCGGTGACGAATCCGCCGGCCGCAGCCCTTTCGGCATGGGCATGCGCCGCGGTGGCGCAGAGCATCAGCAGTACGAATCGAAGCATGCAATCGTCTCCGGTGACGCGAAGCGGGGGTTCATGGCCGTTTGTCGACCAGGTCCAGCGCGAGCAGCAGGATGCCGATGGCAGCGATCCAGGCCGATGCGATGCGACGCCCGAGGCGCGCGGCGGAGTGCCGCACCGCATGCGTGACGGCACGAATCACCGCCAAGCCGAGAATGCACGGCAGGATTGCCGCCGCGAGTGTCCCCGCGGTCTCCGCTGCGGTGGCTGTCTGAAGGCCCGCGGTCACCCCGAGGGCCAGCCCTCCACAGGCCGCCAGCAGGTTGGCCGAGTACTTGCCGGGAGTCAGGCCAGCCGCCAGCGCCAGGCCCACCGCAGTCAGGTAAGCCGCCGCGAAGTGCGCCTGTACGGTGGACGGCGGCACCAGCGCAACCACGGCCGCGCAGGCCGCCATCGGAGCCAGGCGCAGCAGCCCGCGGCGAAGGGAAATGTCGCATAGCGCGAGCACCGTGACGGCGAGCACGAGCAGCGAGAGCGCCGAGCCAAGCAGGTACCGCGCACCGTCCAGCGAGGCGGCCGCCGGGTTCAAGGGCCGGTCCCTGCAGGGGACGTCGCCCGCGCTCCTGCAGCGGGCCTGGCCATCACTGCGGAAACACCGACAGGGTCGCAAACCGGCTGCGCCAGACCTGCTCGTCCTCGTCGGGCGGCTCGATCCTCGTGGCACGCAGCAGCCATTGGCCGGCAAAAGGAAAAGTGAGGCCCGCGTGGCCGTGCGCGTCGGTTTCCCGCCAGATGCCCAGGCCGATGCGCTCGTTGACGAACTCGACTGCCAGGCCTGGCACCGGCTGTCCATCGAGCAGGGCCTGGAACGTGGCAGCCTGGCCGACGCGCACGGCGTCGCGTCCCACGGGGGTGAGCTCAAGACCCTCGCCGCGTGGCTGCCGGATCACGAGGAGGTCCTGGGCCGCAGCCGGCTGGCTGCGCTCCATGCGCATGAACTTGCGATAGACCTCGCGCCACGGCAGGCCCCGGACCTGTCGTATCGCCCAGACCTCCTGCACCTTCGCCGGCGCTCGCACGTCGTGCAGGTACGTCTGCACCCCTTCCGGTGTCAAGGTGACCTCTTGCGGACGCAAGGCGACCCAGCATGTCCAGGCAGAGCCGGCGTCCAGGCGCGAGCGCAACTCCAGCCTGTCGGCCCGCTCGATACGCGGGACCAGGGGCACTTCGCGGCGGCCGTCCGCCAGCGACCGGCAGGCGGCGGTCTCGACGCTGGATACGGGTGTCGAGCCCTGCCGCAGCGGAAAACGTGGGCCGATGCTCAGTTCGACTCGCAGAAGGCCCGCACCGGATGGATCGATCGAGGGGCTCAGCCAACTGTCATGCGCGTGCGCCGTGGGCGCGGGAACGAGGAGGCACCCGGCCAGCAGCACCGGGAGTGCCTGCGCATACCCGGGCCGCCGGTTCACGCTCGGGGTGGTGGACGGGTGACAGTGGCGCCCGTTCAAGAGGCCATCAGTTCAGTGCCATGGGTTCGGCCGTGTCGCTGGTGGGCAGCACGGCGCTGCCCAATGCAACCGGCTCTGCGGTGTCGCCAGTCTGCGCGATCAGTTGCCGGGCAAAGGCCACCAGGCCTTCGACGCCCTGGAGTGCCGACGACGGGAGTGCGCCGTCGCCCGTTGGCTGTCCGCCAGCCACGGCATCGCTTCCACCGGCGGCCACGTCAATGCCGCCATCGCCACCGCCGCCGCAGGCGCCCACCAGGGCGGCAAGGCTGACGGCCGCCGCGACGTGTCTCCAGTCATGCCTTCTCATGGGTGCGCCTTCAATCAGGGAGTGGCCGCGCCGGCCGGTGGCGCCGGGTTGAAGTTGCCGGCTATCGGCGTGACCAGGTAGGGGAAGGCCGAGCCATAGTCGGATGCCGTCTTGCGCACGCCATCGGTCAAGGCCAGCGCGCCGGCCGGCGCATCCGCCGGGCTGCAGCCCACCTGCAGCGTGTCGGTTGCGCCGGTCAGCACGCACAACGCGCCCATGGCGACGCGCAGCGACAAGTCGGTCACGTCGTCCGCCGGCCGCCGGCCGTTCGGGAAGCCCGCCGTGTCTCCTGCCGCAACGCCGAGGGCGTTCTGCGAACCGGCCGCCACCGGAGCGATCGAGGTGTTGAGGCGAAGCATCTCGGAGGGCACCACGTTCGCCGGCTTGTTGAGGCCTTCGATGCCGGTGAGGAACGCAGCGACCAGGTCGGTGCGCGGGAACTTCGTCGGCGCCACGGCCGCGGGGAACAACGTCTGCACGAGGGCGGGCAGGGCCGGATGCGTCACGTAGTTCAGGAACTGTGCATCGCCGCCCGGCTTGGAGGCGTTGAACCTGTCCTTGTCGGGCAGCCCGATCACGACCTCGTTCACCAGGGGCATTCCGAGGCGCGACACCTGCGCCCAGGGACCGCCGTCGCGCGTGGCCTTGTCCAGCCCGCTGTCCGGTGAGCCGTCGACCAGCCGCACCTGCCGCACGCTGGAGGTCGTGTAGGCGCCTATCACCGGTTCGCCGGCCCGCGTGACGCAGGCAATCGGCAGTTCCATGGCGATGGTGCTGATGTTCTTGCCCTCCAGGTCGTTGTTGTTGCCGCCCACCTCGGGCCCGAGCGGATCGAGGTTGAACAGGTCGAAGATCCTTCCCACCGCGATGTAGAAGGGCTCCTTGCGTTGCCCGGCGAACACGCGCGCCGGGGTCGAGCAGCCCGGTACGTTGACGTTGTAGACGTGCTGGGCGGCATGGTTGGCATAGCCCTGCGGGAAGGTCTTCCCGCCGATGTTGTCGGTGGGCTTGTCGAAGGTGTTCGCGCCACCATTGGCGTTGGTCACGGCGGCCCGGTTGCCGGTGCGCCGCGAGCCGCGCAGGACATCGACGGTGTAGGTCTCCCGAACGTTCAGCGCGTCCGGATTCACGCCGCTGAGCGTTCCGCTGTTGATCAGCGGTATGGGCGTCTGCTGGCCGCCGACCGCCAGCGCGGTACTCCTGGGCGTGTTGGTGAACCGGAACTGGAAGGTGAGGTCCTCGACCGCATCGCCATTGTTGTCGATGTGGATCTCGTACATCGCATTGGGATCGAACATGTAGAAGTTCGGGCCGCCCTGCGGATCCTGGAACGGGATGTAGTCGGCAATCAGCGTCACGAAATCCTGCTGTCCCGGCTCGTAGCTCCGGAACATGTAGAAGTCGGTGCCGTCGACATGTCGTTGCGTCGTGATGAAAGGTGCTTCGCGGTGGCTGGCGGCCAGCGCACTGCCGGTGGCGCACAGCAGTACGGCAATCCCGAGAAGCGTCTGGCGGGTCTTCATGGGGGGTCCTTGGCTGGGTTCGGGCGGCGGTGTGGCCCGCACGCGCCGGCGATTACTGCATCGCGCCCCTGACAGCGATGTAGGACGGAGTGCCTGGGGTGCGTGGGACGCAGGATGCCGCTGCGCCCGGCCGGCGCGTGGCCCAGCCGGCGCGGCGTCCGGGCTAGAGCGAGCGCAGGCAGGCTGCGCTGTCGCCTCGGGACCTGGGCAGCAACTACCGGGCGGCCGCTTCGCTCCAGCCGCCACCCAGAGCGCGGTACAGCAGCACGCGGTTCTGCAGTTGCGCCAGGCGCACCTGGATCTCGGCCTGGCGGGCCGAGAAGAGCGAGCGCTGCGCATCCAGCAGGTCCAGCGTGCTGGCCACACCGGCGTCGAAGCGCATCTGCGACAGCCGTGCGCGAACTGCCTCGGCCTGCGCGACCTTCGATTGCGCCTGCAGCTGGTCGCCCAGCGTGGCGCGGCCGGCCAGCGCATCGGAGACTTCGCGGAAGGCCAGCTGGATGGCGCGCTCGTACTGCGCCACCGCGATGTCGCGCCCGACCTCGGCCGAGCGCAACCCGGCCTGGTTGCGGCCGGCATCGAAGATGGGCAGCAGCAGTGACGGCGCGACCGTATAGGCCCATGAACCGCCGCCGTCGAACAGCCCGGACAGCTGGCTGCTGGCGCGCCCGGCGCTGGCGGTGAGCGTGATGCGCGGGAAGAAGGCCGCGCGCGCCGCGCCGATGTTGGCGTTGGCGGCCACCAGCAGCTGCTCGGCCTGGCGCACGTCGGGGCGCTCCGCCAGCACGTCCGACGGCATGCCGGCAGGCACGTCGGGCAGCGTGACCGCGGCCATGGTGGTGCCGGTCTGGTAGTCGGACGGCAGGGTGCGGCCGACCAGCAGGCCGAGCGCGTTCAGGTCCAGTGCGCGCTGGCGTTGCTGCTGGGCGAGCGCTGCACGCGCAGTTTCGGCCAGCGCCTGCGCGCCGCGCAGGTCCAGCTCGGACGACACGCCGTTGTCGAAGCGCAGCTGGATGAGGCGCTGCGACTCCTCGCGCGTGGCCAGCGTCTGGCGGGTCAGCGCCAGCAGCTCCTCGTCGGCCACCAGGGCGAGCCACGTACTGGCGATGGTGCCTACCAGCGTGACCTGCGCCGCCTTGCGGCCTTCCTCGGTGGCTAGGTACTGCGCCAGCGCCGCCTCCGACAGGCTGGCGATGCGGCCGAAGAAGTCCAGCTCCCAGGCGGTGAAGGCCAGGCCGGCCTGGAAGCTCGTGACCTGCTCGCGGGTGGACGGGCTGGGAGCGCGGCTGGCGTTGACGCCGATGCCCACGCTGGGCAGCCGGTCGGCCCGGCGGATGTCGTATTGCGCGCGGGCCTGCTCGATGTTCAGCATCGCCACCCGCAGGTCGCGGTTGTTGTCCAGCGCGGCGGCGATCAGCTCGCGCAGCCTCTCGTCGCCGAAGAACCGCGGCCAATCCAGCGCGCGGGCAGCCGTGCCCCCGGTGGCCGAGGCGTAGGGGAAGGCGGCAGGCACCGGCGCGGCGGGCCGCTCGTAGGTGGGCATGAACGAGCAGCCGGCCAGCACGGCGGCGGCCGCGGGGGCGATCAAGGCCTTCATGCGAAGCGGCCTCATACCTGGTCTCCCGCGTGGGCGCCGGACGGCAGGTCGGGGCCGCCCAGTTCGTGCGTGTACAGCTTTCTCTGGCGCTCGCTGCCGCTGAAGATGCCGCGCACCACCACGAAGAACACCGGCACGAAGAACACGGCGAGCCCGGTACCGGTGAGCATGCCGCCCAGCACGCCGGTGCCGATGGCGCGCTGGCTGGCCGAGCCGGCGCCGCTGGCGATGGCCAGCGGCAGCACGCCCAGGCCGAAGGCCATGGAGGTCATGATGATCGGCCGGAACCGCAGGTGGGCCGCGGCCAGTGCGGACTCGATCACGCTCTTGCCCTGGGCCTGCAGGTCCTTGGCGAACTCGATGATCAGGATGGCGTTCTTGGCCGACAGGCCGATGATGGTGATCAGCCCGACCTGGAAGTACACGTCATTGGCATAGCCGCGCAGCAGCGTGGCCAGCAGCACGCCCAGCACGCCCAGCGGCACCACCAGGATCACCGCCAGCGGGATCGACCAGCTCTCGTACAGCGCGGCAAGGCACAGGAACACCGCCAGGATGGCGAAGCCGTACAGGACCAGCGCCTGCGCGCCGGCCAGTTTTTCCTCGCGCGACTGGCCGGTCCACTCGAATCCGAAGCCGGCCGGCAGCTGCGCCGCCAGGCGCTCCATCTCGTCCATCGCGGCGCCGCTGCTGTAGCCGGGCGCGGCCGAGCCGGAGATGCGCATGGCGGGGTAGCCGTTGTAGCGGATCGCCTGCATCGGACCGGTGACCCAGCGCGTGCTGGCGAAGGCCGACAGCGGCACCGGCTTGCCCTGGTTGTTCAGGGCGTTGAGCCGCAGCAGGTCTTCCGGCTGCATGCGCGCCGGCGCATCGGCCTGAACGATCACGCGCTGCAGGCGGCCGCGATTGGGGAAGTCGTTGATGTACGAGGAGCCGAGCGAGGTGGACAGCACCGAATTGATCGCATCGAAGCCCACGCCCAGTGCCTGGGCCTTCTGGCGGTCGATGTCCAGCTGCAACTGCGGCGCATCCTCCAGGCCGTCCGGACGCACCTGGGTCAGCACCTTGCTCTGCGCCGCCAGCCCGAGCAGCTGGTTGCGCGCGGCCACCAGCGCCTCGTGGCCGTTGCCGCCGCGGTCCTGCAGGCGGAAGGTGAAGCCCGAGGCCACGCCCAGCTCGGGGATGGGAGGCGGGCTGAGCGGGAAGATGAACGCATCGCGGATCGACGAGAGCGCGCCGAACGCGCGGCCGGCGAGCGCCTGCGCCGACTGGCTCGCCTCGGTGCGCTCGTCCCAGGGCTTGAGCGTGATGAAGGCAATGCCCGCGTTCTGCCCCTGGCCGGAGAAGGAGAAGCCCAGCACGCTGACCATGCTCTGCACTTCCGGCTGCTTGAGCACCCAGGCTTCGACCTGCTCCATCACGTCACGCGTGCGCCCGGCGGTGGCGCCCGGCGGCAGCTGCACGTTGACCAGCATGTTGCCCTGGTCTTCCTGCGGCAGGAAGGAGGTGGGCAGCCGGGTATAGACCAGCGCGGCGGCCGCGCCGATCGCGCCGTACAGGATCAGGTACCAGGGTGCGCGGCGCAGCATGCGCGCCACCAGCCCTTCGTAGCCATGCGCGGTGCGCTTGAAGGCCCGGTTGAACCAGCCGAAGAAGCCGCGCTTTTCCACGTGGTGGCCGGCTTCCACCTGCTTGAGCAGGGTGGCGCACAGCGCCGGCGTGAGCGACAGCGCCATGAAGGCCGAGAACGCGATCGAGGCCACCATCACGGCGGCGAACTGCCGGTAGATGTTGCCGGTGGAGCCGGCGAAGAAGGCCAGCGGCACGAACACCGAGATCAGCACCACGGTCACGCCGATGATGGCGCCCTGGATCTGGCCCATGGCCTTGCGGGTGGCCGCGCGCGGCGGCAGGCCTTCCTCGCTCATGATGCGCTCGACGTTCTCCACCACCACGATGGCGTCGTCCACCACGATGCCGATCACCAGCACCATGCCGAACATGGTCAGCACGTTGATCGAGAAGCCCAGCGCCAGCAGCGTGGCGAAGGTGCCCAGCAGCGCCACCGGCACCACCAGCGTCGGGATCAGCGTGTAGCGCCAGTTCTGCAGGAACAGGAACATCACCAGGAACACCAGCGCCACCGCCTCCAGCAGCGTCACCACCACCTGGGTGATGGAGATGCGGATGAAGCGCGAGGCGTCGTACGGGATCTCCCACTTCATGCCGGGCGGGAAGTAGGCCGCCAGTTCGCCCATGCGCGTGCGGATCAGGTCGGCCGTCTCCAGCGCATTGCCGCTGGGCGACAGCTGCACGCCCATGCCGGTGGAAGGCTTGCCGTTCAGGCGCGCCGACGTCGCGAAGTTCTGCGCGTTCAGCTCGACCCGGGCCACGTCCTTCAGGCGCACCGTGGAGCCGTCGGTGTTGGCGCGCAGCACGATGTTGCCGAACTGCTCGGGCGTGGTCAGCTGGCCCGGCACCACCACCGTGGCGGCAATGCCCTGGCCGGCGACGTTGGGCAGCTCGCCGATGGAGCCGGACGACACCTGCGCGTTCTGGGCGCGGATGGCGGCGTTGACTTCGGCGGTGGAGAGGTTGTAGCCGACCAGCTTCTGCGGGTCGATCCAGATGCGCATCGCCGCCTCGGTGCCGAACAGCTGCGCCTGGCCGACGCCGGGGATGCGCTGGATCTCGGGCAGCACGTTGCGCGAGGCGTAGTCGCCCAGCTGCACCGGGGTGAAGTTCGGGTCGTCCGAGGAAATGATGGTGAACAGCAGGAAGTTCGAGCGGGCCTTGTCGACCCGAACGCCCTGCTGCGTCACCGCCGAAGGCAGGCGCGGCGTGGCGCGCGACAGGCGGTTCTGCACGTCCACTTGCGCCAGGTCGGGGTTGGTGCCCGGCTCGAAGCTCAGCGTGATCTGGCCGGTGCCGTTGGCCTGGGTCACCGATTCCATGTAGATCAGGCCGGGCGAGCCGTTCATCTCCTGCTCGATCACGCTGATGACGCTCTCCTCCATGGTCTTGGCGGAGGCGCCCGGGTAGGTGGCCGAGATGACGATGGACGGCGGCGCGACGGGCGGGTACTGCGCGATCGGCAGCTGCGTGATCGCCACGCTGCCGAGCACGATGACGAAGAGGGCGATGACCCACGCGAAGATGGGCCGGTCGATGAAGAACTTGGCCATGCGGCGGCGCTCCCGTCAGCTGCGCGGCGCGGAAGCGGCCGAGGCAGCGGGCGTGGCCGGCGCGGCCGGCTTGCCGTTGGACCAGGGCACCGCCTTGACCGGGCTGCCCGGTTGCAGTTTCTGGAAGCCGTCCACCATCACCTGCTCGCCGGGCTTGAGGCCGTCGAGGATCACCCACTGGCCGTTCTGCGAGCCGCCGATCTTCACGGTGCGCGGCGCGACCTTGCCGTCCGGTGCGACCACCATCACGCTGTCGCCCTGCTGCGAGCGGGTCACGGCCTGCTGCGGCAGCAGCACGGCGTTGGCCGCGGTGGCTTGCTCCAGCTGCACCCGCACGTACATGCCGGGCAGCAGCAGGCCCCTGGCGTTGGGCACTTCGGCGCGCAGCGACACGTTGCCCGTGGCCGGATCGACCTGCAGGTCGGAGAACAGGAGGCGGCCAGCCTGCGGGTATGCGCTGCCGTCCTCCAGCACCACCTTGACGGGGGTGGCATCGCCACCGGAGCGCTTCAGGCGGCCCTGCTCCAGTGCGCGGCGCAGGTTCAGCACCTCGGTCGAGGACTGGGTGATGTTGACGTACAGCGGGTTGATCTGCTGGATCACGGCCAGCGGGGTGGCTTCGCCCTGGCCGACCAGCGCACCTTCGGTCACCAGCGCGCGGCCGATGCGGCCGGAGATCGGCGCGTTGACCAGCGCGTGGCCCAGGTTGATGCGGGCGGTCTTCACCGCGGCTTCGCCGGCGGCGACTTCGGCCTCGGCGGCCTTCTGCGCCGCCACCGCGTTGGCGTATTCCTGCTTGCTGATCGCGTTGGCTTCCACCAGCGGCCGGTACCGTTCGGCCAGCGCTTTCGCCTGGCCGAGATTCGCCTGTCCGCGCGCCAGCGTCGCCTGGGCGCTCGCCATCGCCGCCTCGTAAGGCGATGCGTCGATGCGGAACAGCGGCTGGCCGGCCTTGACGTCGCTGCCTTCGCGGAACAGCCGCTCCTGCACGATGCCGGCGGCGCGCGCGCGGACCTGCGCGGTGCGCGAAGCTTCCAGCCGGCCCGGCAACTCGGAGACCAGGCCGACGTCGTGCGGCTGCACCGTCACCACGCCGACTTCGGGCGGGGGCATGCCGCCGCCGGGTGGCGGCGCGGCGGCGTTGTCTTTGGATTGCCCGCAAGCGGCGAGCAGGAGTGCGGCGACGAAGGCGGGGGCGATCAGCAGGTTCTGGCGCAACAGGTGCATGGGTGCCGGCGGCGAAGGCAAAGCCGGTCAGTATACGAAGCGCCTGTTGCACGAGCATGTGCCGCGCCCGGATGGGCTTGCACGTGCGTGAGGTCATTCACCGGGCTTGGCGCGGGCCGTCGAAATCTGTGAACACACCTCGGCGCCGCCGATGGCGCCCCGTCTCATGGCGGTTTCATGTTGTCGGCGACAAGGACCTTGTTCGGGCATCAATGTATTTGTCGGGTAACGGGTTTCCCAGTATTCTTCAAAGAACGCAATCGACTGGGAAACCGTGGCCCATCACCTGTTCGCCCTCGACGAGAACCAGCTTCGGCAACTGGTCAATGCCCGATCGACTTGGCGCTCGTTCGTCGACGCTCGCAATGAGGCACAGCAGGTGCGCGGCTCCATGGCGTGGAAGAAGGTCAAGGAACGCGAGTACCTGGTCAGGAAGTCTGCGTCAGGCGCGCAGAAGTCCCTGGGCCCGAGGGGCCCAGGGACCGAGAAGATGTTCGAAGGCTTCTGGCGGCGCAAGGAGGAGGCGCAGGCGCGTCTGAAAGCGATGCGCGAGCGGCTCGAGGAGCAACGCAAGCTCAATCGCGTGTATGGCGTCGGGCGCACGCCAGCCGTGGTCGTCCGCGTCCTCGCCGCGTTGCAGGAGGCAGACCTCGCGGACAAGTTCGTGGTGATCGGTACCCATGCGCTGTACGCCTACGAGACGGCCGCAGGCGTGCACGTGGAAAGCGGCGTGCTGGCCACGCAGGATCTGGACCTGCTGTTCGACACCCGCAAGCGGCTGGCGTTTGCCGCAAGCCTGGATCGCACCGGGGAGCGTTCGCTGATCAAGGTATTGCAACGGGCCGACAAGTCCTTCCGGTTGCGCAAGGAGCGAAATGAGAACAGTACGGCGGTGAACGACAAGGGCTTCGAGATCGATGTCGTCCGGCGCATGGCCGGCCCTGCGGCCGATCCGCACCCCCTGCGCATGTCAGACGACGAGGACGACTTCTGGGCCGTGCAGATCGACCAGGGCGACAAGCTGGCCAGCGGCCGCAAGTTCGAGCACCTCGTCGTGGCATCCACCGGCGAAATGGCGCTGATGCGCACCGTGCACCCGCTCGAATTCATACGGCTCAAACTGGAACTGGCCGCACGAAAGACCCGCGACGCCCACAAGGCGCCCAAGGACCGGGCCCAGGCCGAGGTCGTGCAGCAACTGTGGGACGAGTACCTGCAGCACATGGCCGATCGGCCGCAATCCGGGACGCCTCTCATCTGAACGCGACGGCGGGCCGGACCGCGTGTCGCTCCGTCGCGACCGGCTGTCGCGGTCACGGCCCCGTGGGTGTAACAACCGGTGACACCCGGGAGGCGGATGAGGTACAACCGGCGCCAAGTCCAATCCACGCGACCGTGGCGGTCCCCCGTGACCACGTTCTCCATCGACCATGCAGTGCCAACGGCAGTACCGGCCCCTCAGGTCTCCCGATCGTCCCCCTTCCCGCGGCGGGGCTGCCTGAGCGATGGGGCACGAGAGAGCTTCCTCCGCCGACGCTGATTTCGCGGCCACCGAAGCGGCGCCGCTCGACGCCCTGTTCACGCCGTCCCGGCCCTCCGCCATCGAGGACAGCCGCCCGCACACCCAGCCTCCGGCCGAAGACCAGGGCGCGATCTGCACCTTCCTGTACGCGCGGCTGCACAACTTCGCCGCGGCGTGCTCGACCGTGGCCGGCCCCGAGCTGACGGCGTTCGTCAACGAGGCCCGGCGCGTGCTGTCGTCGGCGGCGCTCAAGCTCGGCGGCGAGATCGCCCAGCGCCGCCCCGACTCCATCCTGTGCGCCTTCACGCACAACCCGGAAGACCGCATCCCCACCCACGCCAAGCGTGGGTTGCACGCAGCCATCCTGACGGTGCACGAGGCCATGCAGCTGGCCGCCCGCGTCGGCCCGCAACTCGACGCGGCCGGCGTGCCGCCGCTGTGGATTGCCGTGGGCGTGCACCTGGGCGCGGGTGAGGTGACCCCGCGCGCCAACAACGCCGAGCGCATGGTCCATGCCACCGGCGAGGCGGTGGAGATCGCCCGCCTGCTCGAAGGCGTGGCCGCCGACCTGCGCTGGGGCCTGGTGGCGTCGGCCGGCACCCGGCTGGCCGCCGGCACGCGGGTGGAAAGCGGGCGCAGCGCCAGCATCGGGCTGCCGGACGAATCGTTCCTGGAACTGACCGAGGTCAGCGGCCTGGTGGCGCGCGCCGGCTCGAAGACGCCGCCCAGCCACTACGCCATGCTGCGCGAGTCGCTGCAGCTCAACCAG
Source organism: Acidovorax sp. (assembly GCA_036675905.1). Lineage (GTDB taxonomy): Bacteria > Pseudomonadota > Gammaproteobacteria > Burkholderiales > Burkholderiaceae_C > Ramlibacter. The sequence continues at coordinate 5,406 of JAKFEA010000213.1, read as the reverse complement.
CAGGTCGCCCGCGCCAGCGCCGGAGCCCCCGCCGCCAGCGGCAACCTGCTGATCGAGGACTACCGCGTGCTGCGCAAGATCGGCGAGGGCGGCAACGCTTCGGTGTACCTGGCGCAGCCGGTGGGCGGCGGCCCGACCCAGGTGCTCAAGGTGATGCACATCGACGGCCCCGAGGGCGATGCGGGGCTGCAGCGCTTCATGCAGGAGTACGCGCTGCTCGCCGGCATCGAGCACCCCAACGTGGCGCGCTTCTTCCGCCAGGGTTTCTCGGCCGGCAGCGCCTACATCGCGATGGAGTACTTCCCGCTGGGCGACCTGCGCAGCCGCATCCGCCGGCTGCTGGACCCGGCCATCGCGCTGTACTACCTGCGCCAGGTCGCCGCCGGGCTGGAGGCGATCCACCAGGCCAGCATCGTGCACCGCGACCTCAAGCCGGACAACATCATGATCCGGCAGGACGGCATCGTGGCCATCACCGACTTCGGCGTGGCCAAGCAGGTTTCCATGCTGATCACCGACACCGGCGCGGGCGAGGTGGTGGGCACGCCGTACTACCTGAGCCCGGAGCAGGCGCAGGGCCACCGCGTCGACGCCCGATCCGACCTGTACAGCCTGGGCGTGCTGGCCTACGAGATGCTCACGGGCAACAAGCCCTACCACGCGACCACCACCAACGAGCTGCTGCGGCTGCACGTGGAAGCGCCGGTGCCGGCGCTGCCGCCGCAGCACCAGCACCTGCAGCCGGTGCTCGACCGGCTGATGGCCAAGGACCCGCAGCAGCGCTATGCGTCGGCCACCGAGCTGCTGGACGACCTGGACAGGCTGCCGGCATGACGGTTCTGGCAAGCCCCTTGCTCGCAGGCCCTTGGCAACTGGAAGCGGTGCTGGGCCGAGGCCGCCGCTCCATGGTCTACCGCGGCGTCGACCCGCAGGGCCGCACGGCGGCGGTCAAGGTGTCGCGCCAGGGCGACCTGGCGCGCGAGCACCGGCTGCTCGCCACCTTCAGCCATGCCCACCTGCTGCGCCCGCTGGACTGCGGCCGCGGCGCGCAGGGCCAATGGCTGGCCACCGAATGGGCGCAGGGTGGGGCGCTGCCCGATGCCCCGCCGGGCGGCTTCGAGGAAGCGCGCGTGCGCCGCTGGCTGGCCGAGGCGGCCGGCGCGCTGGCCCACCTGCACCGCTGCGGCTGGGTGCACCGCGACCTCAAGCCCGCCAACCTGCTGCTGCGTGCCGATGGTGCGCTGGTGCTGGCCGACTTCGGCGAGGCGGTGCCCGCGGGCACCCCGGGCCCCGCCGTGGCCGGCACCCTCGTCGGCTCGCCGCGCTACGCCGCGCCCGAGCAATCGCAGGGGGCTCCCGCCACGCCCGCGGCGGATGTCTACAGCCTGGGCGTGCTGCTGCACGAGTGGCTCACGGGACAGCCGCCGTTCGGCGGCGAGACCCCGGCCGAAACGCTGGCGCAGCACCTGGTCGCCCCGGTGCCGCGGCTGCCGGCCGCGCGGGCGCAGTGGCAGCCGCTGCTGGAGGCCCTGCTGGCCAAGGATCCGGCGTGCCGCCTGCCCGACGGGCAGGCCGTGCTTACCAGGAACGCAACGTGAATTCCAACGACCACTACCTCGTCGACGTCATCGGCTTCAACGACGTGGAGCGCGCCATGCTGGCCAGCATCTTCGCGCTGGCCGCGCGCCGCGACCCCGGCTTCGCCCAGTTCGAGCCCGGCACGCCCGGCCGCACGCCCGACGTCTACCTCGTCGACGCCGACAAGCCCGAGGCGATGAAGGAGTTCCGCTCGCTGCACCAGCGCGCCGGGCTGCCCTCGGTGCTGATCGGCACCAGCGCGCAGGGCACCGATTTGCCGGTGCTGCCGCGCCCGCTACAGTGGGCGCGCCTGCTGCAGGCGCTGGACGACGTGGTCTCCGGCGGCGACGACGGCGCCCCCTTCGTCGCGCCGGCCGCCGATGCGCACGCGCACCTGCGGCGCAGCCTGCCCGGCCACGGCCGCTCCAACTCGCCGGCGGCGGTGCCCGAGGCCGGCGCCGCGAAACGGATGATGGGCGACACGGTGCTGGTGGTGGACGACAACGCCACGGTGCGCGCCTTCATGCAGGCCAAGCTGGCGCCGTTCGGTTTCGACGTCGACTTCGCCGAGACCGGCGAGGAGGCGATCGGCCTGTCCGGCACCCACGAGTACACCTGCGTGTTCCTCGACGTGGTGCTGCCGGGCATCGACGGCTACCAGGTCTGCAAGCTGATCAAGTCGAACAAGCAGGCGATCAGGAAGACCGCCGTGGTCATGCTCACCAGCCGCAGCTCGCCCTTCGACAAGCTGCGCGGCTCGCTGGCCGGCTGCGACGAATACCTCACCAAGCCGCTGGACGAGGATCGCCTGCTGGAGGTGATCGCCAAGTTCCTGCCCAGCGGGCGCAAGCAGGCGGAGAGGGCGGCGCGCAAATGAACACGACGATGACAGCCAAGTCCATCCTGGTGGTCGACGACACGCGCTCCATGCGCAAGATGGTCTCGGCCGTGCTGGCCGGCGCCGGCTATGCGGTGTCCGAGGCCGGCGACGGCGCCGAGGCCCTGCAGCTGGCGCAGGAGCGCCGCTTCGACCTGGTGGTGACCGACCACAACATGCCGGTCATGGACGGCGTGACGCTGGTGCGCGCGCTGCGGCAGCTGCCGCAGTACGACGCAGTGGCACTGATCGTGCTGTCCACCGAGGTGGACCCGGTGCTCAAGCAGAAAGGCCGCGAGGCCGGCGCCACCGGCTGGATGGCCAAGCCCTTCGATCCGCAGCGGATGCTGGACATCGTAGGCAAGTTCGTTTGATCCAGGCGCGGCCATGAACCAGCCCTCCACCGCCTTCGGCGACGCCAACGCGTACCGCGAGATCTTCTTCGAGGAGACGCACGAGCACCTGGCGCAGGTCGAGTCCATCCTGCTGCGCCTGCAGCCCGAGCAGGCGGGGGGCGACTGGCAGGCCGACCTGAACGCGATCTTCCGCGCGGTGCACTCGATCAAGGGCAGCGCCGCCATGCTGGGCTGCCAGGACATGGCGGCGCTGGCGCACCTGCAGGAGAACCTGCTGGACCTGTTGCGCAAGCAGGAGCGGCCGATCGAAGCCGCCGACGTACAGGCACTGCTGCGGGCCGGCGACGCGGTGCAGGCGCAGGCGCAGTGCCACCGCGGGCTGGCCGACAAGGCGCCGGAAACCGCGGTGGTGGAAGCGCTGCTGCGCGAGCAGCTCGCGCGTCCGCGCGACGGCATGCAAGGGGCCGCGCCCGGTCCGGTGACGCGCGCCTTCCACGTGACGCTGGGCCCGCTGGCCGAGCCGATCGCCGAATCCGAGCTGGAGATGATGCTGGCCGGCCTGGCCGAGATGGGCAGCGTGGGCGACACCTTCGTCGACAACGTCGCCGGCGGCAGCGTGGCCTTCGACGTCGAACTCGAGGGCACGGCCATGGACCTGCAGAGCGTGCTGGCGCTGCTGGTGCCGCCGGAATTGGTCGCGATCGAGCCGCGACAACCGAGCGGTGCCGCCGCAACTGCTGCTGCGACCCGCGCCGCCGCACCGCTCGCCACCCCGGCGCCGCTGCCGGGCGTCGACCTCGGCGACGAGCTGTTCGTCGACCCGGAGGAGTTCCGCCGCAAGCGCGAGGCGGCCACGCCCACGGAGGCGACACGGCCCGATGCGGTCGCTGCGGCAAACCCGGTGCCGGCCCCGGTCGACCTGGCCGAGCCGGTCGGCCTGTCCGCCACCGACACCGGCTACATCCGCGTGGCCACCGAGAAGATCGACCTGCTGGTCAACCTGGTGGGCGAGCTGGTGATCACCGAGGCCATGCTCGCGCGCAGCAGCGACCTGGCCGCGCAGGACGCCGGCGGGCGCTTCTCCGAAAGCGGGCTGGCCGACCTGTCGCGCCACACGCGCAACCTGCAGGAGGCGGTGCTCGCCATCCGCATGCTGCCAATCTCCAACGTCTTTTCGCGCTTCCCGCGACTGGTGCACGAGCTGTGCACGCGGATGGGCAAGCGGGTCGAGCTGCGCTTCGGCGGCGAGAGCACCGAACTGGACCGCGGCCTGATCGAGAAGATCTCGGACCCGCTCACCCACCTGGTGCGCAACGCCGTCGACCACGGACTGGAAACGCCTGAGCACCGCAGCGAAGCCGGCAAGCCGCCGGTCGGGCTGCTGCACCTGCATGCCACCCAGCGCGGCGGCAACGTCGTCATCGAAGTCAGCGACGACGGCCGCGGGCTCGACCGCGAGCGCATCCTCGCGCAAGCGGCGCGGCGCGGCATCCCGGTGCCCGAAGACGCCAGCGACGCGCAGGTCTGGCAGCTGGTGTTCATGCCGGGCTTTTCCACCGCCGAGCAGGTGACCGAGGTGTCCGGGCGCGGCGTCGGCATGGACGTGGTCCGGCGCAACATCCAGGCGCTGGGCGGCACCGTGGACCTGTCGTCCTCCGCCGGCTGGGGCACCACGGTGACGGTGAGCGTGCCGCTGACGCTGGCCATCATCGAAGCCATGACGGTGTCCGTCGGCGACGCCATCTACGTGCTGCCGCTGTCGGCGGTGATCGAGTCGCTGCAGGTGCAGCCGGGCGAGATCCACAGCCTGCCCGGCCATGGCGACACGCTGCGGGTGCGCGACGACTACCTGCCGGTGCTGCACCTGGCGCAACTGTTCCCGCCGCAGAAGCCCGCCGCGGGCGCCGACACCATCGCCGTCATCGTGGAAGCCGACGGCCACCGCGTGGCGCTGGTGGTCGACGAGCTGGTCGGCCAGCAGCAGATCGTGGTCAAGAGCCTGGAGGCCAATTTCCGGCGCGTGCCGGGCCTCTCGGGCGCCACCGTGATGGGCGACGGCTCGGTCGCCCTCATCCTCGACGTGAGCCACCTGGTGCGCCGCTACGGCGGCCGCCAGGCCTCGCACGCCTGAGCGCAGCAGCAGGAGCCGCAACCCATGCAGACCCCCCAGACCAGCTTCCGCAACCCGGCCGAGGGCGCCCTGGCCGCGTCCGCCCAGCGGCGCGAGTTCCTCACCTTCCGCCTCGGCGCCGAGAGCTATGCCATCGACATCCTGAAGGTGCAGGAGATCCGCGGCTGGGAGCAGCCCACCGCGATCGCCAACTCGCCGCCCTTCATCAAGGGCGTGATCAACCTGCGCGGCGTGATCGTGCCCATCCTGGACCTGCGGGTGAAGTTCCGCCTGCCCGATGCGGCGTACGACGACTTCACGGTGGTGATCATCCTGAACGTGGCCTCGCGCGTGGTCGGCGCCGTGGTCGACTCGGTGTCCGACGTGCTGGCGCTGGCGGAGGAGGCGATCCGCCCGACGCCGGAGTTCTCCTCGGCCACCTTCGACACCCGCTACATCACCGGCCTGGCCACCGTCGAGGAAGA
>JAKFEA010000212.1:0-39087 GCA_036675905.1 Acidovorax sp. | reverse complement strand
CTGGTCCTCACGCGCTGAGCGCGCGGTGGTCAGCGCAGTTCGGGGCGGAAGCGGGTGTCGGCCGGGGCAGCCAGGTCGCGCGCGATCTGTTCCGCCGAGCGGTTGGGCGCATGGCCGACGCAGGCTCCGTTGCGGGCGATCGCCAGCGTGTGCAGGCGGGTTCCGTCGCCGTGGAGAGGCTTCCATTCGCGGTCGGACACGGGCCTCCACTGGCCGCCTGAATGGCGCGCATAGACGGTTGACTCCGCCGTGCTGCAGCGCAGGCCCTCGTGCAGCGCGTTGACCGTGCCGCTGTCGCTCTGCGCAACCACCACGTAGCGCACCACGCCGTCCGGGCCGAGGCTGATGGAGGCCGGGTCCACGCCCCAGCGCAGCACCGAGCCGCGCATCTCGATGGGCAGCAGCCGGGTGGTCTGCACGGCCGGCGGCGGCGGCGGCGCGGCCTCCTTCCAGTCGGGGTCGCGGTCCACGAACTGCGCATGGGTGGACGCCCCGCACAGCAGCAGGGCGAGCAGTGCGACGCTAGTTCGCACGGCCGCTCCCGGCCGGCTGGGGCTGCAGCGCGGACTGCGGGTCGGGCTCGAAGGTGGCGCCCGGCGGCAGTTCGAACGCGGGACCGGGAATCGCGGCATCGGCCGGTGACTCGTGCTGCGCCAGCTCGCGCGAACGCATGCCACTGCGCAGGTAGCGGTTGCGATGGTCGTGCCGCGGCACGAAGCGGGCCAGCTCGGTCAGCGCCATCTCGTAGACGCCGCGCTTGAATTCGACCACCACGTCCAGCGGGACCCAATAGTCGTTCCAGCGCCAGGCGTCGAACTCGGGGTGGTTGGTGGCGCGCAGGTTCAGGTTCCAGTCCTGTCCCGTCAGTTGCAGCAGGTACCAGATCTGCTTCTGGCCCTTGTAGTGGCCGCGCGCGTCACGGCGGATGTAGCGGTCGGGCACCTCGTAGCGCAACCAGTCGCGGGTGCGGGCGATGATGCGCACGTGATCGGGCATGAGCCCGACTTCTTCGTGCAACTCGCGGAACATCGCCTGTTCGGGCGTCTCACCGCGATCGATCCCGCCTTGCGGAAATTGCCAGCTGTGGGTGCGGATTCGCTTGCCCCAGAACACCTGGTTTTTCTGGTTGAGCAGGATGATGCCGACGTTGGGCCTGAAGCCGTCCCGGTCAAGCATAATCAAACCCCAAACTTTGAACTGATTCCATTATGCACGCCGCCCTGCGCGTGCGACAAGGAACTCAGCGGCCCGCTCCCCCTCCCGTTTCCGAATGAAAGCCTCCCGGTTCCTGATCTCCACGCTCAAGGAAGCGCCCGCCGATGCCGAGGTGGTGAGCCACCAGTTGATGATGCGCGCGGGCATGGTCAGGAAGCTGGGCGCGGGCATCTACACGTGGATGCCGATGGGCCTGCGCGTGGTGCGCAAGATCGAGGCGATCGTGCGCGAGGAGATGAACGGCGCCGGCGCCGTCGAACTGCTGATGCCGGTCGTCCAGCCCGCGGAGTACTGGCAGGAGACCGGCCGCTGGTCGAAGATGGGCCCGGAGCTGATGCGGGTGAAGGACCGCCACGAGCGCGACTTCGTCATCCAGCCCACCAGCGAGGAAGTGGTCACCGACATCGCACGGCAGGAGTTGCGCAGCTACAAGCAGCTGCCGAAAAACCTGTACCACATCCAGACCAAGTTCCGCGATGAGCGCCGCCCGCGCTTCGGCGTGATGCGCAGCCGCGAGTTCATCATGAAGGACGCCTACAGCTTCGACCGGGACGCCGCCGCCGCCAAGGCCAGTTACCAGGTGATGGCGCAGGCCTACCGCGCGATCTTCGACCGTTTCGGCCTGCGCTACCGCGCCGTGGCGGCCGACAGCGGCGCGATCGGTGGCGACCTGTCGGAGGAGTTCCAGGTCATCGCAGCCACCGGCGAGGATGCTGTCGTCTATTGCCCGGACAGCGGGTACGCGGCCAACATGGAGAAGGCCGAGGCGCTCGCGCCGCGTGGACCAAGGGCCACCGCCGCGCAGGCTATGCACAAGACGCCGACGCCGGGCAAGAGCACCTGCCCGGACGTCGCGCAGTTGCTCGGCTTGCCGCTGGATCGCACGGTCAAGTCGCTGGTGCTCGCGACCGACCAGCTCGATGAGACCGGCGCGCTCGTGAAGTCGCAGCTGTGGCTGCTGCTGCTGCGCGGCGACCATGACATGAACGAGATCAAGGTCGGCAAGGTCGCCGGCCTGGACCAGGGTTTCCGCTTCGCGACCACGCAGGAAATCGTCGACCACTTCGGCACGCCGCCCGGCTACCTGGGCCCGATCGGGCTGAAGCAGCCGGTGCGCATCGTCGCCGACCGCGAAGTGGCCGTCATGGCCGACTGGGTCTGCGGCGCCAACGACGAGGGCTTCCACCTCACGGGCGTGAACTGGGGACGCGACCTGCCCGAACCCGATGCGGTGGCCGACCTGCGCAACGTGGTGGAAGGCGACCTGTCGCCCGACGGCCAGGGGCGGCTCGCGATCGAGCGCGGCATCGAGGTGGGCCACATCTTCTACCTGGGAACCAAGTACAGCGAGCCCATGCAGGCCACCTTCCTCGACGAGGCCGGCAAGCCGCAGCCGATGGAAATGGGCTGCTACGGCATCGGCATCACGCGCCTTCCGGCCGCGGCCATCGAGCAGAACCACGATGCGCGCGGGATCATCTGGCCCGATGCGATCGCGCCGTTCACGGTGGTGCTGTGCCCGATCGGCATGGACCGCAGCCCCGCTGTGCGCGAAGCGGCGGAGCGCTTGCACGACGAACTGGCCGCCGCCGGCGTCGACGTGATGCTGGACGACCGGGGCGAGCGGCCCGGCGCCATGTTTGCGGACTGGGAGCTGATCGGCGTGCCGCACCGCGTGGTGATCTCCGACCGCGGCCTGAAGGAAGGCCAGCTCGAATACCAGCACCGCCGTGACTCCGCGGCCACGCAGGTGCCTGCCGCCGAGGTGGTGGCGTTCCTGCACGGCCGCCTGCAGGCGTGATCGGCCGGCGCGGCGCGCTGGCGCTGCTGGCGTGCGGCGCGGCGCCGTGGTCGGTGCCGGCGGCCCATGCCGGCGCGCAGATCGAGGAGCCGCTGGCCGACTCGGTGCGCACCGCGCTGAGTTCGGCGGTTGCCAACTCGGCCCCGCCGGTGCCCGAGTTTTCCGACACCGAATCGCGACTGGCCTACCTGCGGTGGCTGGGCGCCATGAGCCCGCGGCTGGCGCGGCGCAAGGCCGACTGGCGGGAGCGCAAGGAATTCCTGCAGACCGTCTGGTACGAGAGCAAGCGCGCCGGCCTGGACACCGGCCTGGTGCTCGGACTGATCCAGGTGGAGAGCGCCTTTCGCAAGTTCGCGGTCAGCCGCGTCGGCGCGCGCGGCTACATGCAGGTGATGCCGTTCTGGAGCCGGCTGATTGGCGACGGCGATGCGGGCAAGCTGTTCCACATGCAGACCAACCTGCGCTTCGGCTGCGTGATCCTGCGCCATTACGTCGACCGCGAGCGCGGCGACCTGTTCATGGCGCTGGGCCGCTACAACGGCAGCCGTGGCAAGCCGCCCTACCCGAATGCGGTCTTCGCCGCCAGCCGCCGCTGGCAGTTCACGGATCCGGGCGTGCCCAAGGCGCCGGGCGCCGCCGCAGGCAACTGATCGCCTACTGCACGAAGCCGATCCGGCCCTTGGCGGATCCCGGCTTGGGCAGGTCGTCGATGCCGATCTCGTCGCGCTGGTCCAGGCGCGCGTTGCCGAAGCCGGTCATGAGCGCACGGCGCATTTCGCGCGGCGCCAGTTCCGCCAGCTGGTCGAGCACGGCGTCCGATGGCTCGGGCCGGAATCGCGCGCCCCAGCCATGCTCGCCGCGGATGCTGCCATACAGGTTGCGGGCGATCCGGCGCGCCGCCTCGAAGGAGGGCGGCTCGACCTCGAACACGTTCATGCGGTTGAGGATGGGGTCGGGTATGGCGCGCTCGTCGTTGGCGGTCAGGATCCAGATCACCTGGCTGGCGTCGATCGAGACTTCGGCGAACTCGTCGACGAAGGCCTGCGCGGTGTCGTGTTCCAGCAGGCCGTACAGCGCCCCCAGCGGGTCGTACTGCGCGTCTGCGGCGGCCTTGTCGATCTCGTCGACCACGATCACCGGATTGGCGTACTGCCCTTCGACCAGCGCCTCGAACACCTTGCCCGGCTTGGCTCCTTTCCACTGGGAGGAGGCGCCGGAGAGCAGCCAGCCGGCCGTCATCGAGCTCATGGGCACCAGGTTCATGCCGGTGCCGAGCAATTCGGCCAGCTTGCGGGCGAAGTGGGTCTTGCCGATGCCGGGCGGGCCGAGCAGCAGCATGGGCGTGACCTCCAGGCCGTCGCGGCTGTCCTGCGACAGCGCCACGTGACGCCTCACGTCGTCCAGCGCCTCGGTGAAGTTGGGCAGTTCGCCATAGAGCGCCGCCATGTCGGGCACGCCGCTGGGCTTGACCTGGAAGCGCTCGGGGCCGCGCTCCAGCATTCGCTCATAAGTGCTGCGCAGGTTCTCGTGGTCCTTGCCGGGCAGCTTGGCCAGCTTGCGCTCGACCTCGTGCGGCCGGAACACGTCGCGCAAGTGCGCGATCGGGAGCCTGAACGATGCGGATTGGTGGGGCACCAGACTTCGGCTGTCCATCGCGCTACTCCTTTGCTCGGCGGCTGGGTCATTCCAGCATAGGCCGGCCGGGAGTTCAATCGAGTCGGCCCGCAGGACCGACCCGATGTCGGAAAAAAGCCGAGTCGAACTGGCAGCCGGCGGCGCCGGCTGCTGACGGCCGCTTCAGCCCTGGGCGCCGGAAGCGGGGGCGCTGCCCGCGCTCGCGCCCAGCACCTGCTGCAGCTCGCCGCTCTGGTACATCTCCATCAGGATGTCCGAGCCGCCGATGAACTCGCCGCGCACGTACAGCTGCGGAATCGTCGGCCAGCTGCTGTAGTCCTTGATGCCCTGGCGGATCTCGTCGTCCTCCAGCACGTTCACGGTGGCCAGTGACTGGGGGTCCACGCCGCAGGCCTTGAGGACCTGGACCGCGCGGCCCGAGAAGCCGCACATGGGGAAGCTGGCGCTGCCCTTCATGAACAGCAGCACTTCGTTGTTCTTGACCAGCTGGTCGATGCGTTGCTGGACGTCGCTCATGTTTCGTTTCTCCAGGAGGGTGGGGCGCACGCCCCGTCAAGTCTGCGCAGATTATCCCCGTTCGGGCCGGCGCCCGCCGGAGCAGCGGTCAATGCCTGCGAGGTCGCGCCGGGAGCTGATCTCGATCAAACCTGCGCGTTGCAGGAGTGCGCGAACGGCCCCGGCCTGGTCCCAGCCGTGCTCCAGCAGGAGCCAGCCGCCGGGTGCCAGCTGCGCCGGAGTCGCTTCGATGATCCTGCGCAGGTCGTCCAGCCCATCCGCGCCCGCGGCGAGCGCACCGGGAGGCTCATGCGTGAGGGCCGCGAGGTGCTCATCGCCCTCTCGCACATAGGGCGGGTTGCTGACGATGAGGTCGTAGCCGCCGGTGCAGCCGTCGAGCCAATTGCCCAGGCTGAAGCGGACCTGCAGCTGCAACCGCTGCGCGTTGCCGCGCGCGACCTCGAGGGCTTGCGTGCTGGCGTCGACCGCCTCGACCTGCGCATCCGGACGCCGATGGGCCAGCGCGATGGCGATGGCGCCGCTGCCGGTGCCCAGGTCGATGATCCGTGGCCGCGCGACGCCTTCCAGCACCTGCAGCGCCCATTCGACCAGGGTCTCGGTCTCGGGCCGCGGCACCAGCACGCGCGGATCGACCGCGAGCGCCAGCCCGAAGAACTCCTTGTGTCCGGTCAGGTAGGCAGCCGGCTCGCCGGCCATGCGGCGCCGGCACAGGGCCTCGAACACCGCGGCGGCGGGCGGCTGCAGTTCATCGTCGTCGTGGGCCAGCAGCCAGGCGCGATCGCTGGCGGGCCGGCCCAGTGCATGCAGCAGCAGCAGGTGCGCGTCCAGCCGCGCCACGCCGTCCGCGGCGGCTTGCCGGAGCGCCTGCCCGATGTTCATGCGGCCGGCGCGCCCAGTCCGATTTCCAGCTCCTGCAGCTGCTCGGCTTTCTGCGCCAGCAGCAAGGCCTCGACCAGTTCGTCCAGTTCGCCCTCCATCACGAAAGCCAGCTTGTACAGGGTCAGGTTGATGCGGTGGTCGGTGACGCGCCCTTGCGGGAAGTTGTAGGTGCGGATTCGGTCGCTGCGGTCGCCGCTGCCGATCAGGCCCTTGCGGGTGGCCGCCGCCTTCGCTTCGCGCTCGCTGCGCTCCTTCTCCTGGATGCGCGCGGCCAGCACCTGCAGCGCCCTGGCCTTGTTGCGGTGCTGCGAGCGGTCGTCCTGGCATTCGGCGACGATGCCGGTCGGGAGGTGCGTGATCCGCACCGCGGAATCGGTCTTGTTGATGTGCTGGCCACCCGCCCCGCTGGCGCGGAAGGTGTCGATGCGCAGGTCGGCCGGGCTGATCTGCACCGCCTGGGCCTCGTCGGGCTCGGCCAGTGCGGCCACCGTGCAGGCGCTGGTGTGGATGCGGCCCTGGGTCTCGGTCGCCGGCACGCGCTGCACGCGGTGGCCGCCCGACTCGAACTTCAGCTTGCCGTACGCGCCTTCGCCGACCACCCGCAGCACCACTTCCTTGAAGCCGCCGACCTCGCCGGGGCTCTCGCTCACCATTTCGCAGCGCCAGCGCTGGCGCTCGGCGTAGCGGGTGTACATGCGCAGCAGGTCGCCGGCGAACAGGGCCGACTCGTCGCCGCCGGTGCCGGCGCGGACTTCGAGGAAGACGTTGCGCACGTCGTCGGGGTCCTTGGGCAGAAGCAGGAGTTGCAACTCCTCTTCCAGCGCCGGCAGTTCCGCCTCGATGGCGGCAATTTCCTCCCGCGCCATGTCGGCCATGTCCGCGTCGCCAAGCATTTCGCGCGCCTGCGCCAGGTCGGATTCGCGCTGCCGCCAGTGCTGGTAGCGCCCCGCCACCTCGCTGACTTCGGCGTGCTCGCGCGTGAGCGCGCGATAGCGCTCCATGTCGCTGGCCGTGTCGGGCTGCTGCAGGAAGAAGTCCAGTTCCTGCAGGCGGACCGGGTAGCGCTCGAGTTGCTGGCGGAGGAAGGGTTTCATGCGGAAGTGGGGAATGGGCGGGTGGCCAATGGACGCCGTGGCCCATTCGCTCCTGGCGTCCGACGCACGGCGAGAGGTGCACTCGCCCCGTGCGCCAGGCGCAGCTAACGTTCCTTGCGCAGGAAGAAATGCTCGATGGCCGTGCTGGCGCGCTCGCGCGCGGCGGCATCGCCGGCATGCAGCTCGGCCAGCGCGCCGTGCAGCATCTTCTGGGTCAGCCCCTTGGACAGGGCTTCCATCACCGCGTCGACATCGTCGCCCCTGGCCAGCAGCTTGCGGGCGCGGGCGAGCTCCAGCGCGCGCCACTCGTCGGCCTGGGCATTGAGCTGGCGGATCAGCGGCACGGTGCCGCGCTGGTCCATCCAGTGCAGGAAGCTCTGCACGCCGGCATCGATGATGGCTTCGGCCTGGGCCACCGCCGCCTCGCGCTGGGCCTGGCCGGCCTGCACCACATGGGCGAGGTCGTCCACGGTGTAGAGGTACACGTCCTCCAGCGCCTTGACTTCGGGCTCGATGTCGCGCGGCACCGCCAGGTCGACCATGAACATCGGCCGGTGCTTGCGCGCCTTCACCGCGCGCTCCACGGCGCCCAGCCCGATGATGGGCAGCTGGCTGGCGGTGGAGCTGATCACGGCGTCGAATTCATGCAGGCGCGCCGGCAGGTCCGCCAGCCGCATCACCTCGGCGCCGAAGCGCAGGGCCAGCTTCTCGCCGCGCTCCAGCGTGCGGTTGGCCACGGCGATGTGCGCCGGGTTCTTCGCCGCGAAGTGGGTGGCGGCCAGTTCGATCATCTCGCCGGCGCCGACGAACAGCACCTTGATCCTGCCCAGGTCCTCGAACAGCTGGCTGGCCAGCCGCACCGCCGCGGCCGCCATGCTGATCGAATGGGCGCCGATCTCGGTGGCGCTGCGCACTTCCTTGGCGACGGCGAAGGAGCGCTGGAACAGCTGGTTCAGCGTGGTGCCGAGCGCGCCCGCCTCGTCGGCCACGCGCACCGCGTCCTTCAGCTGGCCCAGGATCTGGGCCTCGCCCAGCACCATGGAGTCGAGCCCGCTGGCGACCCGGAAGGCGTGGCGCGCGGCCATGCCGCCCTGCAGGGCGTAGGCGTGCGAGCGCAGCAGGGCAGGGGACACGCCGCCGGAGTGCGCCAGCCATTCCAGCGTGGGCTCGACGCCGTTGGCCGGCCCGGCGCAGTAGATCTCGGTGCGGTTGCAGGTGGACAGGATCGCCGCCTCGGGCTGGCGCGTCAGCGGACCTTGCAGGTTGTGGCGCAGGGCCTCCAGCGTGGGCGCGATCTGGTCGATGGCGAACGCGAAACGGCCCCGCAAATCGAGCGGGGCCGTCGTGTGGTTGATGCCCAAGGCCCAGACTGCCATGGCCGCGATTATAAAATTCCCCGCGTTTCCAAGCACTTAGCCTGCATCAAGCCCCGCGCCCCATGGGTCCGATCGACTTCCTGGTCCACCTGACGAGTTTCCTCGCGCCGGCGCTGTTCCTCGGCCTGTCCCTGCCGCTGGCGGCCCGCGTGGTCTTGCGAAACTCCCGTGGCGGCCGCTTCTGGCTGCAGGCCGGGCTGGTGGCGCTGGCTGCCGCGGCCGTGCTGGCCGGCGGCCTCTGGTGGTCCGGACGCGATGGCAGGATGGGCACCTATGCGGCGATGGTGCTGGCTGCCGCTTCCGCCCAATGGCTGCTGGCCCGGGCCTGGAAGTAGGTCTTTCGACTTTCCCCGATGCTGTTCCTGCTCTCGCCAGCGAAGACGCTGGACTACGACTCGCCCTTGCCCGAACTGCCGCACACGCTGCCGCGCTTTCCCGAGCGCTCGCAACGGCTGATCGCGGCGCTGCGCCGGAAATCGGCCCGCAAGGTCGCCGAATTGATGGACATCAGCCCTGCCCTCGCCGAGCTGAACGTGGCTCGCTATCGGGCCTGGTCGCCCGAGCCGACCGGGGAGACGGCCCGGCAGGCGGCGCTGGCCTTTGCGGGCGACGTCTACGGGGGCCTGGATGCGCGCAGCCTGTCGCGCGCCGACCTGGACTGGGCGCAGGAGCACGTCCGCATGCTCAGCGGCCTCTACGGCGTGCTGCGCCCCTATGACTGGGTGCAGCCCTATCGGCTGGAGATGGGCACGGCGCTGGCCGTGGGCCGCGCACGCAACCTGTACCAGTTCTGGGGCCGCGACATCGCCAGCCTGCTCGACGAAGAGCTCGCGGGCGACTCCGATCCCGTCATCGTCAACCTGGCCTCGCAGGAATACTTCCGCTCGGTCGACCGCAGGCAGCTGCAGGCGCGGGTCGTCGAGTGCGTGTTCGAGGACTGGAAGGACGGCCGGTACAAGGTCATCAGCTTCTTTGCCAAGAAGGCCCGCGGCCTGATGGCGCGCTACGCCATCCGCCAGCGCCTCGGCCGGCCGGAGGGCCTGCAAGGCTTCGACCTCGAGGGCTACGGGTTCGACCGGAAGGCCTCCAGCGCCGACAAGCTGGTATTCCGTCGGAAAATGCAGCCATGACCACCCGAACCCAACAGCAGGTCACCCCCGAGCTGCGCCAGTGGATCGTGGCGCAGGCGCAGGCCGGGCACAGCGCCGAGTCGGTGCTGCGGTCGATGCTGGCCAGCGGCTGGCAGGAGGAAGTGGCCGTCGAGGCCATGGAGAGCACTCTGCGCAGCCACCTGGAAGCCAAGGCTGCCGCCGACGGACTGCCGCCGTCGGTGCCCGTGCCGGACCCCAGGCTGGACGAGTCGCCGCTGTACGTGGATGGGGGCGACCGGCGCGTTCACGTGCTGCAGAACATGTACAACCCGCGCGTCGTCGTGTTCGGCAGCCTGCTGTCCGACCAGGAATGCGACGAGCTGATCGCCCTGGCGCGACCGCGCATGGCGCGCTCGCTCACGGTGGCCACCAAGACCGGCGGCGAGGAGGTCAACGACGATCGCACCAGCCAGGGCATGTTCTTCCAGCGCGGCGAGAACGAACTGGTGACCCGGATCGAGGCCCGCATCGCGCGCCTGCTGCACTGGCCGCAGGAAAACGGCGAGGGGCTGCAGGTGCTGCACTACCGTCCCGGCGCCGAATACAAGCCCCACTACGACTACTTCGACCCGGCCGAGCCCGGCACGCCCACCATCCTCAAGCGCGGCGGCCAGCGGGTGGGCACGCTGGTGATGTACCTGGCCGAGCCCGAAAAGGGCGGCGGCACCACCTTCCCCGACGTGCACCTCGAGGTGTTCCCCAAGCGCGGCCACGGCGTGTTCTTCAGCTACGAGCGCCCGCACCCGTCCACCCGCACGCTGCACGGCGGCGCGCCGGTGCTGGCCGGCGAGAAGTGGATCGCCACCAAGTGGCTGCGCGAGCGCCGTTTCGAATGAGCCGGCGCCTCGCCCAAGCTCCATCCGGAGCGTGGGGCCGCCCGCCTGCGCCACACTGACCGCTGATGCCCAACACGCCTGACCAGTCGCTGCTCGGCAAGCCGGCCCCTTGCCCTGACCACTACGCACCCGAGCTGCTGTTCCCGATTCCGCGTGCCCCGAAGCGGCAGGAGATCGGAGTGGGCGCACAGCCGCCGTTCTTCGGCGCCGACCTGTGGACCGCCTATGAGCTGAGCTGGCTCACGCCACGGGGCAAGCCGGTAGTGGCCATCGCGCACTTCACCGTGCCCTGCGAGACGCCCAACATCATCGAGAGCAAGTCCTTCAAGCTGTACATCAACAGCTTCTCGGGCAGCCGCTTCGGCTCGGCCGACGAGGTGCTGGCGCGCCTGCGAGCAGACATCGCCGATGCGGCGTGGCGCGACAGCGGCTCGGCCGGATCCGTCGGCGTGCGCCTGGTCGCCACCGATGCCTTCGACCAGCAGCAGGTGCATGAGCTCGACGGCGAGCTGCTGGACCGGCTGGACATCGAGTGCACCCACTACACGCCCGAGCCGTCCCTGCTGTCCGCTGCCTTCGACGAGCAGCCCGTGCAGGAGGTGCTCACCAGCAACCTGCTCAAGAGCAACTGCCTGGTCACCGGCCAGCCCGACTGGGGCTCGGTGCAGATCCGCTACGCCGGCCCGCAGATCGACCAGGGCGGGCTGCTGCGCTACCTGGTGAGCTACCGGCAGCACGACGAGTTCCACGAGCAATGCGTGGAGCGCATCTTCATGGACATCCGCCGCCACTGCCGGCCGACCAGGCTGGCCGTCTACGCGCGCTACACGCGCCGCGGCGGCCTGGACATCAATCCGTTCCGCACCAGCCATCCGCTGGCGCTGCCCGCCAACGTGCGCACTGCGCGGCAGTGAAGCGCCCGGCTGCGCCGCGGCTCACCCTTGGTACAGCACCAGCCTTTGCTCCGCCGTCGTCTGCGCACCCTGCTGCGCGCTCATCTGCACCTCGAAGCGGGTGCCGGGCGCAAAGCGCCGCGAGCCGAAGTCCAGGCTGAAGTTGCCGTTCATGTCGGCCTGCACGGTCTGCTCCACGACGGGCATGGCAACGCTCAGGCGCCCGGGCGCGGAGGGCGGCACGGCGTCCACCTTGACGTGGACCCGGGCGCCGGGCGCGGTGCGGCCCTGCAGGATCGCCTGGCTCGCCTCGATCACCGCATTGGGGCCGGGACTGGTCACCTGCAGCGACAGCGCGCTCGCCGGCGCGGCGCCCATGGTGGCCGGAGGGCGCGCAGCGCCCGCCACCATCGGTTCGGCCAGCTGCGCCGTGGCGATGCGCTCACCCTTGCGCAGCGTCGCTACCACCGGGCCGGGCGACACCGCGTCCTGCAATCGCAGCGTATAGCTGGCCAGGTAGTGGCCGGGCGTCTGCTCCTGCATGGGAATCGTCAGCGGCAAGCCAGGGACCTGGATGCTGGCGCGGGCCCCCGGCGTGCCATCCAGCACGAACTTCAGTTCGGTGCCGGGTGCCAGCCGGTCGACCGGGTGGGCGTGGAAGCGGTCCACGCGCGTGCCGGCCGCTGCGGTGGCCGTCGTGCCCGCCTGCTGCGCCGCTGCAAACGAGGGCGGGAAGTTGAAGCTGGCCTGGCCGGTGCGCCCGGCCACGGTCAGCTGCGAGCGGATCTGGCTGGCGGGCGTGAGCCCGCGTTCGCCGCGCCGCACGGTGTAGCTGCCGGTGTACACGCCGCGCGAGCGCTCCTGCAGCCGCACCTTGACCTCGCTGCCCGGGACCTGCACCTGGGCCGTGCCGTTGGGCGTGCCGCGCAAGGTGAATTCCAGCGTGGAGCCGGGCGCCAGCGCGGCATCGGCATTGACTTCGAGGCCGTCGATCACCGGCGATGTCGCGACCCGCGCCTGGGCGTGGGCCGGCTGGACCGACATGACGAGGGCGGCCAGCAAGGCCAGCAGCAGGGTCGCAAACCAGCGGCGCAGCAGTTTGTCGTTCTTCATGGCAGTGCTTTCCAGGAGGATGCCTGCCAAGTTAGGACGGCACCCGGTGCCCGGCTGTAGGCGTGCCCCGGGGCCTGCGGTAGGAACATGGAAAAGCGCAGCGTCGCTGCGCGGCGTATCAGGACGAGCCGAACAGGTCGGGGATGGGCTCTGCTGCGTGCGACACCGGCCCCGCCGCAGGCAGCGCAGCTTCCCCCTCTCGGGCGAGCTTGCCCACCCGTACCCCGAGCAGGCGCAGCGGTTGCTGCAGCGGCACCCGCTTGAGGCACTGGCCCGCCACCCGGCGGATCGTGCCCGCATCGGCGGTGAAGTGGACCAGGGTCTGGTCGCGCGTGGCGATGCGGAAATCGTCGTAGCGCAGCTTGATGCCTATGGTCTTGCCCACGTAGCCCTTGCGCTGCAGGTCGCCCGCCACCCTCTCGCACAGGTCGGTGAAGATCGCGCCCAGTTCGGCCCGGTCACGCACCGCGTGCAGGTCGCGCTCGAAGGTGGTCTCGCGGCTCATGGACACGGGCTCGCTCTCGGTCACCACCGGGCGCTCGTCGCGGCCCCACGCGGCATCGTGCATCCAGGCGCCGGTCGACCGGCCGAAGTGCTCCACCAGCCTCTCGCGCTCCTGCGCCGCCAGCTCGCCTATGGTGCGGATGCCCAGCCGGTGCAGCTTCGCCTCGGCCTTCGGGCCTATGCCGTTGATCTTGCGCACCTGCAGCGGCCAGATGCGGGACTGCACGTCCTCCTCGTGCATCACCGAAATGCCGTTGGGCTTGTCGAACTCGCTGGCCATCTTGGCTATCAGCTTGTTGGGCGCCACGCCGATCGAGCAGGTCAGCCCGGTGGCATCGAGGATGGAGCGCTGGATCAGGCGGGCCAGCACCCGGCCACCTTCACGCTGGCCGCCGGGCACTTCGGTGAAATCGATGTAGACCTCGTCGACGCCGCGGTCCTCCACCACCGGCGCGATCTCGCGGATCACCGCCTTGAAGGCGCGCGAGTAGCGGCGCACCTCGTCGAAGTCCACCGGCAGCACCAGCGCCTGCGGGCACAGGCGCGCCGCCTTCATCATGCCCATGGCCGATCCCACCCCGAACTGGCGCGCCGCGTAGGTGGCGGTGGTGATCACGCCGCGGCCGGCGTAGTCCTTCAGCAGCGGGAAGGCCTCGGGCGGGATGTCCGACAAGGGCCGGCCGGCGAAGCGCTCGTGCAGCATCTCGTCGACCTTGCGCCGGCCGCCGCCGATCACCACCGGCAGCCCCTTGAGCTGCGGGTAGCGCAGCAGCTCCACGGACGCGAAGAACGCGTCCATGTCGAGGTGGGCGATGCGGCGGCGCAGGGGCACGGCCGCGATTTTCTCCGACGCCGGCCGCGGGAATACGCGCAGGGCCCGGCTTCAGTGCCCCGCGGGGGTGCCGGTCGGGTAGCTGCCCGGCAGCAGGATGCTGCGATCGACCGTGCCGATGTCGGTGCGCCCGCAGAAAGCCATGGAGAGATCGAGTTCCTTGTGGATGATCTCCAGCGCGCGCGTCACGCCTTCCTCACCCATCGCGCCCAGTCCGTACAGGAAGGCGCGGCCGATGTAGGTGCCCCTGGCGCCCAGCGCCACCGCCTTGAGCACGTGCTGGCCGGAGCGGATGCCGCCGTCCATGTGCACCTCGATGCGGTTGCCCACCGCTTGGGCGATCTCCGGCAGGGCCGAGATGGAGGAGGGCGCGCCATCGAGCTGCCGGCCGCCGTGGTTGGACACGATCAGCGCGTCGGCGCCCGAATCGACCGCCAGGCGGGCGTCCTCCACGTCCTGGATGCCCTTGAGGATCAGCTTGCCGCCCCAGCGCTTCTTGATCCATTGCACGTCGTCCCAGGACAGGCGCGGGTCGAACTGCTTGGCCGTCCATTCCGACAGCGAGCCCATGTTCTCCACGCCCTTGACGTGGCCCACGATGTTGCCGAACTGCCGCCGCTGCGTGCCCAGCATGCCCAGGCACCAGCGCGGCTTGGTCATCATGTTCAGGATGTTGGGCAGCGTGAGCCGGGGCGGCGCCGACAGGCCGTTCTTCAGGTCCTTGTGGCGCTGGCCCAGGATCTGCAGATCCAGGGTCACGACCAGGGCCGAGCAGTTGGCCGCCTTGGCGCGGTCGATCAGGCGCTCGATGAAGTCGCGGTCCCGCATCACGTACAGCTGGAACCAGAACGGATGGCCGTCGGTCGCCCGGGCCACGTCCTCGATCGAGCAGATGCTCATGGTCGAGAGCGTGAAGGGGATGCCGAATTTCTTCGCCGCCCGGGCCGCCAGGATTTCGCCGTCGGCATGCTGCATCCCCGTCAGGCCGGTGGGCGCGATCGCCACCGGCATGGCCACCGGCTGGCCCACCATGGTGCTGCGGGTGCTGCGCCCCTCCATGTTCACCGCCACCCGCTGGCGGAACAGGATGCGGCGGAAGTCGTCCTCGTTGGCGCGGTAGGTGCTCTCGGTCCACGAGCCCGAGTCCGCATAGTCGTAGAACATGCGGGGCACGCGCCTTTGCGCCAGCAGGCGCAGGTCTTCGATGTTGGTGATCACGGGCAAGATGGGTCTCCTCCGGGGCGCGGCCATGCTAATGCGCCGGCCGCCGCGGCGATTTGAAGTTTTCGCGCCGCGCCTGCAATTTTGCTCAGGCCGCGGGTCATCCGGTCAGGCCAGCCGCTGCCGGTGGCGCGCAATCTGCGCCCGCACCTGCTCCGGCGCGGTGCCGCCCAGCACCTTGCGGGCGTCCAGCGAGCCGCGCAGCGAGAGCACCTGGAACACGTCCTCGCCGATCGACGGGTGGAAGCCTTGCAGCGCGGCCAGCGGCAGCTCGGACAGGTCGCAGCCTTGCTGCTGCGCCGCCTTGACGGCATGCGCCACGATCTCGTGCGCGTCGCGGAACGGCAGCCCCTTCTTCACCAGGTAGTCGGCCAGGTCGGTGGCGGTGGCGAAGCCCCGGCGCGCGGCCTGCTCCATGGCTTCGCGGTTGACCGTGATGCCGCCCATCATGTCGGCAAAGATGCGCAGCGTGTCGCGCAGCGTGTCCACCGTGTCGAACAGCGGTTCCTTGTCTTCCTGGTTGTCCTTGTTGTAGGCCAGCGGCTGGCCCTTCATCAGGGTGACCAGGGCCACCAGGTGGCCGGCCACGCGGCCGGTCTTGCCCCGGGCGAGTTCGGGCACGTCCGGGTTCTTCTTCTGCGGCATGATCGACGAGCCGGTGGTGAAGCGATCCGCGATGCGGATGAAGCCGAAGTTCTGGCTCATCCACAGGATCAGCTCCTCGGACAGCCGGCTCACGTGCACCATCGCCAGCGTCGCCGCAGCGGTGAATTCGATGGCGAAGTCGCGGTCGCTCACGGCGTCCAGCGAGTTCTGGCACACGCCTTCCATGCCCAGCGCCGCCGCCACGGCCTCGCGATCCAGCGGGTAGCTGGTGCCGGCCAGCGCCGCCGCGCCCAGCGGCAGCCGGTTGACGCGCTTGCGCACGTCGGCCATGCGCTCGGCGTCGCGCGAAAACATCTCCACGTAGGCCAGCATGTGGTGGCCGAAGCTCACGGGCTGGGCGACCTGCAGGTGGGTGAATCCGGGCAGGATCACGTCCACGTTCTGCTCGGCCAGTCCGAGCAGCGCCTTCTGCAGCTCGGACAGCAGGCCGGCGATCAGGTCGATCTCGCCGCGCAGCCACAGGCGCACGTCGGTGGCGACCTGGTCGTTGCGGCTGCGGCCGGTGTGCAGGCGCTTGCCGGCATTGCCCACCAGCTGCGTCAGGCGCGCCTCGACGTTCAGGTGCACGTCCTCCAGTTCCAGCTTCCAGTCGAAGGCGCCGGATTCGATCTCCTGCGTGACCTGCGCCAGGCCACGCCGGATGTCGGCCTGGTCCTGCGCGGAAATGATGCCCTGCGCCGCCAGCATGGCCGCGTGGGCCAGCGAGCCCTGGATGTCGGCGCGCCACAGGCGCCGGTCGAAGCCGACGCTGGCGGTATAGCGCTGCACCAGCTCACTCACCGGTTCGGAGAAGAGCGCGGACCAGGCCTGGGACTTGTGATCGAGTTGCGACATGGCGGGAGGCGGGCGGCGCCCGGGTAGGTGGTTGGCCCGAGGGGGCCGGGCGCGGGGATGCACCAATAATCGGGCTGCGCCTGCTCAGGATGAAAGACTCTCAAATTTTATCGGCCTTCCAGGACCTGCCCGATGGCGGTCGTGGCCCGCTGCCGCCTGCGCCGCCCCAGGTGCTGCTGTTCGATGCCTGCCAGGTCGGCGTGGTGCTGCGGGCGGTGCTGTTCGTGGAAGCCGTGATGGCGGTGGGCGCCATGTTCGGCGCCGACGGCCTGCGTGAATGGCTGGCGCGCCTGTCGGTCCTCAGCGGGGCCGCCCTGCCGGCCGCGCTGGTGTGGCTGGTGGTGGGCTGCAGCCTCAAGCGCCTGCTGGCCCGCCTGCCGCAGGCCGCCCAGCACGTGTTCGGCATCGCGCTGGGCGCGCTGGCCGGCCTGTACGGCTGCGGGCTGGTGGCGCTGGTGACTTGGCCGGCGCCCGCGCCCTGGGTGGCGTCGGCCTTCACGGGGGCGCTGATGGCAGCCGCGCTGCTGGCGGCGCTGGCGCTGCGCGCCAAGGGCCGCATGCCGGCCGAGGCGACCGCGCGCCTGTCGGAGCTGCAGGCGCGCATCCAGCCGCATTTCCTGTTCAACACGCTCAACACCGCCATCGCGCTGGTGCGCGAAGACCCGGCCCGCGCCGAGGCCGTGCTGGAGGACCTGAGCGACCTGTTCCGGCGCGCCCTGGCCGACCAGGGCGAGGCCGTGACGCTGGAGGAGGAGGTGGCGCTGGCGCGGCACTACCTCGCGATCGAGCAGGTCCGCTTCGGTGAGCGCCTGCAGGTGGAATGGGCCATCGATCCGGCGGCCGGCAAGGCCCGCGTGCCGCCGCTGTTCCTGCAGCCGCTGGTGGAGAACGCGGTCAAGCATGGCGTGGAGCCGAGCGCCCGCGGCGCCGAGGTGAAGATCAGCACGCAGCGTCGCGGCGACGCGGTGGTGATCAAGGTGACCAACACGGTCCCGAACGGCCAGGGCCGGCCGGGGCACGGCGTGGCGCAGGCCAACGTGCGCGACCGCCTGCGCCTGCTGCACGACGTGCAGGCGCAGTTTCGAACCGTCCTGAAGGACGGCGTCTACCAGGTCAGGATGGAGGTTCCGGCATGAGTGAAAGCCTGCAGGTCCTTGTGGTCGATGACGAGCCGCTGGCGCGTTTGCGGATGCGCACGCTGCTGGGCGACTGTCGCTCGCCGGCGGCGCAGGTGACCGGCGAAGCCGCCAACGCGACGGAGGCCATGGAGTCCCTGCGCCGCGGCAGCTTCGATGCGGTGCTGCTGGACGTGCGCATGCCGGGCGCGGATGGGCTGGCCCTCGCGCAGGCGCTGCGCGGGATGCCGCGCGAGCCGGCGGTCGTGTTCGTCACCGCCCACTCCGAGCACGCGGTGGAAGCCTTCGACCTCGAGGCGGTGGACTACCTGACCAAGCCGGTGCGCCTCGAGCGGCTGCAGGTCGCGCTGCATAAGGTGGAACGGGCGCTGGCCGCGCGCCGCGCGCCGGCCGGCGAGCCGCAGGAGATGCTGGTGATCCAGGACCGTGGCAGAACGGAGCGCGTTCCGCTGTCGGAGGTTCTCTATTTCAAGGCGGAACTCAAATACATCACCGTGCGCACGGCGGCCCGGAGCTATATTCTGGATGCATCGCTCAGCGAACTCGAAGAGCGCCATGCGCCGCAGTTCCTGCGGGTGCACCGCAATGCGCTGGTGGCGCTGCGGGCGGTGCGGTCGCTGGAGCGGCACGACGACCCCGAAGAGGGCGAGGGCTGGGCGGTCCGGCTCAACGGCATCGATGAGCTGCTGATGGTGTCGCGGCGCCAGCTGACCGCGGTGCGGGAGGCGCTGACGCGTTAGCGGAGGGCGTGGGGGACTCGTTGGCAGCGAGAGGCATCCCCATGGACACGGAGCATCAGGTCGACACCGTGCTGGAGGAAATCCCTCCGCCGCAAGACATCGACCCGCAGGAGCCGCCGCAGGTGGTGCTGCACCCGCAGGCCGACCCGCGCAGCCTGGCGCTGGCCGTGCTGGCCACCCTGGCGGTGCTGGCGGTGCTGCGCTGGGGCAGCGCCTTCTTCATTCCGCTGATGCTGGGCTTCGTCTTCTACTACGCGCTGGCGCCGGTGGTGGAGGCGATGGCGCGCGCGCGCATCCCGCGCCCGGTGGGGGCCGGCGTGCTGATCCTGGCCATCCTGTTCGGCGGCGGCTCGGTGCTGTGGTCGCTGGCGGACGATGCCAACGAGCTGATCGAGTCGCTGCCGGCCGCCGCCGAGCGGGTGCGCGCCAAGGTGCAGCAGCGCACGGGGGGCGACACGCCTCTCGAACCGGTGCAGAAGGCCGCCGCCGAGCTCGAGAAGGCCGCGGAGGCCGCCAACCCCAACGCTCGCCGGGCGACGCCGACCCCGAGAGGCGTGCAACGCGTGGTCGTGGAGAAGTCCCGCTTCGACATCCGCGAGCACCTGTGGAGCGGGACCGTGGGCCTGGTGAGCCTGATCGGCCAGGTGGTGCTGGTGACCTTCCTGACCTATTTCCTGCTGCTGTCGGGCGACACCTTCCGGCGCAAGCTGGTCCGGATCGCGGGGCCGGGGCTGTCGGAGAAGAAGCTGACCGTGCAGGCGCTGGACGAGATCAACGTGCAGATCCAGCGCTACCTGCTGGTGCAGCTGCTGGCCAGCGCGGGCGTGGGCATCGTCACCGGCGTGGTGTTCGCCATGCTGGGCCTCGAGCATGCGGCGGTGTGGGGCGTGGCCGCCGGTATCCTGAACCTGGTGCCCTACGTCGGCTCCATCCTGGTGACCCTGGCCGCGGCGCTGGTGGCCTTCATGCAGGCGGGCGACCTGGAGCTGCCGCTGCTGGTGGCCGGCGCCTCGCTGCTGATCAACACCGTGGAGGGCTACCTGCTGGTGCCCTGGCTGACCAGCAAGGCCAGCCGCATGAACGCCGTGGCCGTGTTCATCGGCGTGCTGTTCTGGGGCTGGCTGTGGGGCGTGTGGGGGTTGCTGCTGGGCATCCCCATCATGATGGTGATCAAGGCGGTGTGCGACCGGGTGGAGCACCTCAAGCCGGTGGGCGAACTCCTTGGCACCTGAATCCCGCGAGAATGGCCCGCATGGAGAACATCGCCGCGCTGCTGACCGATCCGCAAGCCTGGATCGCGCTGCTCACGCTCACCGCGCTGGAACTGGTGCTGGGCATCGACAACATCGTGTTCATCTCGATCCTGGTCGACAAGCTGCCGCCGGAGCGGCGCGATGCGGCGCGGCGCATCGGCCTGTTCATGGCCATGTTCATGCGGCTGGGCCTGCTGCTCGTGCTGGCCTGGATCATCGGCCTGACCGCGCCGCTGTTCACCCTGCCGCTGGTCGACCAGGGCGTCTCCGGCCGCGACCTGATCCTCATCGGCGGTGGCCTGTTCCTGATCTGGAAGAGCACCGGCGAGATCCATGCGTCGCTGCAGGGCGAGGAGCACCACGAGGGCTCGATCAAGCTCGGGGCCACCTTCGGCACCGTGATCGTGCAGATCATGCTGGTCGACATGGTGTTCTCGCTCGACTCCATCATCACGGCGGTCGGCATGGTCGACGAGCTGGCCGTGATGATGGCCGCGGTGGTGGCCTCGGTCGGGATGATGATGCTGTTCGCCGGCCCGATCGGCCGCTTCGTGTCGGCCCACCCGACGGTGAAGATGCTGGCGCTGTCCTTCCTGATCATGATCGGCATGGTGCTGATCGCCGACGGCTTCGAGTTCCACGTGCCCAAGGGCTACGTGTACTTCGCGATGGCGTTCTCGGTGGCGGTCGAGATGCTCAACCTGCGGCTGCGGCGGCGCGCCACCGTGCCGCTGCACGACGGGGGCGAGTACGAGAAGGCCGCCGGCGGCCGGCCACGCTGAGCCGCCCGCCGTCAGCCGGTGTTGCGCAGGCCGGCGGCGATGCCGTTGATCGAGATGTGGATGCCGCGGCGCACGCGCTCGTCGGCCTGTCCGGCGCGGTAGCGACGCACCAGTTCCACCTGCAGGTGGTGCAGCGGATCGATGTAGGGGAAGCGATGGCGGATCGAGCGCTGCATGGCCGGGTTGTCCGCCAGCCGCTGCCGCTCGCCGGTGACCAGCGCCAGGGCGTCGGCGGTGCGGTGCCACTCGGCCTCGATCGTGGAGAAGATCCGCTTGCGCAGGCGCGCGTCCGCCACCAGGCCGGCGTAGCGCGAAGCCAGCGCCAGGTCGCTCTTGGCCAGCACCATGTCCATGTTGGACAGCAGCGCCCGGAAGAACGGCCAGTGCCGGTACATCTTCTGCAGCAGGGCCAGGCGCACCTTGCGCGGGGTGCCCGGTTCGCCCTGCAGGAAGCTTTCCACCGCGGCGCCGAAGCCGTACCAGCCCGGCAGCGTCAGCCGGCACTGGCCCCAGCTGAAGCTCCAGGGAATGGCCCGCAGGTCCTCGATGCGGTGGCTGGCCTTGCGGGAGGCCGGCCGCGAGCCGATGTTGAGCTCGGCGATCTCGCGGATCGGCGTGGCGGCATGGAAGTAGTCGGCGAAGCCGGGCGTGTCGTAGACCAGTGAGCGGTAGGCGGCCATGCTCGCCGCCGAGAGCTGCCCGGCGGCCTGCAGGAACTCCCGTGGCGCCGGCTTGGCCGGCTGCAGCAGGGTGGCTTCCAGGGTGGCGGCGACCAGCGTCTCCAGGTTGCGCCGCCCGATCTCCGGGTTGGCGTACTTGGAGGCGATCACCTCGCCCTGCTCGGTCAGGCGGATCTGTCCGCGCACGGTGCCGGGCGGTTGTGCCAGCACGGCCTGGTAGCTGGGGCCGCCGCCGCGCCCGACCGTGCCGCCGCGGCCGTGGAACATGCGCAGCCGAACCCGGTGTTGCGGCGCGAGGCGATCGAACAGTTCCACCAGAGCGGTGCCGGCGCGGTACAGCTCCCAGTTGCTGGTGAAGATGCCGCCGTCCTTGTTGCTGTCGCTGTAGCCCAGCATCACGTCCTGCTCGCCGCCCGACCGCTCGACCAGGGCAGCGACGCCCGGCAGCGAGTAGAACTCCTGCAGGATCGGCGCGGCGTTGCGCAGGTCCTCGATGGTCTCGAACAGCGGCACCACGATCAGCGCGGCGACGGCCTCGCGGTCCAGCGTGCCGAGCAGCAGCCCGCACTCCTTCTGCAGCAGCAGCACCTCCAGCAGGTCGCTGACCGCCTCGGTGTGGCTGATGATGTAGTGGCGGATCGCCTCGGGGCCGTACTGCGCCCGAAGGCGAAGCGCGGCCTCGAAGATCGCCAGCTCGCCCGTCGCGTGGTCGGAATAGCGGGCGCCGATCACCCGCAAGGGCCGCGCGTCGCCCAGCAGCCGCAGCAGCAGTTCGCGCCGGGCCGGCTCCGGCAGGCGCGCGTAGTGGGGCTCGATGCGGGCCACCGCCAGCAATTCGGCCACCACCCGCTCGTGCTGGTCGGAGCTCTGGCGCAGGTCCATCGTCGCCAGGTGGAAGCCGAACACCTCGACTGCGCGGGCCAGCGGCTGCAGGCGATGCGCCGCCAGCGCCCCCGAGCGGTCGGCCAGCAGCGAATCGCGGATGGTGCACAGGTCGGCCAGGAATTCCTGGGCCGATGCATAAGGGTTCTGCGGCGGCAGCAGGTGGCGCGCGGCCTCGCCGCCGGTGAAGGCCTTCAGCGTGGCGGCCAGCCGCGCATACATGCCGGCCAGGGCGCGCCGGTACGGTTCGTCCTGGCGGTGCTCGTTGCTGTCGGGCGAGCGCGCCGCCAGTTCGCGCATCTGCGGCGTGATGTCCACCAGCAGCGCCGACACCGACAGCTCGCGACCGAGGAAGTGCACCTCGGTCAGGTAGTGGCGCAGCGCCACCTCGCACTGGCGGCGCAGCGCCTGCTCCAGGGTCTGCGCGCTGACGTTGGGGTTGCCGTCGCGATCGCCACCTATCCACATGCCCATGCGCAGGAAGCTGGCGACCGGCTGCGAACCCAGCTCGCGCTCGAGTTCGGCATACAGCTTGGGGATTTCGCGCAGGAAGGTGGCTTCGTAGTAGGACAGCGCGTTCTCGATTTCGTCGGCCACCGTGAGCTTCGAGAAGCGCAGCAGCCGGGTCTGCCACAGCTGCATCACGCGGGCGCGGATCTGCGCCTCGTTGGCCGCCAGCTCGCGCGGCGCCAGCGCGTCGCGGGGCAGGGCGCGCGCCTTGATCTCGTCGCGCTCGGTCAGCAGCATGGCGATCTCGCGCTCGGCGTCCAGGATGCTCTTGCGCTGCACCTCGGTCGGGTGCGCCGTGAGCACCGGCGACACGTAGCTGCCGGCCAGCGTCTGGGAGATGGTGCGCGGCGAGATGCCGGCCCAGCGCAGGCGCGCCAGCGCCACCTCGATGCTGCCTTCCTGGGTGTCGCCGGCCCGCTCGTGCACGGCGCGGCGGCGGATGTGGTGGCGGTCTTCGGCCAGGTTGGCCAGGTGGCTGAAGTAGGTGAAGGCGCGGATCACGCTGACGGCCTGGTCGCCGCTCAGCGACTTGAGCAGCGCCTTGAGCGCGCGGTCGGCCTCCTGGTCGGCATCGCGGCGGAACGCCACCGAGAGCTTGCGGATGCGCTCGACCAGTTCGAAGGCGGGGACGCCCTCCTGCTCGCGGATCACGTCGCCCAGGATGCGCCCCAGCAGCCGGATGTCCTCGACCAGCGGCCGCTCGTTGTCGCGCGCGCGCCGGGCCGGCGTGTCCGGCGGGGATAGGGCCATGGTTGTTCTCCGGCTGCTCAATTTTTCGGCAGCGCGGATGCTAGCATCGGCCTCCCTTTACCCTTGCAGACAGGATTGCCTTGACCCGCTTCGTGATCGCCACCCGCGAAAGCCGGCTTGCGCTGTGGCAGGCCGAGCATGTGAAGGCGCTGCTGCAGCAGCAGGGCCACGAGGCTTCGCTGCTGGGCATGACCACGCGCGGCGACCAGATCCTGGATCGCAGCCTCAGCAAGGTCGGCGGCAAGGGCCTGTTCGTCAAGGAACTGGAAACCGCGCTGGAGCAGGGCCAGGCCGACCTGGCGGTGCATTCGCTCAAGGACGTGCCGATGGACCTGCCCGAGGGCTTTGTCCTGGCCTGCGTGCTGGAGCGTGAGGACCCGCGCGACGCCTTCGTCTCGACCAAGCACGAGTCGCTGGAGGCGCTGCCGCCCGGCGCCGTGGTCGGCACGTCCAGCCTGCGCCGCGTGGTGCTGTTGCGCGCGCTGCGCCCGGACCTGCGGATCGAACCCCTGCGCGGCAACCTCGATACCCGCCTGCGCAAGCTCGACGAAGGCGGCTACGACGCCATCGTGCTGGCTGCCGCGGGACTCAAGCGCCTGGGCCTGGCAGACCGCATCCGCAAGCTGTTCGAGCCCGGCCAGATGCTGCCCGCCGCCGGCCAGGGCGCGCTGGGCATCGAGGCACGCAGCGGCCGCGACGACGTGCTGCGCGCGCTGGCTCCCCTGGCGCACCAGTCCACCGCCATGGCCGTGGCCGCCGAGCGGGCCGTGAGCCGTGCGCTGGGAGGCTCCTGCTCGATGCCGCTGGCCGCCTACGCCACGCTGCAGGGCGAATTGCTGCGCATCGAAGCCGCCTGGGGCGATCCTGAGCGCCCGGGCGTGCTGGTGCGGGCGCAGGCCAGCGGCACCATCGGCAGTGCCGAGGAAGCCGCGGCGCTGGGCACCGAAGTGGCCTCCCGCCTGCGTGCGGGCGGCGCACACTGAACCGCATCCGATGCGGGTGGTCCTGACCCGCCCCCTGCCCGAAGCGCAGCGCTGGGCGCGTGCGCTGGCGGCGCGCGGGCACGAAGTCGTCCTGCTGCCCTTGATCGACATCGGCCCGGCGCCCGACGCTGGCGCACTGCAGCAGGCCTGGACCGCGTTGCCCAACTGCCAGGCTGCCATGTTCGTCAGCGGCAACGCGGTGCAGGGCTTCTTCGCTGCCGCCCAAGGGCAGGGTTGGCCCGCGGCCACCCGTGCCTGGTCGCCCGGCCCGGGGACTTCGCAGGCGCTGGTGGCCGCCGGCGTACCGTCGGCACGAATCGATGCCCCCCCTGACGATGCGACCCAATTCGATTCGGAGGCCTTGTGGCCGGTGATCGAGCCGCAGCTGCGCGAGGGCTTGCGGGTATTGCTGGTGCGCGGCGCGGGCGCCGACGGCCGGCCGGCCGGGCGGGATTGGCTGGCGGGCCGGCTGCAGCAGGCGGGCGTCCACGTGGACACGGTGGCCGCCTATGCCCGGCGCATGCCGCAGGTCGGCAACGAGGAGCTCGCGCAAGCGCGGCGCGCCGCCGCCGATGGCTCGTTGTGGCTGTTCAGCAGCTCCGAGGCGATCGCCAACCTTCGCCGCCTGCTGCCGCAGCAGGACTGGTCGCAGGCGCGCGCGATCGCCACGCACGAACGCATCGCGCACACCGCGCGCGAGGCCGGCTTCGGGGTCGTCCGGCCTTCACGGCCGGCCGAAGCCGACGTGGTCGCCGCCCTAGAATCGTCCCGATGAGTGCCGAGACCGAGCAGCGAGACCTTCCCGCGCCGCCGCTCCCCCCGCCCGAACCCGCGCCTGTCGACGCCGGCGAGAAAGCCGCCGCGGCGCCGTCCCTGCGCCGGGTGGGCATGGCCATGCTCGCGGTGGTGGCCTTCGCCGGCCTGGCGTCCAGCGGCATGCTCTGGCAGAAGCTCTCCACCATCCAGGAGCAGCTGGCGCGCCAGAGCGCCGATGCCGGCAGCCATGCCGCCGAGGCGCGTGCGCTCGCCCGGCAGGCGCAGGAGCTGGCCCGAGATGTCGCTGCGCGCCAGGCGGTGCAGGACACGCGGCTGGGCGAGGTCGCGCTGCAGCGCACCCAGCTCGAGGAACTGATGCAGAGCCTGTCGCGCTCGCGCGACGAGAACCTGGTCGTCGACATCGAGTCGGGCCTGCGGCTCGCCCAGCAGCAGGCCCAGCTCACGCTCAGCGCCGAGCCGCTGCTGGCGGCGCTGCGCACCGCCGACCAGCGGCTGGCGCGCGCGGGCGAGCCGCGGCTGGCGCGCATCCGCAGCGCCATCGCGCGCGACATCGACCGCATCAAGTCGGCTGCCGTCGCCGACGTGCCCGGCATCCTGCTGCGGCTGGACGAAGTGGCGCGGCAGGTCGACGAGTTGCCGCTGGCCAACGGCGTCGGGACGGCCGCCGCCAGCCGGCCGGTGCCGCGCACTGGCCAGGCGCCCGCACCCCCCCCGAGCTGGTGGAACAAGCTGCTCGCCGCCGTGCGCGAGGAGGCCCGCTCGCTGGTGCGCGTCAGCCGCATCGACGAGCCCGAGGCCATGCTGGTGGCGCCCGAGCAGGGCTTCTTCCTGCGCGAGAACTTCAAGCTCAAGCTGATGAATGCACGGCTGGCCCTGCTGGCGCGCCAGGTCGACGCCGCCCGCGCCGACGTCGGGTCGGCGGTGCAGGCGCTGAACAAGTACTTCGACCCGTCCGCCCGGCGCACGCAGGCCGTCGCGCAATCGCTGCAGCAGATGCAGCAGCAACTGCGCGTGGTCGAGGTTCCGCGCATCGACGAAACCCTGGCCACGCTGGCCACCGCGGCTGCGGGGCGCTGACGGCATGCGCGCGGCGCTCTGGCTCCTGGCCCTGTTCGGCGTCGCCGTGGCGGTGGCGCTGTTCGCCGGCAACAACCAGGGCACGGTCACCGTGTTCTGGCCGCCCAACCGGGTCGACCTGTCGCTCAACCTGGTCCTGCTGCTGCTGCTGGGGGCCTTCCTGTTCCTGCACGCCGCCCTGCGCGCGCTGGCGGCGCTGTTCGACCTGCCGCGGCAGGCGCTGCGCTGGCGCTTGCAGCAGAAAGAGCGCGGCATGCATGCGTCCCTGCTCGATGCGTTGTCGCACCTGCTCGGGGGCCGCTTCATCCGCGCCCGCAAGTCGGCCGAGGGCGCGCTCGCGCAGGAAGCCTCGCTCAGCGTCGGCGGCGCCGGGCCGGCCAACGGCGCGCAGGTGCGGGCATTGGCCCACCTGCTGGCCGCCGAGAGCGCGCACGCGCTGCAGGATCGCAGCGCGCGCGAGGAGCACCTGAAACTGGCGCTCGAGCAGGCCGGCGCGCGCGATGCGCAGGAGTCGCACGAGGGCGCGCTGATGCGCGCGGCGCGCTGGTCGCTGGAGGACCACGACCCGCAGGGCGCCACCGGTTGGCTGCAGGAGTTGCCGGTGGGCGCCGGCCGGCGCACGCTGGCCTTGCGCATGAAGCTGAAGGCGGCGCGCCTGTCCGGGCACACCGGGGAGGCGCTGGAGACGGCCCGCCTGCTGGCCAAGCACCGCGCTTTCTCGCCGCTCGCCGCCGAGACCCTGGTGCGCGGGTTGGCGATCGACCTGCTCAACGACGCCCACGATCCGGGCCAGCTGCAGCGGGCCTGGTCCGAGCTGGAGCCGGCCGAACGCGCCATGCCCGAGCTGGCCATCCACGGCGCCCAGCGGCTGCTGGCGCTGGGCGGCGACCCGCAACTGGCGCGCGACTGGCTGCTGCCGGTGTGGGAGCGGCAGCACGCGCTGTCCGGGCTGCAGAAGGTCCGGCTGGTGGCGGCGCTGGAGGCGGGGCTGGGAAGCGTGGATGCCGCCTGGCTGGCGCGCATCGAATCGGCCCAGCGCGCCGACCCGCGCGACGCCACCCTGCAGTACCTGGCCGGCATGGCCTGCATGAAGCGCCAGCTGTGGGGCAAGGCCCAGCAACTGCTCGGCCAGGCGGCGGGCGGCCTGCAGGACGCACGGCTGCGCGGCAACGCCTCACGCGCGCTCGCGCTGCTGGCCGAGCAGCGGGGCGACGAACAGGCCGCCGCGGCGGCCTGGAAGCAGGCGGCGCAGGCCTGACCAGCCGCTGCTCCGTGCTGCCGTACGGCAGACCAAGCGGCCTGGTGCCGCGCCCGTAAACGGAAAAAGGGAGCCGAAGCTCCCTTTCTGGCTGTTGCCGTGGCGATTACTGCATCGACTGCTGCGCCGGCTGCTGCTCGAACGGCAGCTGCAGTTCGCGCAGGTCGCGGCGGGTTTCCACCAGCACCAGCGGGCCCTCGTCGATCACCACGGCCGGCGGGCGCTCGCGCGGCACGCGGATCGGCTTGGGCTCGGCGGCGATCGCCGCCTGCACCGCCGCGATCTTGTCGGCGTCGGAGTTGACCCACTGCAGGCCCGTGCCGGCGGCGACCTGCGCGAGGTCGTCCACCGGCAGCTCGAAGGGCTGCACCTTGGGCAGGCCGGCGGGGGCCAGCGATGGCGCCGGGGCGGCGGCAGGCACTTGCGCAACGGACGAGACGGGGCCCGCCGCCGCGGACTCGTCGTCCACGAAGCCGGTGGCGTAGCGCGGCCGGCGCTCGGCGGGCTCGCTTGCAGCTTCCTGCGGCTCGGCGGCGGGCTGGGCGGAGGTGTCCGCCGGGGCGGCTTCCTCACGGTCATTGCGCTCGCGCCGGTCGCGGCCGTAGCGGTCGCGCGAGCGACGCGAATCGCGGCGGCCTTCGCCATCCTGCCCATTGCCGCTGCCGTGCGTCTGGCCGGCGTGCTCCAGCACCTCGGCGGCATCGGGCTGGCCTTCGATCACCGCAGCTTCGCTGACGGCCTGCGGCACCTGCTCGCGCGGCCGGCGCTCGCCGCGCTCACCTCGTTCGCCGCGTTCGCCGCGTTCGCCCCGTTCGCCGCGCTCACGCCGGCCTTCACCGCGGTCGCCTCGTTCACCCCGCTCGCCGCGCGGTGGGCGGTCGCCGCGCGATTGCTCCGGCGCGTCGGCCATGCGCTGTTCGCCGCCGGGCTGCTCGTCACGGTGTTCCCGCGGCGCGTGCCGATCGCCGCGCGACTCGCGAGGCTCACGGGCCTCGCGGGGTTCACGACCTTCACGCGGTTCACGCGGTTCACGCCCCTCGCGCTGCTCGCCGCGCTCGCTGCGCCCTTCACCGCGCTCCGGCCGGCCCTGCTGGCGTTCGCGCCGGCCTTCGCCTTCACGCGGGGCCTGGCCTTCGCCGGCTTCCCCGTTGGCACGCTCGCGGCGCTGATCGTGGTCTCGCCCGCGGCCGCGGCCACCCCGGCCGCCGCGCCGGCCTTCGCCGCGCTCACCACGCTCGCCGCGTTCGCCGCGGCCCTCGCGCTTGTCCTCGCCCCTGGCTGCCGGCGCCGCAGCCGGCGTGGCCGGTGCGGCCACGGGCGGCGGGCTGAACAGGCTCTTGAACCAGGCAAAGAAGCTCGGCTCGGATGCCGGGGCCGGCGACGCCGGCGCGCGCGCTGAAGCAGGCGCAGGCGCGCGCGCGGGAGCCGGCGCGGCAGCCTGGCGGACCGGCTCGGCGGGCTTCTCGGGCCGGGGCGGCGTGATCGGGGCCGGCGCATCCGGCAGGACACCCTTGATCAGCGGCTCCTGGCGGTTGGCGCGCTCCTGCGAGCGGCGCGTGACCTCGGTCTTCTCCTCGAGGTCCTCGGCCATGTGGTAGCTGGCCTTCAGGCTGTCCAGGCGCGGATCGTCGTGCTTGAGGCGCTCGAGCTTGTAGTGCGGCGTGTCCAGGCCCTTGTTGGGCACCAGGATCACGTTGAGGCGCTGCTTCAGTTCGATCTTGGTGATCTCGGTGCGCTTCTCGTTGAGCAGGAAGGAAGCGACTTCCACCGGCACCTGCACGTGCACGGCGGCCGTGCTGTCCTTCATGGACTCTTCCTGGATGATCCGCAGGATCTGCAGGGCCGAGCTCTCGGTGTCGCGGATGTGGCCGTGGCCGCCGCAGCGCGGGCAGGGGATGGAGGCGCCTTCGGACAGGGCAGGCCGCAGCCGCTGGCGGCTCATCTCCATCAGCCCGAATTTGCTGATGGTGCCGAACTGGACGCGGGCGCGGTCCTGCCGCAGCGCGTCGCGCAGGCGGTTCTCCACCTCGCGGCGGTTCTTCGACTCCTCCATGTCGATGAAGTCGATCACGATCAGGCCGCCGAGGTCGCGCAGGCGCATCTGGCGCGCCACTTCATCGGCCGCTTCCAGGTTGGTGCGCGTGGCGGTTTCCTCGATGTCGCCGCCCTTGATGGCGCGCGCCGAGTTGACGTCGATCGACACCAGCGCTTCGGTGTGGTCGATGACGATCACGCCGCCGGAGGGCAGCTTGACCTCGCGCGCATAGGCCGACTCGATCTGGTGCTCGATCTGGAAGCGCGAGAACAGCGGGGCGTCGTCGCGGTACCGCTTGACCCGGGTGGCGTGCTCCGGCATCACGTGCGACATGAACTGCTGCGCCTGCTCGTAGATGTCGTCGGTGTCGATCAGGATGTCGCCGATGTCGCCGTTGAAGTAGTCGCGGATCGCGCGGATCACCAGCGACGACTCCTGGTAGATCAGGAAGGCGCCCTTGCCGCCCTTGGCGGCGCCGTCGATCGCGGTCCACAGCTTGAGCAGGTAGTTCAGGTCCCACTGCAGCTCGGGCGCGTTGCGGCCGATGCCCGCGGTGCGGGCAATGATGGACATGCCGTTGGGGTACTCCAGCTGGTCCATCGCCTCCTTCAGCTCGGCCCGGTCGTCGCCCTCGATCCGGCGCGACACGCCGCCGCCGCGCGGGTTGTTGGGCATCAGCACCACGTAGCGGCCGGCCAGCGAGATGAAGGTGGTCAGTGCCGCGCCCTTGTTGCCGCGTTCTTCCTTCTCCACCTGGACCAGCAGCTCCTGGCCTTCCTTGATCACCTCGTTGATCCGCGCCTGCGACGGGGAGACCCCGGGCGCGAAGTACTGCTTGGAGATTTCCTTGAACGGCAGGAAGCCGTGCCGGTCCTCGCCGTAGTCGACGAAGCAGGCCTCCAGCGACGGCTCCACGCGCGTCACCACCGCCTTGTAGATGTTGCCCTTGCGCTGTTCGCGCCCTTCGATCTCGATTTCGTAGTCGAGGAGCTTCTGTCCGTCGACGATGGCCAGCCGGCGCTCTTCGGCCTGCGTGGCATTGATCAGCATCCGCTTCATTGCGTCACCTTCTTGTTCTCGTGAACAAACGGCCCCATGCAGGGGCCCACGATGCCGGCCGGCGCAGGCGAAACGGGAAGCGGAAAGAGCGCGCGAAGATGCGTGCGGACAGCCCCGAAGGCTATGTCAGCAACCGCAAGGGGGGCGCGTGGACGGGGGCGAGGCGGTGGGGGGACCGCAGGGCCGCAGCAACTGCAAGCCGCGGCATCCGGGCCATGCGCCGGGGCGAACCGAAGCCGGCGGCCGGCGGCATCAGCCACCGCCAGCAGGCCAGGAACAACGCCATCAGCACAGGGGGGTCTCGCTTTTCCGCCGCCAGCTTCTGAAGTCTGGCGGTCAATATTTCCGGTTCGGGTTTTCGCTTGAGCATCGGCGGTTCCGGCGCCTTGGCCGGCGGGTGCGGCATCTTCGAGCCCGCATCCGGCGGCAAGGGCGACGTCGGCATCGACCTGCCAGCGTCCCTTGGGTGCTACGGTGGACTAAACTCCAGCCGAATCAAGCACTTACGGCGAGACGCTAGTGGGAAGGATTATAGGGGCCGTTGCCGGTCCCACGAAAGCCGAAGTGAAAACGCTGCGGGTTGGCGAGGAGTCCGCCGGCCAGCGCCTCGACAACTTCCTGCTGCGCGAGCTCAAGGGCGTCCCCAAGACCCATGTGTACCGGATCATCCGCAGCGGCGAAGTGCGGGTGAACAAGGGCCGGGCGGGCGCCGACACCCGGGTGCAGGAGGGCGACCTCGTCCGCGTGCCGCCGGTACGCCTGCCCGAGCGGGTGCTGGATGCAGCGGCACGGCCAGCCCCGCCCCGCGAATTTCCGGTCCTGCTCGAGGACGACCAGTTGCTGGCCATCGACAAGCCGGCCGGGGTGGCGGTGCATGGCGGCAGCGGCGTGAGCTTCGGGGTGATCGAGCAGTTGCGCCAGGCCCGGCCGCAGGCGAAGTTGCTGGAGCTGGTGCACCGGCTCGACCGGGAAACCTCCGGCGTGCTGCTGGTGGCCAAGCGGCGCTCGGCCTTGACGCGGTTGCAGGACCAGTTCCGCGGCCGCGAGACCGGCAAGACCTACCTGGCGCTGGTGGCCGGCGCCTGGCCCGCCAACAAGAAGGTCATCGACCTGCCCTTGCACAAGTACCTGGTCGCGGGCGACGACAGCGCCGCCGGCGAGCGGCGCGTCAAGGTGGTGGACAGCGATCATCCCGACGCGATGCGCTCCATCACCCTGGTCAAGGTGGCGCGGCGGCTGGGTGCGTTCACGCTACTGGAAGTGACGATCAAGACCGGCCGCACGCACCAGATCCGCGTCCACCTGGCCTCGCAGGGCCACCCGATCGCGGGCGACGACAAGTACGGCGACTTCGAGCTGAACCGGTCGCTCCAGCGCCAGGGCCTCAAGCGCATGTTCCTGCATGCGTGGCGGCTACAGTTCCGCCATCCCGCCACCGACGAGCCGGTCGCCCTGGAAGCGCCGCTGCCCGCCGACCTGCAACAGTTCGCCGACCGCCATGCCCAGCCCACGGCCTCGCCAGTTTGACCTGATCGCCTTCGATTGGGACGGCACGCTGTACGACTCCACCAAGGTCATCGTGCGCTGCATCCAGCGGGCGGTGGTGGACGTGGGCGGCGCGCTGCCGACCGAGCAGGCCGCCGCGTACGTGATCGGCATGAGCCTGGCCCAGGCGCTCGCGCGCGCGGCGCCGGACGTGCCGCCGGAGAAGTACGAGGAGCTCGGCCAGCGCTACCGGCATCACTACTACCGGCAGCAGAACGACCTGAGCCTGTTCGAGGGAACGCTGGCGATGCTGCACGAACTCAAGGCCAGGCACCACTGGCTCGCGGTGGCCACCGGCAAGTCGCGCCGCGGGCTGGACGAAGTCCTGCAGGCGCAGGAGATGCACGGTTTGTTCGACGGCTCGCGCACCGCCGACGAGACCGCCGGCAAGCCTCACCCGCTGATGCTCGAGGAGCTGATGCGGGAGTTCGGCGCCGACCCCGGCCGCACGCTGATGATCGGCGACACCACGCATGACCTGGAGATGGCGCGCAACGCGGGCTGTGCCGCGGTCGGCGTGAGCTACGGCGCGCACGCACCGGACACCTTCCACGAACTCGGCCCGCTGCACATCGCCCACTCGATGGCGGACTTGCGCCGGTGGCTGCTGGCTCATGCCTGAAGGCGAACGGCAGCCCCTTTGCAACAGCCAGGATCTCGTCGAAGGCGGCTTGGCCGTGCCGTTCGACGTGGTCCATGGCGGCCAGGCCTGCCGTGCCTTCGCCATCCGCTGGCGCGGCAATGTCCATGCGTACCTGAACCGCTGCGCGCACGTCGCCATGGAGATGGACTGGCAGCCCAACCGTTTCTTCGACGACAGCGGGCAGTGGCTGCTGTGCTCGACGCATGGCGCGGTGTACCACCCGGACACGGGCGCCTGCGCCGGCGGACCCTGCCGCGGCGGGCTGGTGCGCATAGCCACCAGCGAACAGGACGGAGTGGTGCACTGGCATACTGCCTGGAACCTGCAATCTCCCGTCTTCTGAGCTCCCCACCATGACCGACCCGCTGATGCCCGGCACCGACCGGGACCCGCCCGGCGCGCCTGCGCCTGCGCCCGTTGCATCCGGCCTGCAACCGGGATGGGAGCGCCAGACCATGGAGCGGTTGATGTTCGCGACCCTGTCCGAGCAGCGCTCGGCGCGTCGCTGGCGCACCTTCACCCGGCTGGCCTGGCTGGCCTTTTTCGTGTTGCTGGTCTGGACCCTGCTTTACCGGGGCGGGCCGACCGGAGCCGAGAAGGCGGCGCCGCACACGGCAGTGGTGGAGATCCAGGGCGAGATCTCCGCCGAATCGGACAACAGCGCCGAATTCATCGTGGCGGCCATGAAGGCCGCCTTCGAAGACCCGGGCGCGCAAGGCATCGTGCTGCTGATCAACTCGCCCGGCGGCAGCCCCGTGCAGGCGGGCATCGTCAACGACGAGATGAAGCGGCTCAGGGCCCTGCACCGCAAACCGGTGTACGTGGTGGTGGAGGAGGCCTGCGCCTCGGCGGCCTATTACATCGCCGTCGGCGCCGACAGGATCTACGTGGACAAGGCCAGCATCGTCGGCAGCATCGGCGTGCTGATGGACGGCTTCGGCTTCGTCGGCCTGATGGACAAGCTGGGCGTCGAGCGCCGCCTGATGACCGCCGGCGAAAACAAGGGCTTCCTCGATCCCTTCAGCCCGCAGACCGACCGGCACCGCGCCCACGCGCAGGAGATGCTGGACCAGATCCACCGGCAGTTCATCGACGTGGTCAAGGCCGGGCGCGGCAAGCGCCTGAAGGACACGCCGGAGCTGTTCACCGGCCTGTTCTGGACCGGCCAGCAGGCGGTCGACCTGGGCCTGGCGGACCAGCTCGCCAACCTGGACTTCGTCGCCCGCGAGGTGATCAAGGCCGAGGAACTGGTGGACTACACCCGGCGCGAGAACGTGGCCGAGCGGTTGGCCAAGCGGTTCGGCGCCGCTGTCGGCGAGGGCGCGATCCGCGCCGTGCGCACGCTCCCGGTGTTGCGCTAAGGGCCGACCAGGAACACGGCGGGCGTGTCGCCGGGCGGCGGCCCGCCCGCTTCGCGTTTCCATCCCGCAACCGTGCGCGTGGCCACCCGCGCATCAGGCAACGTCAGCCCGACCGCGAGGCCCAGGCGCGTGTCGCCGCGCAGGGTGTCCAGGAGGGATTGCCACAACGCGGCGTTGCGGTAAGGGGTCTCGATGAACAGCTGGGTCTGGCCGCTGCGCAGCGCCAGCGCCTCCAGTTCGCGGATGCGCTGCGTGCGCGGCCCCGGCTGCTGCGGCAGGTAGCCCACGAAGGCGAACGACTGTCCGTTCAACCCGCTGGCCGCCAGCGCCAGCAGCAGTGAAACCGGGCCCACCAGCGGCACCACGCGAAGCCCGAGCTGGTGGGCCGCCCGCACGACCGATGAGCCGGGGTCGGCCACGGCGGGCATCCCCGCTTCGCTCACCAGGCCGATGTCGTGGCCCTCGAGCGCGGGCGCCAGCAAGGGGCGCGCGTCGAACCCACCGCCATGGTCGCCCTTCTTGTGCACCTCGCGCGGCAGTTCGGCGATCGCCAGCGCCTGGACGGGCTGCGCCAGCGGAACGATCTCGCCCACCCGCTTGAGATAGGCGCGCGTGGTCCTGGCGTTCTCGGCAATCCAGTGCGCCAGGCGCGCGGCCACCTCCAGGGTGCCGGCGGGCATCACCTGCTGCAGCGGCGCCGGCGTGGCGCAGCCGAAATCCAGCGGGGCGGGAACGAGGTACAGGGAGCCGGGCGCGGCCATCTCAGGGCACCTGCAGGCCGGCGGCGCGCAGGATGCGGCAGGTGCGGATCAACGGCAGGCCCACCAGGGCCGTGGGGTCGTCGCTGTGGATGGCCTCCAGCAGCGCAATGCCCAGGCCTTCGCTGCGCGCGCTGCCGGCGCAGTCATAGGGCTGCTCGATGCGCAGGTAGGTTTCGATCTCGCTGTCGGCGAGATCGCGGAACACCACGCGCACCGGCGCGAGGTCCTGCTGCTCGAAGCCGCCGTCCAGGCACACCACGGCCAGCGCGGTCTGAAAGATCACCGTACGGCCGCGCATGCGGCGCAGCTGGGCCGTGGCGCGCGCGTGGTCGCCCGGCTTGCCCAGCGGTTCGCCGTCCAGGTCTGCCACCTGGTCCGACCCGATCACCACGGCTTGGGGATGCCGCTGCGCCACGGCCTGGGCCTTCGCGAGGGCCAGCCGCGCCGCCATGGCAGCCGGCGTTTCGCCGGGGTTCGGCGTCTCGTCCACCTCGGGCGCGACGACGTCGAATGGCAGGCCGAGCCGCTCCAGCAGTTGTCGCCTGTAGCGGGAAGTCGAGCCGAGGATCAGGGGCCGCGCAAGGGCGTTGGGCATGCGGCGATTCTCTTACACTGGTCCGGATGAAGAGGTCTTTCAGCCCGCAGCGCCTGGACGTGCGGGCGTTTGCCGAAGAGGGCGGGCAGCTGTCCGGCGAGGGCGGCCTGGCGGACTTCCCCCGCCTGGCCGCCGAAGCGCAGCAGGTCGCTCAAGTGCACCCCGTCCAATGGTCGGCCCGGGGCGAGTTGCGCAATCCGGATCACCTGCATCCCGAGGTCTGGCTCCAGTTGGCCGCCTCCGCCGTGCTGCCCATGACCTGCCAGCGTTGCCTCGAGCGGGTCGAGGTGGCGCTGGCGGTGGACCGGCCGTTCCGCTTCGTCGCCGACGAGGACGCGGCGGCAGCGCAGGACGAGGAAGCCGAGGAGGACGTGCTGGCGGTCAGCCGCACCTTCGACCTGCTGGGCCTGGTGGAGGACGAGTTGCTGATGGAGGTGCCCGCGGTGCCCCGGCACGAGGTCTGCCCGGTGCCGGTGCGTCTCTCGGTCGCCGATCCGGATTTCGACGCGGGAGAGCCCCGCGAGAACCCGTTTGCCCGCCTGAAGGTTCTGAAGAACGGCAAGGAATAGGAGCGCTGCGCCCGATGCCCTATAATGGCGGGCTTCGCGCGAAATGCCGGCCTGCAGGGGCGGCCGCCGCGCTTCCCACCCACCGTTCATGGCGTTTCGCGTTGCGAGGCGCCCCAGCATCCAGGAGTCCGGCATGGCCGTTCAGCAAAACAAGAAGTCGCCCTCCAAGCGGGGCATGCACCGTTCGCACAACGCATTGACGGTGCCGGGCATCGCCGTGGAGCCCACCACGGGCGAAACCCACCTGCGCCACCACATCAGCCCGAACGGGTTCTATCGCGGTCGCAAGGTCCTCAAGACCAAGAACGACGCCTGATCCTTGCCGACGGCGCGAACAGGCCCGCCGCTGCCTGCGCAGCCCGGGCCTTTTTTGCGCCTGCGCCATGGACGAGCGCCGTTCGCGCAAGGCCGCGAGACCCCTTGCCGCGAAGCTCTACATTTGAGGACATGACGATTCTGGCCGTCGACTGCATGGGGGGCGACCACGGCCCGGCCGTGACCCTGCCTGCCTGCCGCAGCTTCCTCCAGGCGCATCCCGAGGCCCGGCTCCTGCTGGTGGGCAGCAGCGAGGCGCTGCGCGATTTCCATCCGCGCGCGACCCATGTGCCTG
Organism: Acidovorax sp.; assembly: GCA_036675905.1. Taxonomy (GTDB): domain Bacteria; phylum Pseudomonadota; class Gammaproteobacteria; order Burkholderiales; family Burkholderiaceae_C; genus Ramlibacter. The sequence continues at coordinate 2,515 of JAKFEA010000212.1, read as the reverse complement.
CCTCCGAGGTGGTGGCCATGGACGATCCGGTGGAGGTCGCCCTGCGCCGCAAGAAGGACTCCTCCATGCGGGTGGCGATCCAGCAGGTCAAGGACGGCCGTGCCGACGCGGCCGTCTCGGCCGGCAACACCGGCGCGCTGATGGCGCTGGCCCGCTACCTGCTCAAGACCCTGGACGGCATCGACCGGCCGGCCATCGCTTCGCTGCTGCCCAACGCCAAGGGCGGGGCAACCATGGTGCTGGACCTGGGGGCCAACGTCGACTGCACCGAGCAGCACCTGCTGCAGTTCGCGGTGATGGGATCGGCCCTGGTGTCGGCACTGGAGGAGCGCGACCAGCCCAGCGTGGGCCTGCTGAACATCGGCGAAGAGGTGATCAAGGGCAACGAGGTGATCAAGCGCGCGGGCGAACTGCTGCGCTCGGCCGCCGCCGCCGGCGACCTCAACTTCCAGGGCAACGTGGAGGGCAACGACATCTTCAAGGGCACCACCGACATCGTGGTGTGCGACGGCTTCGTCGGCAACGTGGCCTTGAAGACCAGCGAGGGGCTGGCGAGCATGATCAGCAGCTTCCTGCGCGACGAGTTCACGCGCAACCCGCTGACCCGGGCCGCGGCGCTGCTGGCCTATCCCGTGCTTTCCGCATTCAAGCAGCGCATGGACTACCGCCGCTACAACGGCGCCGCGCTGCTGGGCCTGCGCGGCCTGGTGTTCAAGAGCCACGGATCGGCCGATGCGTTCGCTTTCGAGCGGGCACTGGCCCGGGCGTATGATGCGGCCCGACACCAGTTGCTCGAACGGGTCCAGGCCCGGATCGCGCATGCCCGGCCCCTGCTGGCCGGGTCCGCGGCCGACGCCGCTTCCACCGCAACCCTCGCTTCCGAATGAGCCGATATTCGCGCATCGCCGGCACCGGCAGCTACCTGCCGCCGCGCCGCGTGACCAACGACGACCTCGCCGCCGAACTGGCTGCGCAGGGCATCGAAACCTCCGACCAGTGGATCGTGGAGCGCACCGGCATCCGGGCGCGCCACTTCGCCGCGCCGGACGTCACCAGCAGCGACCTGGGCGCGCACGCCGCGCGCCACGCGATGGAGGCGGCCGGCTGCGGCCCAGCCGACATCGACCTGGTCATCGTGGCCACGTCCACGCCGGACATGGTGTTTCCCTCGGCAGCCTGCATCCTGCAGCACAAGCTGGGCATGACCGGCTGCCCGGCCTTCGACGTGCAGGCGGTGTGCAGCGGCTTCGTCTACGCACTCACCGTGGCCGACGCGATGATCCGCACCGGCAGCGCCAGCCGCGCGCTGGTGGTCGGCGCCGAGGTGTTCTCGCGCATCCTGGACTTCAAGGACCGCACCACCTGCGTGCTGTTCGGCGACGGCGCCGGCGCCGTCGTGCTGGAGGCGTCGGACACGCCCGGCATCCTGGCCAGCGACCTGCACGCCGACGGCAAGCACGTGGGCATCCTGTGCGTGCCCGGCACGGTGGCGGGCGGGCAGGTGCTGGGCGACCCGCTGCTCAAGATGGACGGCCAGGCGGTGTTCAAGCTGGCAGTGGGCGTGCTGGAGAGCTCGGCCCGCGCCACGCTCGCCAAGGCTGGCAAGACCGATGCCGAAATCGACTGGCTGATCCCGCACCAGGCCAACATCCGCATCATGCAGAGCACGGCGAAGAAGCTGAAACTGCCGCTGGACAAGCTGGTCGTCACCGTCGACCAGCACGGCAACACCTCGGCCGCCTCGATCCCGCTGGCGCTCGACGCCGCGGTGCGCGAAGGCAAGATCCGCCGCGGCGACACCCTGATGCTGGAAGGCGTGGGCGGCGGCTTCACCTGGGGCGCGGTGCTGCTGGACTACTGAGTCCCGCTCGCACCCGCCGAACCGATCTTCCGACGACGACGACATGAAACCGTTCGCATTCGTGTTCCCCGGCCAGGGCTCGCAGGCCGTGGGCATGCTCGATGCCTGGGGCGACCACCCGGCCGTGAAGCAGGCTGTCGCCGAAGCTTCCGAGGCACTTGCCCAAGACATTGGCCGCCTGATCCATGAAGGGCCCAAGGAGGCGCTGGCGCTCACCACCAACACGCAGCCGGTGATGCTGGTTGCCGGCGTGGCGGCCTACCGGGCCTGGCTGGCGGAGGGGGGCGAGAAGCCCGCCGTGGTTGCCGGCCACTCGCTGGGCGAGTACTCGGCGCTGGTCGCCGCGGGCGCGCTGACGCTGGCCGAGGCGGCGCCGCTGGTGCGCTTTCGCGCGCAGGCCATGCAGGAGGCCGTGCCGGTCGGCGTGGGCGCCATGGCGGCGGTGCTGGGGATGGACGCCCGGAAGGTGGTGGAGGGCTGCGCCGAGGCGCAGCGCAGCTTCGGCACCAACACCGACGAAGTCGTCGAGGCGGTGAATTTCAACGATCCTGCGCAGACCGTCATCGCCGGCAGCAAGGCGGCGGTGGACAAGGCCTGCGAAGTGCTCAAGGCCAGCGGCGCCAAGCGTGCGCTGCCGCTGCCCGTCTCGGCGCC
>JAKFEA010000211.1:0-3575 GCA_036675905.1 Acidovorax sp. | reverse complement strand
CGCCTGATCGAAGTCTGCCGGCAGCGCAACACGCCCATCATCACCTTCGTCAACAAGATGGACCGCGAGGTGCGCGAGCCGCTGGACATCCTGGACGAGGTCGAGCGCGAACTCGGCATGCCCTGCGTGCCCATGACCTGGCCGGTCGGCAAGGGCAAGAGCTTCGGCGGCATCATGAACCTGCGCACCGACGCGATGACGGTGTTCGAGGCCGGCAGCGAGCGCCGGCCGCAGGACTTCGAGACCATTCCCCTGTCCGACGAGGACGCCCTGCGCCAGCGCTTCGGCGCCGAATACGACGCCGCCGCCGAGAGCATGGAGCTGGCCGCCGGCGCTTCGCCCGAGTGGGACCACCAGGCCTTCCTGGATGCCAGGCAAACCCCGGTGTTCTTCGGCTCCGGCGTCAACAACTTCGGCGTGATGGAGGTGCTGAACGCGCTGGTCGACCTGGCGCCGCCGCCGCAGCCGCGCACGAGTTCGCTGACGGTCAACCGGCAGGTCGTCGAGAAGACGGTGCAGCCGGACGAGCCCAGCTTTGCCGGCGTGGTGTTCAAGGTGCAGGCCAACATGGACGCCAACCACCGCGACCGCATCGCCTTCGTGCGCATGGCCTCGGGCCGGTACACGCCGGGCATGAAGCTGAAGGTGCAGCGCACCGGCAAGGAGCTGCGGCCGACCTCGGTGGTCACGTTCCTGTCACAACGGCGCGAGGCGGTGGACGAGGCCTATGCCGGCGACATCATCGGCTTCACCACCCACGGCGGGGTGCAGCTGGGCGACACCATCACCGACGGCGCCAGCCTGCAGTTCACCGGCCTGCCCTTCTTCGCGCCGGAAATGTTCATGACCGTGCTGCTGAAGAACCCGCTGCGCACCAAGCAGCTGCAGCAGGGCCTGGCCCAGCTGGGCGAGGAAGGCGCGATCCAGGTGTTCCGGCCCCAGGCGGGCGGCGCCATGCTGCTGGGGGCGGTCGGCCAGCTGCAGTTCGAGGTGGTGCAGCACCGCCTGAAGACCGAGTACGACGCCGACATCCGGCTGGAAGGCTGCCCCTACACCGGCGCGCGCTGGATCACGGCCGACACCCCGCAGGAACTGCGCCAGTTCACCGACGCGTATCCGCAACGGATGGCGCTGGACGCCGCCAATGCCCTGGCATTTCTTTGCACTTCGCCCTACGACGTGCGGCTGGCACAGGAACGATTTCCCAAAATCCACTTCCATCCGTTGCGCGAACACGCCGGCCTGACACTTCAGCACTGATCAGTTCGGCAAGCCCAACAATAATCGGCGGCTCCACTGTGGAGTCGACCCGTGTTCCGCCTGCCCCCGCTGCGCCGCGCAGCCGTTCTTGCCGCGGCGTCTTTTGCCCTCCTGCTGGCATCCTGTGGCGGAGGTGGAGGCGGAGGCAACGGTGACCTCGCCACCGCCTCGCTGTCGCGCGGGCTGTTTCCCGATTCTTCCTCGCTGGCCGGCATGTGCTCGCTGCCCGAGCAGCAGCGCTGGCTGCGCAGCTACATGGACGAGAAGTACCTCTGGAACGACGAGATCCCCGAGGTCCCGGGCGCCGACTACGGCACGATGCCGGCGTACTTCGACGCGCTGCTGGTGCGCACGCCCGACGCCGACGGCCTGGACCGCGATCGCTTCAGCACCACCATGAGCAGCCGCTCGGCCGACGTGATGCAGGGCGTCGCCAGCGCCACCAGCGTGGTGACCGACTACCCCTCCAGCAAGCCGGTGCCGCTGGTGCGAAAGCTGCTCAGCAACACCGGCCGCAAGGTCGGCTACGTGCTGTTCAACGAGCATTCCAGGGGCGCGCAGGACGCGCTGATCACCGCCTTCGGCAGCCTGCGCGATGCCGCCGTGCAGGACCTGGTGCTGGACCTGCGCTACAACGGCGGCGGCTTCCTGTACATCGCGCAGGCCGCGGCGGCGATGGTGGCCGGGCCCTCGGTCGAAGGCCAGGTGTTCGAGAGCGTGCGCTACAACGCCCACCGCACCGCGGAGAGCACGGCCGGCACCTTCATCTTCAGCACCCGCGTGCTGACCGCCGAAACCACCTACTCGCGTGACCACCCGCTGCCGCAGCTGAACCTGCCGCGGCTGTACGTGCTGACCTCGCAGCTGACCTGCTCGGCCAGCGAATCCATCATCAACAGCCTGCGCGGCATCGGCGTGCAGGTGATCCTGGTGGGCGACCGCACCTGCGGCAAGCCCTACGGCTTCCACCGCAAGGACAACTGCGGGCAGGCCTACTTCCCGATCGAGTTCCAGGTCTACAACGCGCAGGGCTACGGCGACTACACCTCCGGCTTCCCGGTGCAGTGCCCGGTCAAGGAGAACCCCCGGACCGCGCTGGGCGCGCCCGAAGAGCCGCTGCTGGCCGCCGCGCTGATGCACATCGACACCGGCAGCTGCCCGCCGGTGGGGCGCCAGCTGGTGGCGGGCGCGATGCTGCAACAATCGGCGGACCCGTCGCCCCTGGACCGGCCCGAGGCGCCCCCTGCCGACTCGCCGATGTACCAGCCGGGCTGGAACGGACGCGTATTGCAGCCTTGACCCACTCGATAACCCCCCTCGCCCACTGGCCCGAGGACGCCCGCCGCGGCGTCCTCGGCGTTTTCACCGACATCGACGACACCCTCACCACCGAGGGCGCGATCACCGATGACGCGCTGGCCGCGCTGGGCGCGCTGCGCGACGCCGGCCTGCACGTCATCCCCATCACCGGCCGGCCGGTGGGCTGGAGCGAGCCGTTCGCGCTGGCCTGGCCGGTCGATGCCATCGTGGCCGAGAACGGCGCCGTGGCGCTGGTGCGCGGCGCCGACGGCCAGCTGAGAAAGCTGTACCAGCAGCCGGAAGCCGAGCGCCTTGAGAATTTCGCCCGCATGCAGCAGGTGCTGGCGCGCATCGAGCGCGAAATCCCCGGCGCCCGCCGCGCCGACGACAGCCCCGGCCGCGAGACCGACATCGCCATCGACCACAGCGAGTTCACCCACCTGCCGCAGGCGCGGATCGACGAGGTGGTGGCGCTGATGCGGTCCGAAGGCATGACCGCCACCGTCAGCTCGATCCACATCAACGGCTGGTACGGCGGCCACTCCAAGCGCGAAGGCGCGCGCTGGATCGTGCGGCAACTGCTGGACGCCGACCTGGACGCGCAGATCGGCCGCTGGGCCTACGTCGGCGACTCCACCAACGACGTGCTGATGTTCGAGCACTTCCCGCACAGCGTGGGCGTGGCCAACATCCGCCGCTTCCTCGACCAGCTGTCGCATCCGCCGGCGTACGTGACCGAGGGCGAGCGCGGGGCGGGGTTTGCCGAGGTGGCTGCGGCGCTGCTGGCGGTGCGCCAGGGGCGGCCGGGCCAAGCCTGACCGGAACGATTCCTGCCGGACGGCGGCAGCAGCTTTGCAGCGCTACCCCCATCCGCCGTGGAAGCGGAAGTGAAGGTCACGCACCTGCTCCGCGAGTTCCGGGACCGGCCCTTTCACGCGCAGCCCAGGGACGATCTCCTGGATCGGCAAGCTGCGCACGGGCGGCGGGGCAACGTCCAGATCGGAGAGCCAGCCGGC
>JAKFEA010000210.1:0-14170 GCA_036675905.1 Acidovorax sp. | reverse complement strand
TCTGGCCACCGCGGACGGCGTCGACCGCCGCCTCGAAGGACTTGCGCGTCAGCCCGTTCTCGCGCGCGACGCGGCCCAGGTCCGACTTGCTGTCGGCCAGCGCCAGCAGGAACAGCTCGCCGGCGATGAACTGGTCACCGCGCTTGAGCCCCTCTTTCTCCGCGGCCTGCAGCAGGCCGACCAGCTCGCGGCCGACCTGCACCTGCTCCTGGCCCTGCACCTGGGGCCGCTTGTGCAGGGCTGTTTCGGCGGCGGCCAGCAGGCCGGGCACGTTGGCGCCGGCACGCTGCAGCAGCGCGCGCGGGCCGTCCTCCTGACGCAGCATGGCCACGAGCAGGTGCTCGGGTTCGATGTAGGCGTGGTCATTCGCCAGGGCCAGCGTCTGGGCCTCCGCCAGGGCCTCCTGGAACTTGGTGGTGAGCTTGTCGAGTCGCATGAACGAGTGGATGGAAGGTCCGAACTGCATCCCAGCTTGCGCCTTTTCCCGGGGATTTCAAGGGTCAATCAGCGCGACCGTGGCGCGGATGGGCTGACTAGAATCAAGCCATGCAGATCCACCAGCTGTCTGTGACGTACCAGGCCGAGCAGGACCGCATGCTGCTGCGCGTGAACAGCACCGGCGGCGAGGAAATGCGCATGTGGCTCACCCGGCGACTGATGCATGGGCTGTGGCCGCTGCTGGGCAAGCTGCACACCGATCAGGTGATCAGGAGCGAGCCGTCCGCCAGCGCCGTGGGCAGCGGCGACGAGGAGCTCAAGCGCCTGTTCACGGAGTTCCGCAAGGAGGAGTTCCTGCAGAAGGCGGATTTCGCGACGCCCTACGAGGACAAGCCCAACCTGCCCCTGGGCAGCGAGCCGCTGCTGGTGACCGACGTGGACGCGACACCGCTGGGCAACGGCCGCCTGCGCCTGGCCTTCAACGAGCGCGCATCGGTGTCCGGCGCGGCCAAGGCCCGCGGCTTCCACATGGAGCTGGACCCCAAGCTGATGCAGGGCCTGATGCACCTGCTGGAGCAGTCGCTGGCGCGGTCGCAATGGCGTGAACCGTTCACCGCGCCCGCCGCGCCCGTGGCTGAAGCTGCCGAATCAGGGGAAAGCGGCGAGAAGCCGCGCTACCTCAATTGAGCGAGTCCCGCGGCGGCGGGAAATTCGTATCTGACCCCAATTAGCTGTTGCCGGCCTGGATGCCCCAGCGCGCGAGCGCGTGGTCGTCGGTGGCGCGGGCGTCGACCCAGCGCTCGCCTGCGGCGGTGCGTTCCTTTTTCCAGAACGGCGCCTGGGTCTTGAGGTAGTCCATCAGGAATTCGCAGGCCTGGAAGCTCTGGCCGCGATGGGACGAGGTGACGGCCACCATCACGATCTGGTCGCCCGGCCTGAGCAGGCCGACGCGGTGCACGACGCGGACAGCGAAGATGTCGAAGCGGCGGTGCGCCTCGTCGGCCATGGCCTCGATCGCCTTTTCGGTCATGCCGGGGTAGTGCTCGAGCTCCATGTCCAGCACCTGCGCCGCGCCGCCCTCGCCTGCCGCGCGCACGGTGCCGACAAAGCTGCAAACGGCGCCGACGCGGTGGTCGGACTCGCGCAGGCGCGCGAGTTCCTGGCCAACGTCGAAGTCGGCGGCCTGGATGGACACGCGCGGACCCATCTCAGCCCCCCGTGACCGGCGGGAAGAACGCGACCTCGCAGCCGTCTCGCAGCGGGGCGTCGCCATCCGCCATGACCTGGTCCATCGCCATGCGGATGGCCTTGCCGGTGCCCAGCGCCTGCGCATACGGCTCGCCCAGTGCCTGCAACTCCTGTCGCAGGCCGGCCAGGGTGGTGGCGCCGGTCTGCCGCTCTTCCAGCCCACGGCCCATGGCCTCCCGGACGGAAGCGAAGTAACGCAGCGACACCTTCATGCCAGCAGCTCCGCAAGGGGGATGAAGCGGACCGCATCGCCGCGGGCGATGGTGCGGCCCGGCGGAATGTCGGCCAGCCCGTCGCACCACACCGTGGAGGTGAGCACGCCCGAGCTCTGGTTGGCAAACAGCTCCAGCCCGCCCTCGCCATCGATTCGCACGCGCAGGAACTCGCGGCGCTTGTCGGCGCGCGGCCAGTCGAAGCGGGCCGGCAGCCGGAAGGCGGCCGGCTGCAGCCGGGTGGCGCCCTGCAGCTTGAGCAGGAACGGCCGCACCAGCAGCAGGAAGGTGACGAAGCTGGACACCGGGTTGCCTGGCAGGCCGATGAAGTGGGCTTCGCCCACGCGGCCGTGCGCGAACGGCTTGCCCGGCTTCATCGCGATCTGCCACAGGTCGAGCGAGCCGAGCTGCTGCACCGCCGGCTTGATGTGGTCTTCCTCGCCCACCGACACGCCGCCACTGGTGAGGATCAGGTCGTTGCCATCGGCGGCCTGCCGCAGGGCAGCCAGGGTGGCCTCGCGCCGGTCCGGCACGATGCCCAGGTCGCTGACCTCGCAGCCGCAGCGCGCCAGCAGCTGACGCAGGAAGAACCGGTTGGAGTTGTAGATGGCGCCCGCCGGCATCTGCTCGGGCGCGACGGAGCCGGGCATGACCAGCTCGTCGCCGGTGGAGAACAGCGCCACGCGCGGCCGGCGCGTGACCAGCAACCGGTCGCGGCCGATGCCGGCCGCCAGCCCGCAGGCGGCGGGGTCCAGGCGTCGGCCCCTGTGCAGCACCACGCTGCCGCGCGTCACGTCCTCGCCGCTGCGGCGGATCCACTGGCCGGATTGCGGCACCGACAGGATGCGCACGGCGCCCTCGCCGGCCGGCTCGGCGTGCTCCTGCATCACGATGGCGTCGGCGCCGACCGGCACCGGCGCGCCGGTGAAGATGCGCGCCGCGGTGCCGGGCTGCAGCGGCTGCCCTGCCTGGCCGGCCGCGATGCGCTGGCTGACCGGCAGCACCACGCCCTCGTCGGGAATCTCGGCGCAGCGGACGGCGTATCCGTCCATGGAGCTGTTGTCCTGCGGCGGGACCTGCAGCGCGGACACCAGGTCTTCGGCCAGCACCCGGCCGTCGGCCTCGAAGGTGGGCACGCCTTCCGCCTGCTGCAGCGGCCGGGTGCGCTCGAGCAGCTCGGCCAGGGCGTCGTCCAGCGGCTTGAGCGGGGGACGCGTGCTCATGGGCCCACCTTCCCGCGATCCAGCCATCGTCCGCTCATCCGTACATCTCCGGGTTGTAGTCGAACCGCTGGCCATTCTCGACCAGCCACTGCGCCACCGCAGCCGGGTCGTTCAGGTCCAGCACGGGGCGAAGGGTTGCTTGCGGCAACCGGTCCGGCGCATCGGTCGCGATCGCCACGATGAAATCGTCGTCCGGGTAGCGCGCCTGCCGGCCGGAGTCGGACCGCCACACCTCGACCTTGAGCACGTCGCTGTCCTTGAAGCCTTCCACCAGCACCCAGTCGACGCCGTCGTAGAGCTCGGCAATCAGGTGGTGCACGGACAGCTGCGCGTCCTGCTCGAACTCGCGCATCAGCGCGAGCCGGCGGTTGGAGGCCACGACCACTTCGAAGGCACCCGCGGCGCGGTGGCGGAACGTGTCCTTGCCGGGATGGTCGATGTCGAAGCTGTGGTGGGCGTGCTTGACGACCGACACCCGCAGGCCGCGCTGCCTGAGCGCGGGGATGATGCCCTCGACCAGCGTGGTCTTGCCCGAACCGGAGAAACCTGCGAACCCGACGACTTTCATGGCGACCTTCAGGCGCAGTGCGCCGCGATGTACGACTTCACCTCACCCGCATCGGCCGGCAGCACCATGACCTTCTTGGGCAGCATCTCGAGCCCCTCGAATCTCGCGGGACGCTCCGGCTCACGGCCCAGCGCCTCGACGATGGTGGCAGCGAATTTCACCGGCAGCGCGGTCTCCAGCACGATCATGGGAACGCCCGATTCGGCGAACTGCCGCGCTACTTTCAATCCGTCGGCCGTGTGGGTGTCGACCATCACGCCCAGGCGCTGCCACGCGTCGCGGATCGTCGCCAGCCGGTCGGCGTGCGTGCTCTTGCCGCTGGCGAAGCCGAACCGGGTTGCCGCGCGGGCGAAGGCGGGATCGCCATTCAGGTCGAAGCGGCCGCTACGCGCCAGCTCGTCACCGAACAGTGCCCGCGTGCGCGCAGCATCGCGGCCCAGCAGGTCGAACACGAAGCGCTCGAAGTTGCTGGCCTTGCTGATGTCCATCGAGGGGCTGGAGGTCTCGTGCGTGTCGGCGGCCGGGCGCACGCGGTACACGCCGGTGCGGAAGAACTCGTCCAGCACGTCGTTCTCGTTGGTCGCCAGCACCAGCTTGTCGATCGGCAGCCCCATCATGCGCGCCACGTGGCCGGCGCAGATGTTGCCGAAGTTGCCGGAGGGGACCGCGAAGCTGACGCGCTCTTCGTTCGTTCGCGTCGCCTGGAAATACCCGGCGAAGTAGTACACCACCTGCGCCAGCAGCCGCGCCCAGTTGATCGAGTTCACCGTGCCGATGCGGTACTTGCGCTTGAACGCTAGGTCGTTGGAGACCGCCTTGACGATGTCCTGGCAGTCGTCGAACACGCCGCGGACCGCGAGGTTGTGGATGTTGGCGTCCTGCAAGCTGAACATCTGCGCCTGCTGGAACGGGCTCATGCGGCCGTGCGGCGAAGTCATGAACACGCGCACGCCCTTCTTGCCGCGCATGGCGTACTCGGCGGCGCTGCCCGTGTCGCCCGAAGTCGCGCCCAGGATGTTCAGCTCCTCGCCGCGCCGGCCCAGTTCGTACTCGAACAGGTTGCCCAGCAACTGCATCGCCATGTCCTTGAAGGCCAGCGTGGGACCGTTGGACAGGCCGAGCACGAACAGGCCATCTTCGAGCCGCTTGAGCGGGGCGATCTCCTTCGTACCGAACACCTCCGCGGTGTAGGTCCGGTCACAGATCGCGCGCAGGTCGGCCGCCGGGATGTCGTCGATGTACAGCGAGAGGATCTCGAACGCGAGATCGTGGTACGGCAGTTCGCGCCACCGGGCCAGCGTGGCCGCATCGACCTGCGGGTAGTGCTCGGGCAGGTAGAGGCCGCCATCGGGCGCCAGGCCTTCCAGCAGGATCCCGCAGAAGGGCTTGCGGTCCGGGTGGCCCCGCGTCGACAGGTATCGCATCAGGCCAGTTCTTCCTTGCGGATGCGGACGATGGGCGCCAGCACGGTGGGCAGCTGCTGCATGCGCGCCAGCACCTCGTTCATGGCGCCTTCCCGCACGTCGTGCGTGAGGATGATCAGGTCGGTCTGCTTCTCGCCCTCGCCGGCTTCGCGTTGCAGCATGGCGTCGACCGAGACGCCCGCCTCGGCCAGCAAGCCGGTGACCCGGGCCAGCACGCCGGCCTCGTCGGCCACGCGCAGGCGCAGGTAGTAGCTGGTCACTACCTCGTCCATGGGCAACACCGGGTCGCCGCTCATCTGGTCGGGCTGGAATGCCAGGTGCGGCACGCGGTGCGCGGCATCGGCCGTGTGCAGGCGCGTGATGTCCACCAGGTCGGCGATGACGGCGCTGGCCGTGGGTTCGCTGCCCGCGCCCTTGCCGTAGTGCAGCGTGGTGCCCACGGCATCGCCCTGCACCACCACCGCGTTCATGGCGCCTTCCACGTTGGCGATCAGGCGGCGCGACGGCACCAGGCTCGGGTGCACGCGCAACTCGATGCCCTTGGGCACGCGCTTGGTGATGCCCAGCAGCTTGATGCGATAGCCGAGCTGCTCGGCGTAGCGGATGTCCTGCGCGGCCAGCTTCGTGATGCCCTCGACGTAGGCCTTGTCGAACTGCACCGGGATGCCGAACGCGATGGCGCTCATGATGGTGGCCTTGTGCGCCGCGTCCACGCCCTCGATGTCGAAGGTGGGATCGGCTTCGGCGTAGCCCAGGCGCTGCGCCTCCTTGAGCGCGACGTCGAAGTCCAGGCCCTTGTCCCGCATCTCCGACAGGATGAAGTTGGTGGTGCCGTTGATGATCCCGGCGATCCACTCGATGCGGTTGGCGGTCAACCCCTCGCGCAGGGCCTTGATGATGGGAATGCCGCCGGCCACCGCGGCTTCGAAGCCCACCATCACGCCGCGCTGGTGGGCGGCGGCGAAGATCTCGGTGCCATGCACGGCCAGCAACGCCTTGTTGGCGGTGACCACGTGCTTGCCGGCCGCGATGGCCTCCATCACCAGCTCGCGGGCGATGCCGTAGCCGCCGATCAGCTCGATGACGATGTCGATGTCGGGGTTGGCGATGACCTTGCGCGCGTCGTTCACCACCTGCGCGCGATCACCGACGACGGACCGGGCCCGGCCGGTGTCCAGGTCCGCGACCATGCCGATCTCGATGCCACGGCCGGCGCGCCGCTGGATTTCTTCCTGGTTGCGGCCCAGGACCGTGAAGACGCCGCTGCCGACGGTGCCTATGCCCAGCAGGCCGACCTGGATGGCTTTCATGATCTTGCCTTCCGACGAGCCGCCTCTAGGGAGGCAAGGGCCCCCTCGGGGGGCAGCGGAGACACGAAGTGCGGAGCGTGGGGGCTCATGAACTGTATCGCTTGCGGTAGTTGTCGAGGAATTTCGCGATCCGGCCGACGGCTTCCCGCAGGTCGTCCTCGTGCGGCAGGAAGACGATGCGGAAGTGCTGGTTGTCCGGGTAGTTGAAGCCCGACCCCTGCACCAGCATCACGCGCGTCTGCTGCAGCAGTTCGAGGAAGAACTGGCGGTCGTCCGCGATCGGGTAGACCCTGGGATCGAGCCGGGCGAACATGTAAAGCGCGGCCTGCGGTTTCACGCAGCTGACGCCCGGGATGGCCGTGATCAGCTCGTACGCCAGGTCGCGCTGGCGGCGCAGCCGCCCGTTCGGGCCGACCAGCTCGTTGATGCTCTGGTATCCGCCCAAGGCCGTCTGGATGGCGTACTGGCCGGGCACGTTGGCGCACAGCCGCATGTTCGAGAGCATGGTCAGGCCCTCGATGTAGTCGGCCGCCGCGCGCTTGTCACCCGACACCACCATCCAGCCGGCCCGATAGCCGCAGGACCGGTAGCTCTTGGACAGCGAGTTGAAGGTGAGCGTGAGGACGTCCTGCGACAGGCTGCCGATCGCGGTGTGCTTCGCGTCGTCGTAGAGCACCTTGTCATAGACCTCGTCGGCCAGGATCACCAGCCCGTGCTCGCGCGCGATGCCGACCAGGTCGCGCAACAACTCGTCGGAATACAGCGCTCCGGTCGGGTTGTTGGGATTGATCACCACGATGCCCTTGGTGCGCGGCGTGATCCTGCTGCGCAGGTCCTGCAGGTCGGGCATCCAGCCGTTGGCCTCGTCGCAGCGGTAGTGCACGGGCGTGCCGCCCGACAGGCTGGTGGCGGCCGTCCACAGCGGGTAGTCGGGCGAGGGCAGCAGCAGCTCGTCGCCGTCGTCGAGCAGCGCGTTGGTGGCCATGGCGATCAGCTCGCTGGCGCCGTTGCCCAGCCAGATGTCGTCGAGGGTGACACCCTGGATGCCCTGCTGCTGGGTGTAGTGCATCACGGCCTTGCGCGCCGCGAAGATGCCCTTGCTGTCCGAATACCCGGCCGAGTTGCCGAGGTTGCGGATCATGTCCTGCTGGATCTCTTCCGGGGCATCGAAGCCGAACACCGCGAGGTTGCCGATGTTGAGCTTGATGATCTTGTGCCCCTCCTCCTCCATCTGCCGGGCCGCGTCCATGATCGGGCCGCGGATGTCGTACAGCACGTTGGCGAGCTTGGCGGATTTGTGGATGGTCTTCAAAGCCCCTCCCGGAGAGCGCTGTCCAGGGTGAAACCTATAATTTGACCATAGTTCCGATGGGCTCCCGCACCAGATGAGGCTGCCCATTTCGCTCAATCCCAATCCATGAAGCTGCAGCCCGACCGCATAGACGCACAGGCCATCAACGGCTACGGCCCGGGGTGGGTGCAGGTGGGATCCGACCGCATCGAGCACAGCGTGATCATCGGCTCGCGCGGCGAGCGCATGGCCTGGAACTGCGCCAGCTACGACGACCTCGGGCCGGGCCACTTCGAGCAACTGGCGCAGCTGCAGCCCGAAGTGGCGATCTTCGGCAGCGGCGAGCGCATCCGTTTCCCCAAGCCGGCCTGGCTGCGCGAGCTGGTGTCGCGCGGCATCGGCATCGAGACCATGGACACCGCGGCGGCCTGCCGCACCTACAACATCCTGGCCCAGGAAGGGCGGCAGGTCGCCGTGGCCCTGCTGCTGGAACAGCCCCGCTGAGACCCGGTGAAAGGGGGAATCGGGTAAAATCGCCCTTTGCGGCACGCCGTGCGCATGCCCAACAACGAGCAACCCCTGTCACACGAGTAGAAAATCCATGGCGATCGTTGTCAACAAGCCCATCCCCGAATTCGAAGCAAATGCCACAGGCGGGTTGAAGGTGAGCAACACCTCCCACCTGGGCGAGGTGCTGGTGCTGTACTTCTATCCCAAGGACAACACGCCGGGCTGCACGACCGAGGCCATGCAGTTCCGCGACAAGTACAAGGACTTCGTCAAGGCCGGCGCCACCGTGTTCGGCGTGTCGCGCGACAACATGAAGTCGCACGACGACTTCAAGGCCAAGCTGGAGTTGCCGTTCGAGCTGATCGCCGACACCGAAGAGAAGATGTGCCACATGTTCGGCGTGGTCAAGAACAAGATCATGTACGGCAAGAAGGTCAAGGGCATCGAGCGCAGCACCTTCCTGATTGGGGCCGACGGCGTGCTCAAGCAGGAGTGGCGCGGCCTGAAGGTGCCGGGCCACGTCGACGAGGTCCTCAAGGCCGTCAAGCTGCTCAAGAAGGCGGCCTGACGACGGCGCTGACGCCCCGGCGCAACAAGGCAACACCCGCCATGGTGGCGACGGTCGCGTTGTGCATAATGGATTCATGCAGTTGATTCCGGCGCATCGCGTCGACACCGCATCCGAAGGAAAAGCCGCCCGGCTCACCCGGCGGCTTTTTCGTTTCCTGACCTGCTTTTCCGGGAAACCGCTGACCCATGCCGCTGCCCCCCGCTCCCACCCGCCGCGCCGCCCTGCTTCCGCCGGACGCCTACGACGCCCCGGCGCGGTCCTCGCACAAGGCTGCGCGCAAGTCGGAGGCGCCTGCCGCCGACAGCCCGCTGGCTGACCGGCTGCACACACTGGACTTCGATCCGCGCGGCGCCGGCGGCGAACGCGAGCCTTTGCACCCGGCCGCGCTGCTCGACGAAGCGCCCGTGCAGGAGAAACCGCAGGCGCGCCGCCGTGCGGCGCTCGCACCTGAACCCGCGCCGCGCAAGAAGGCCAAGCCCGTCGGGCCGGCCAAGCTGTTCGTGCTGGACACCAACGTGCTGATGCACGACCCGATGTGCCTGTTCCGCTTCGAGGAGCACGACATCTTCCTGCCGATGGTCGTGCTGGAAGAGCTCGACGGCCACAAGAAGGGCACCACCGAGGTGGCACGCAACGCCCGCCAGGCCAGCCGCTCGCTCGATGCGCTGGCCGGCGGCCAGGGAGCGGACATCGGTGCCGGCCTGAAGCTCGCCTCCACCGGCCACGGCGAGGCTGGCGGCTGCCTGTTCTTCCAGACGCAGGCCCTGGCCACCCAGCTTCCGTCCAGCCTGCCGCAGGGCAAGGCCGACAACCAGATCCTCGGCGTGGTGCAGGCGCTGCGCGAGCAATACTCCCCGCGCGAGGTGGTGCTGGTGTCCAAGGACATCAACATGCGCGTCAAGGCGCGCGCGCTCGGGCTGGCCACCGAGGACTACCGCAACGACAAGACGCTGGACGACCTGGAGCTGATGTACTCCGGCGCGCTGGCCCTGCCTGCGGACTTCTGGGCCAAGCACGGCAAGACGGTGGAGAGCTGGCAGAGCGGCCAGACCACCTACTACCGTGTCACCGGCCCGATCGTGCCGAGCCTGATGATCAACCAGTTCGTGTACTTCGAAGCGCCGGGCGAGCCCAGCCTGTACGCGCGGGTCACCGAGATCCGCAACAAGACCGCCGTGCTGCGCACGCTCAAGGACTACGGCCACCTGAAGAACTCGATCTGGGGCGTGACCACCCGCAACCGCGAGCAGAACTTCGCCATGAACCTGCTGATGGACCCGGAGGTGGACTTCGTCACCCTCACCGGTACGGCCGGCACGGGCAAGACGCTGATGGCGCTGGCAGCCGGGCTGACCCAGGTGCTGGACGACCGCCGCTACACCGAGATCATCATGACCCGCGCCACCGTCAGCATGGGCGAGGACATCGGCTTCCTGCCCGGCACGGAAGAGGAGAAGATGGGCCCGTGGATGGGCGCGCTGGACGACAACCTGGAGGTGCTGGGCAAGACCGACACCGGCGCCGGCGAATGGGGCCGCGCAGCCACCAACGAGCTGATCCGCAGCCGCATCAAGATCAAGAGCATGAACTTCATGCGCGGGCGCACCTTCCTGAACAAGTGGCTGATCATCGACGAGGCGCAGAACCTCACGCCCAAGCAGATGAAGACGCTGATCACCCGCGCCGGCCCCGGCACCAAGATCATCTGCATGGGCAACCTGGCGCAAATCGACACGCCCTACCTGACCGAGGGCTCGTCGGGCCTGACCTTCGTGGTCGACAAGTTCAAGGGCTGGCCGCACAGCGGCCACATCACCCTGGCGCGCGGCGAGCGCTCGCGCCTCGCGGACTTCGCCAGCGAAGTGCTGTAGCGCTGCCGCCGGGCCTGTAGCGTCCGGTTTCCGGCGGCCCACGAAAGCGCCGGCTGCCGCTAAGCTCCGGGTTCCTGCACAGCCTGGAGCCCGCTCACATGAAACGTCTCGTCGCTGCGAGCCTGCTCGCTGCCTGCGGCGCCTGCTGGGCCGGGCTGGGCGATCCGGCCTCCATGGCCGCCGGCGCTTCCGCCGGCAGCTCGCGCACATCGTCGGGCGCTGCGTACACGCATGTCGAGCGCCGGCTCGACTCCGGCGCCACGGTGCACGAATTCGTCGACGCGGCAGGTACTGTTTTCGCAGTCACGTGGGAAGGGCCGTTCCTGCCTGACCTGCGCACGCTGCTGGGGCGCCATTTCCAGGCCTTGACCGAGCAGGAGGCGGCCGGGCGCGGACGCGGCCCGGTCGCCGTGCGGCGCCCGGACCTGGTCATCGTGTCCGCCGGGCGCATGGGAGCCTTCCACGGGCAGGCCTGGCTGCCACGCCAGCTGCCAACCGGATTCGATCCGCGGACCCTGCCATGAGCCGGATGACATCGCATACGGTGCTGGCCCGGCGCGGCGTAAGGTTGCAGCGCCTCGCTGCGCTGGCGGCGCTGGCCCTGCTCGCCAGTTGCGGTGGCGGCGGCGGCGAGGGCTCCGAGGCGGCACTGAAGACGGAAACGGTTGGCGTCGACAGCGTCGCAGCCGCGATTCCTTCGGGCCTCAACGTGGCCCAGGTGCTGGTGGACACCGGCATCGACGGCAGCTCGATCAACTCGCCTTTCGTCACCGTCCGCGTCTGCCAGCCCGGCACCGCCACCTGCGTGGACATCGACCACGTCGTCCTGGACACCGGCTCCTCCGGCTTGCGCGTGGCCGCGTCGGCCGTTCCCGCCAGCCTGAACCTGCCCACCGTCAGAAACGCCGCCGGAGAGCTGGTGGGCGAGTGCGCGCACTTCGCCAGCGGCTTCTCGTGGGGATCGGTGCGGCGCGCCGACGTCCAGCTGGCCGGCGAGCGCGCCGCCAACCTGCCGATCCAGGTGGTCAACGATACCGACACGCCCTGGTCCATGATCCCGGCCGCGTGCAGCGGCACCGGCGCCAACATCGGCCCGGGCCGGGGCGCCAAGGGGATCCTGGGCGTGGGCCTGTTCACCGAGGACTGCGGAACCGCCTGCGAGAACCAGACCGCGCCGAATGTGTACTTCGCCTGCAACGGCGCAGGCGGCTGCACCTCCACCCTGCTCGCGCTCGCATCGCAGGTGGCCAATCCGGTGGCCTCGTTCCCCGTCAACAACAATGGCGTGGTGCTCACGTTGCCGGCCGTGCCGGTCGGCGGCGCGCAGCAGGCCACCGGCGCGCTGGTGTTCGGCATCGGCACGCAGGCCAACAACCAGCTGGGGAACGCCACCGTTTTCGAGACCGACGCCAACGGCTTTTTCACCACCACCTACAAGGGCGTCAACTACGCGCGAAGCTTCCTGGACAGCGGCTCCAATGGCCTGTTCTTCAACGACTCCAGCCTGCCGTCCTGCGGCGATTTCTACTGCCCACCGGGTGCGCCGCTGACACTGTCCGCCACCAACACTTCGGCGACGGGCACCCGCGGCACCGTGACCTTCACGCTGGACAGCGTGACCGCGATCCGCACGGATGCAGGCGCGGCCCACATCGGCGGCACCAACGGGCTGCCCAACAGCTTCGATTGGGGACTGCCCTTCTTCTTCGGCCGATCGGTGTTCGTGGCGCGCTCGGGCGCCGCCACCCCGGCCGGGCCGGGGCCCTACTGGGCGTACTGACTCAGAAGTCGTCCGAGCCGCTGGCGAGCGACTCGAACTTGGTCAGCGGCTTGACGAAGGCCAGCTTGGCGGTGCCGGTGGGCCCGTTGCGCTGCTTGCTGATGATCACCTCGGCGACGCCGGGCTCCCTGGAGTCCTTGTTGTAGTAGTCGTCGCGGTAGATGAACATGATCACGTCCGCGTCCTGCTCGATCGCCCCCGACTCGCGCAGGTCGCTCATCATGGGGCGCTTGTCGGTGCGCGATTCGACGCCGCGCGACAGCTGCGACAGCGCAATCACCGGGCAGCCCAGCTCCTTGGCCAGCATCTTCAGCCCGCGCGAGATCTCGCCGATGGCGGTGGCCCGGTTCTCGTCGCTCATCCCGGACGACACACTCATGAGCTGCAGGTAGTCGACCACGATGAGGCCGAGCTTGCCGCCGCACTGGCGCACCAGCCGGCGCGCATTGGCGCGCAGCTCGCCCACCGTCAGGCCGGGGGTCTCGTCGATGTGCAGGGAGACGTTGCGCAGCTTCTCGATCGCCTCGGTCAGGCGCGGCCACTCCTCGTCGGTCAGCCGCCCGGTGCGCAGGTGCGTCTGGTCGATGCGGCCGATGGAGCCCACGATGCGCACCGCCAGTTGCGACGCGCCCATTTCCATCGAGAACACCGCGACCGGCAACCCCTCGTGCAGCGCCACGTGCTCGGCGATGTTGATCGCCAGCGAGGTCTTGCCCATCGAGGGCCGGGCCGCCAGGATGATCAGGTCGCCACCCTGCAGGCCGGACGTCATGCGGTCCAGGTCGTGGAAGCCGGTCGGCACGCCCGTGATGTCGTTCGGGTTGTCGGCCATCTCGGTGACCCGGTCCAGCAGCTGGACCACCAGGCTCTCCATGGCCTGGAAGCCCTGCTTCATCCGCGAGCCTTCCTCGCCGATGTGGAAGATCTTCTGCTCGGCCTCGTCCAGGATGTTCTCGACCGGCTTGCCCTGCGGATTGAAGGCGCTGGTGGCGATCTCGTCGGCCGCCGACACCAGCTTGCGCAGGATGGAGCGCTCGCGCACGATCTCGGCGTAGCGCCGGATGTTGCTGGCGCTGGGCACGTACTGGGCCAGCGAGTTCAGGTAAGCCAGCCCGCCGACCTCCTCGCCCTTGCCCAGGTTCTGCAGCTGCTCGTACACCGTGATCACGTCGGCCGGCTTGGTGGCATTGACCAGCGTGCCGATCGCGGCGTAGATCAGCCGGTGCTCGTAGCGGTAGAAGTCGCCGTCGGTGAGCAGGTCGCCCACCCGGTCCCAGGCGCCGTTGTCGACCAGCAGCCCGCCCAGCACGCTGGACTCGGCCTCCGCCGAATGCGGCGGCACGCGCAGCTGGCTGACCTGCCGGTCGCGCGGCGGATCGTTCTCGACGGGGCTCAGGACGGCGGACATTCAGGCTTTCGGCTGGGGTTCCCGATGCTAGCGGCGCCCCTGTAGAAATGTCCAGGCATAACGCTGGGCACAGCGAGTGGAGAAGCTGTGGATTCGAGGGCCGAACCTGTGGATCTGCACGGCGCACCCAAACGAAAACGCCGCCCGGGAGGGCGGCGTCATCGAAGGACAAGGTTGCCGCAGGCAACCTTGTTTCCAGTTGGAGCGGAGCGGTTACGCCGTTTCGCCGTACACCGTCACATTGATCTCCACCACCACGTCCGTATGCAGCGCCACGCCGACGGTGGACTCGCCCACCATCTTGATCGGGCCGCTG
>JAKFEA010000209.1:0-4244 GCA_036675905.1 Acidovorax sp. | reverse complement strand
GGCCCGCACACGGCCGCCACCAGCGGCTTGGGAAACTGCGCGATCCCGCGCAGGAAGCGGAACACGGGCGAGTCGGCCCCGGCAGGCGGCTGGTTCAGGAAATCGCCGATGTCGTTGCCGGCGGAAAAAACCGTTTCATGGCCCTGCAGCAGCAGCACCCGGATCGCCGGGTCGGCCTGGGCCGCTTCGAGCGCGTCGGCCAGCGCCGCATACATGGCCGACGTGATCGAGTTCTTGCGCTCCAGCCGGTTGAAGGTGACGGTCATCACGCCGGCTTCGGCGTGGGTCAGGATGTCGGTCATTGCAGGCTCTCCTTCACGAAATCGAGGCGGTCCTGGCCCCAGAACATCTGCCCGCCGACGAAGAAGGTCGGCGCGCCGAACACGCCACGCGCCACGGCTTCCTGGGTCACGGTCTTGAGCCGCTCCTTGACCTCGGGATCCTGCGTCATGGCCAGCAGCGCCTGCGGGTCGAAGCCGGCTTCCTGCAGCACGGCGGCGACCTCGGCCGGATCGTTCATGTTTCGGCCATCGACCCAGATCGCCCGCATCACGGCATCGACGTAGGGCCGCAGCTTGTCCGGCTGGCGCAGTTGCAGGCCCTGGGCGCCGCGCATCAGCATCAGGGTGTTGATCGGGAAGTGCGGGTTCAGCCGGAAAGGCACGCCGTAACGCGCGGCGAAGCGGTCCAGGTCCTGGTGCAGCCAGCGGCTCTTGGCCGGCACCTCCATCGGCGAGCGGTTGCCGGTGGCCTGGAACACGCCGCCCAGCAGGAATGGCATCTCATGCACCGTGGCGCCGGTCTCGCGTGCCAGCCGCGGCATCTGCGTCCAGGCCAGGTAGGCCGCCGGGCTGCCGACGTCGAAATAGAAATCCACGCTCTTGCTCATCAGAAGGTCTCCATCCAGGGCCGCAAATCGAGTTCATGGGTCCAGGCGTCGCGCGGCTGCATGTGCAGCATCCAGTACTGGTCGGCGATGTGTTCGGGGTTCAGGATCCCATCCTGGTCCTTGAGCGCGTGGCGCTCGGGGAAATTCTCGCGGATGAAGGCGGTGTCGATGGCGCCGTCGATCACGACGTGCGCCACGTGGATGCCGCGCGGCCCCAGCTCGCGCGCCATGCTCTGGGCCAGCGCGCGCAGCGCATGCTTGGCGCCGGCAAACGCCGCGAAGTTGGCGCTGCCGCGCACCGAGGCGGTGGCGCCCGTGAACAGGATGGTGCCGCGCCCGCGCGCCGCCATCCGGCGCGCGACTTCGCGGCCGTTGAGGAAGCCGCCGAAGCAGGCCATCTCCCACACCTTGAAGTAACGCCGCGCGGTTTCGTCCAGGATGCTGGCGCGCACGTTGGCGCCGATGTTGAAGACCAGCACCTCGATGGCGCCGACCTCGGCCTCGATGCGCTCGACCAGCGCCACCACGTCTTCTTCCTTGCGGGCATCGCTGGCGAAGCCGTGGGCCTGGCCGCCCTCGGCCCGGATCCGGTCGACCAGCGGCTGGAGCGCCTCGGCGCTGCGGCGCGTCGCGCAGGCGACGTAGCCCTCGCGCGCGAAGCGCCGGGCAATGGCGCCGCCGGTGGCATCGCCGGCGCCGATGACGAGCGCAACCTTCGTATCGTTCACGACCTACTCCTTGTAGTAGACGACCTGGTGCGTGGTGGCCAGCAGGTCGCCGGCCTCGCTCCACAGCTGCGCGGACTGGTCGAAGTAGCCGTCGCGAAAGGCCTGGGCCTGCGCTTGGCCCAGCAGGTAGCCCTCGCCCAGCTGAGCCAGCTGTTGCGCGCCGGCATGGAAATAGACGGTCATCGTCACCGTGCCGATCGGCACGAACACCGGGCGGCGCCGCCAGATGCGTGGGAAGAACACGTCCGCCAGCGCAGTGAGCGACGGGAAGTCCAGCGGCCGCGGCGGCGCATCGCGCATCCACAGGCGGGTGCGGCTGCCGCCCTGGTCCTGGCCGTGCCAGGCCTCCGGATAACCGCCCTCGATGAAGCGCATTTCGTAGCGGTGCACCCATTCGACGCGCTTGGGTGCGGTGGTCAGCGGCAAGTCGGCCGGCCGCGGCACGACGGGCATCGCGTGCTCGACCGCACCCCAAGTGTCGCGGCGCACCGCCGTAAACACGGTGCCGGTCAGCACGGGCTGGCCCTGCTGCAGCATCTGCACGGTCCAGTGCTGGGTCGAGCGGTTGGTGCGGGCGGGCGTGGCCACGACCTCGAACGGCCCCTCGGCCACTGCGGAAGCGAAGTTCACCGTCAATGCCACCGGCTCGCCGAGCAGCTGGGGATGGCGCAGCACGGCGGCCAACGCCTGCGCGGCGGTCACGCCGCCGAACGGACCGACCATGTTGGCGTAGGCAGGGCTGGTGCGGCCCTGCCACGCGCCGTTCTCGCCGGCGACCAGAGCCACTGCGGCGTCGAAGGGATGCCCGCTCATGCGGACGCCTTGGCTGGAGCCAGGCCCGAGAGCCATTGCGCCAGGCGCGGCCACAGCACCGCTTCCTGCTCGCTGCGGAACGCGCCGAAGTGGCCGATGCGGCGCAAGGCCAGGTCGGCGGGGGCGATCCGCCGCACTTCGCTGCGCGAGTTTTCGTATAGCGAGACCAGGCTGTGCGTGCCGCGCAGCGTCATCAACTCGTCGTCGGCGATCGACAGGGCCAGCACCGGGAAGCGTGCATTCGCGTACTGGCGCCGCACCGGCTCGCCTTCGGCGCCGACGCTGTAGCGCGGATCCAGGCACCAGCGGCGCCACTGCAGGATCACGCCCTTGGGCAGGTCGCCCACCTTGCGCAGCTTGCGGCCGGGGAAGTAGCCGAACAGGCGCGTGGCCAGCGGCACCAGCACCCACCAGAAGTACCAGACCGTGCGCTTGAGCTGCGGCGCGTTCTCGCGCCAGTAGCCGCTGCCGGCAGCCACGCTCAGCAGCCCGCTGACCTTGTGCTGGTTGCGCAGCAGGCCCGGCAGTTGCGCGCCCAGGCTGTGGCCGAGCAGGTACAGCGGACGATCGGGCATCGCCGAGTGCGCTTGATCGACCACGGCTTCATAGTCGCGCGCCCAGTCGAACAGGTCGGCCTGCACCTGCCGCAGGCTCTCGCCCTGCGTGCGCGAGGCGCCGCTGCCGCGGTAGTCGAAGGTGGTGACGCGCCAGCCCTGCCCTGCCAGCCACTGCGCGAACGGCGCGTAGAAGTCCTGCCGCACACCCATCGCGCCGCCGATGACGACGTTGCCGCGATGTAGCTCGTGCGGCTCCCACACGCGCAGCACGATGCCCGTGCCGTCGGCGGTGGTGAGTGTCTCCTGTCGCATGGGTTCTCCTTGTTCCGGCCTTCCTCCTGTGCACTAGACCCGCTCGAAAATGCCCGCCGCGCCCTGCCCCATGCCCACGCACATGGTGACCATGCCGTACTTCAGATTCTTGCGGCGCAGCGCGTGCACGACTGTCGCCGAGCGGATAGCGCCGGTGGCGCCCAGCGGATGCCCCAGCGCGATGGCGCCGCCCATCGGATTGACCCTGGCCGGATCCAGCCCGAGCGTGTTGATCACTGCCAGCGACTGCGCTGCGAAGGCTTCGTTCAGCTCGATCCAGCCCATGTCGTCCTGCTTCAGGCCGGCCGCCTTGAGCGCCGCCGGAATCGCCTCGACCGGGCCGATGCCCATGATGTGCGGCGGCACGCCGCGGCTGGCGTAGCCGACGAAGCGCGCGAGCGGCTCCAGGTTGAAGCGCTTGAGCGCGGATTCGCTCACCACGATCAGCGCGCCGGCGCCGTCGGAGGTCTGCGAGCTGTTGCCAGCGGTCACCGAGCCGCGCGCGGCGAACACGGTCCTGAGCTTGGCCAGGCCTTCGACCGTGGTGTCGGGGCGCGCACCCTCGTCCAGGTTCACCGTGCGGGTCTTCACTTCGACCTCGGCCGATTCGAGGTCCACCGACCGGTCGCTCACTTCCACCGGCGTGATCTCGTCGGCGAACTCGCCGGCCTTCATCGCCGCCAGCGCCTTCATGTGCGACTGGTAGGCGAACTCATCCTGCGCTTCGCGGCCGACCTTCCACTGCTGGGCCACCTTCTCGGCCGTCAGGCCCATGCCGTAGGCGATGCCGTAGCTTTCGAGGTCGTCGGGGTTGGAAAAGATCGTCGGCGAGAGCGAAGGCGTGTTGCCCATCATCGGCACCATGCTCATGCTCTCGGTGCCGGCGGCGATCATCACGTCGGCCTCGCCCACGCGGATGCGGTCGGCCGCGATCTGCACCGCCGA
>JAKFEA010000208.1:0-24143 GCA_036675905.1 Acidovorax sp. | reverse complement strand
CACCGCCTCCGAGGACGACAACGTGCTGGTGCAGGGTGTCGCCGGCGACGTGAACGCGATCGGCTACTTCGGCTACGCCTACTACGCCGAGAACCAGAACAAGCTCAAGGCCCTGCCGATCGTCGAGAAGGAGGGCAAGGCGGCCGTGTCGCCGAGCGAGCAGACCGTGCTCAACGGCACGTACCAGCCGCTGTCGCGCCCGATCTTCATCTACGTGAATGCCAAGTCGATGGACAAGCCGGAGGTCAGGAAGTTCGTCGACTTCTACATGGCGAACGCCGCGAAGCTGGCCAAGGAAGTGAAGTACGTGCCGCTGCCGGCGGATGCCTACAAGACCGCCCTGCAACACGTTGCGAACGGCAAGAAGGGTACCGTCTTCGGCGGCAAGAACGAGGTGGGAATTACCATCCCCGAGTTGCTCAAGCGCGAAGCCAAACTCTGAGCCGAGGTGGCCGCCCCGACCGGCCTGCCGGCTTCCCGAAGGGGCCTGCAGGCCGGTTGTCCCGTCAGGAGACCCCGAGATTGACCGCCACCACCAGCGCCGCCGCCGTGCCACCCGCGCCCTCGTCCATCGAGGGCCGCAAGGCCCAGCTCTCGCGTGCCAAGGCCGCCCGCGCGCGCAAGGACAAGGCCATCGAGTTCGTCCTGCTGCTGGCAGCCTGCGTCTCGGTGTTCACCACCGTGGCCATCGTGTACATCCTCGTGAAGGAGGCACTGGTCTTCTTCGCCAACGTCCCGCTCTGGACCTTCCTGACGGACCGGCAGTGGACGCCGCTCTTTGCGGACGCGCACTTCGGCATCCTGGTGCTGCTGGCCGGCACCGTCACCAGTTCCGCCGTGGCCCTGCTGATCGCCATCCCGCTGGGCACCATCATCGCGATCTACCTGTCGGAGTTCGCCGGCTACCGCACGCGTGAGGTGCTCAAGCCGGTGCTCGAGCTGCTGTCCGGCGTGCCCACCATCATCTACGGCTTCTTCGCCCTGCTGGTGGTGACGCCGCTGATCCAGAAGGTGTACCCGGACCTGCCCACCTTCAACGTGCTGTCGGCCGGCATCGTGATGGGCATCATGATCATCCCGTACGTGTCCTCGCTGTCCGAGGACGCGATGCGGGCGGTGCCCATGAGCCTGCGCGAGGGCGCCTATGCCATGGGATCTACCCGCTTCCAGACGGCCACGCGGGTGGTGGTGCCCGGCGCGCTGTCGGGCATCGCCTCGGCCTACATCCTCGGCATCTCGCGCGCCGTGGGCGAGACCATGATCCTGGCGGTGGCCGCCGGCATGCAGCCCAACCTGACGCTCAACCCGCTGGAGCCGGCCGCCACCATCACCTCGTTCATCGTGCAGGTGGCGCTGGGCGACCTGCCGCACGGCAGCGTGGGCTACCAGACGATCTTTGCCGCGGGCCTGACCCTGCTGCTGCTGACCCTGTGCTTCAACCTGCTCGGCCACTGGCTGCGCCGCCGCTTCAGGGAGGCGTACTGATGTCTGCCAATGCACCTCGCACGAACGGCCGCGACGCCCACGTGATCGCCCGCGCCAAGGCCGGCGAAGCGGAGAAGATGCGGCGGCTGATCCGCTCGCGCAAGCGCTGGGACGTGATCTTCGCGGCCGTCGGCCTGTGCGCGATGGCGCTGGGCATCCTGACGCTGGCGGCGCTGTTCGTGCAGATGGCGATCGACGGGGTTCCGCGGCTGGAAGCCGAGTTCTTCACCAGCTTCCCCTCGCGCCGCGCCGGCCAGGCCGGCATCCTGTCGGCCTGGGTGGGCTCCGCGCTGGTGATGATCGTCACGGCGGTGTTCGCCATCCCGGTCGGCATCGCCGGCGCGATCTACCTCGAGGAGTACGCGCGCAAGAACTGGCTGACGGACATCATCGAGATCAACATCACCAATCTGGCCGGCGTGCCCTCCATCGTCTATGGACTGCTGGCGCTGGGCCTGTTCGTCTACACCTTCGGCTTCGGCCAGAGCATCCTGTCGGCCGGGCTGACCCTGGCCCTGTTGATCCTGCCGATCGTGATCGTGGCCACCCGCGAGGCACTGCGGTCCATTCCGCAGACCGTGCGCGAAGCCGCGTACGCCTGCGGCGCCACCAAGTGGCAGGTCTGCAGCGACCACCTGATCCCGTACGGCATGCCCGGCATCCTGACCGGCGTGATCATCGGGCTGTCGCGCGCGATCGGCGAGACGGCGCCGATCATCACCATCGGCGCACTGACCTTCATCGCCTTCCTGCCGCCGGTGCCGCTCACCGGCGATCCGCCGGCCGGGCTGTTCGACTGGCTGTTCTCGCCGTTCACGGTGATGCCGATCCAGATCTTCAACTGGACCTCCCGCCCCGACCCCGCCTTCCATGCGAATGCCGCCGCCGCCAGCCTGGTGCTGGTGCTGCTGACGGTGGGCATGAACTCGCTGGCGATCTGGCTGCGCTACCGGCTGCGCAAGAACATCAAGTGGTAAGCCAACCCAAACGACGACCATGACTTCCACCATCACCATCCCCGCCAGCCCGCCCTCCCTGAAGGCACAGGCGAAGCAGCTGGACTTCTACTACGGCCAGTTCAAGGCGCTCAAGGGCATCGACATGCCCGTGTACGAAAACAAGGTGACCGCCCTGATCGGCCCCAGCGGCTGCGGCAAGTCCACCTTCCTGCGCTGCTTCAACCGGATGCACGACCTGTATCCCGGCAACCGCTACCAGGGCACCATCGAGCTGCATCCCGACAACGTCGACCTGCTGGACGCCGGCGTGGATCCGATCGAGGTGCGCATGCGCATTTCCATGGTGTTCCAGAAACCGAACCCCTTCCCCAAGTCCATCTTCGAGAACGTGGCCTACGGCCTTCGGGTGCGCGGCGAGAACTCGCGCACCTACCTGGAGGACAAGGTGGAGGCGGCCCTCAAGGGGGCGGCGATCTGGAATGAGGTGAGGGACCGGCTCGACGAGGTCGCCGTCAACCTCTCGGGCGGCCAGCAGCAGCGACTGTGCATTGCGCGCGCGATGGCCACCGATCCGGAGATCGTGCTGTTCGACGAGCCCACTTCGGCGCTGGACCCGATCGCCACCGGCGCCATCGAGGAGCTGATCACCGAGATCAAGAACCAGGTCACGATCCTGATCGTGACCCACAACATGCAGCAGGCCGCGCGGGTGTCCGACTACACGGCCTACATGTACCTGGGCGAGCTGATCGAGTACGGCGAGACCGAGCAGATCTTCTTCAAGCCCCGGCGCAAGGAGACCGAGGACTACATCACGGGACGATTCGGGTGACCACCATGAGCCAGGCCATGTTCGAGAAGCACCTTTCCACCCAGTTCGACAGCGAACTCAACGCCGTGTCCTCGCGGGCGATGGAGATGGGGGGGCTGGTGGAGTCGCAGATCCGCCAGGCCGTCCATGCGCTGTCGCAGTTCAGCGCCGAGGCCGCCGCGCAGGTGCTGGAGATCGAGAACCGCGTCAATGCCATGGAGGTCGACATCGATCGGGAGCTGTCGTCGATCATCGCCCGGCGCCAGCCGACGGCGCGCGACCTGCGGCTGCTGATGGCCATCTCCAGGACCACCGCCAACCTCGAGCGCGCCGGCGACGAGACCACCAAGATCGCGCGGATGGTGCAGTCGATCATCGACAGCGGGTCGGCGCGGGCGCTGCCGGCTTCGGAGCTGCGGGTGGCGGCCGATCTCGCCTCGGGGCTGCTGCGCAAGGCGCTGGACGCGTTCGCCCGGCTGGACACCGCGGTGGCGGTGGCGATCCTGAAGGAGGACGACCTGATCGACCGCGAGTTCGACGGCTTCGTGCGCAAGCTGATCACCTACATGATGGAAGACCCGCGCACCATCTCCGCCAGCCTGGACCTGCTGTTCCTGGCCAAGGCGCTGGAGCGCATCGGCGACCACGCCAAGAACATCGCCGAGTCCATCATCTACGTGGTGGAAGGCGCCGACGTCCGCCATGCCTCCATGGCCCAGGTCGAGTCCGCGCTGCGAGGGGGCCGATGAAGAACACGCCGCGCGTGCTGGTGGTGGAGGACGAGCCGGCCATCGCCGAGCTGCTGGCCGTCAACCTGCGCCACAACGGCTTCCAGCCGATCTGCGCGGGCGACGCCGAATCGGCGCAGCGCGAGCTCGACGCCGTGCTGCCCGACGCCATCCTGCTGGACTGGATGCTGCCGGGCCAGAGCGGCCTCGTGCTGGCCCGCAAGTGGCGCGCGACGGAGCGCACCCGCGGCATCCCCATCCTGATGCTCACGGCCCGCGGCGACGAGCCCGACAAGGTGGCGGGACTGGATGCCGGCGCGGACGACTACATCACCAAGCCATTCTCCACGCAGGAGTTGCTGGCCCGCATCCGCGCGGTGCTGCGGCGGCGTGCGCCGGAGCAGGACGCAGGGGCGGTCGGCATCGGCGAGCTGGTGCTGGATGCCGCCACCCACCGGGTGAGTTGGCGCGGCAAGCCCGTCAAGCTCGGTCCCACCGAGTTCAAGCTGCTCAATTTCCTGATGCGGCACCCGGAGCGGGTGCACAGCCGGGCGCAACTGCTGGACAAGGTCTGGGGCGACCACGTGTTCATCGAGGAACGCACGGTCGACGTGCACGTCAAGAGGCTGAGGGAAGCGCTGGGTACCGCCGGCGCCATGGTGGAGACGGTGCGTGGCGCCGGCTACCGCCTGACCGCGCAAGCGACGACGGGCGCCGCCTGAACCGGAATGGTCGGCCGCGTCGTCGCTTTCCTTCTCTGGCAACTCGCGGGAGGGGCGTTGGGATGGTGGTTGGGCGGCATGCCGGGCGCGGTGGCCGGCGTGCTCGCGGGGGGCCTCTGCTGGCTGGCAGTCGATCTGGCAAGCGGCCGGCGCCTGCTGCTCTGGCTGCGCAACGGCGGCGCAGGGGATCCACCCGCGGTCCGCAGCATATGGGGCGAGGCCGCCGAACGCGCGCGCCGTGCCTTGCGCCAGCGCGAGCGCACGGCGGAAGAAGCCGGGCAACGCCTGTCCGCCTTTCTCGCCGCCATCCAGGCCTCGCCCAACGGCGTGGTGCTGCTCGATGTCCAGGGGCGCATCGAATGGTGCAACCAGACCGCGGCGGACCAGCTGGGCATCGATCCGGTGCGCGACCTGCTGCAGCACGTGGGCAACCTGCTGCGCGACCCTGCGTTCGCCGACTACAACGCCGCGGGCGATTACGGCCGCGACGTGGTGATCACCGCCCGCGACAGCTCGCCCGGGCGTCCGGTGCGCCTGTCGCTGCAACTGCATCCCTATGGCCAGGGGCGCAAGCTGCTGCTGGCACGCGACGTCACGGCGCTCGAGCAGGCCGATGCGATGCGGCGCGATTTCGTCGCCAACGTCTCGCACGAGGTCCGCACGCCGCTGACCGTGCTGGCCGGCTTCATCGAAACCCTGCAGCAGCTGCCCCTGGGCGAGGCCGACCGGGCCCGCTACCTCACGCTGATGGCGCAGCAGGCCCATCGCATGCAGTCGCTGGTGAGCGACCTGCTCACGCTGTCGCGGCTGGAGGGCGGCCCGCCGCCCGGCGTCGCGGAGTGGGCCGCGGCCGGCGGCCTGATGGCGCAATGCGAGCAGGACACGCGGTCGCTGTCGGCTGTGCTGGGCAAGGATTCGCACGAGTTCGCGTTCGAATCCGAGGCCGGCCTGGAGGTGGCCGGCGCCGCGCCGGAGCTGCTCAGCGCCATGTCCAACCTGGCCAGCAACGCAGTGCGCTACACGCCGGTGGGCGGCCGAGTCGACGTGCACTGGCAGCGGCTGCCGGATGGCCGCGCCGAGTTCTCGGTGCGCGACACCGGGCCGGGCATCCCGCCGGAGCACCTGCCGCGCCTGACCGAGCGCTTCTACCGCGTGGACCGCAGCCGCTCGCGCGAAACCGGCGGCACCGGGCTGGGCCTGGCCATCGTCAAGCACGTGGCGCAACGCCACGGCGCGGAGCTGCGCATCGACAGCCGCCCCGGCGAAGGGTCGACCTTCGCCATCGTGTTGCCCGCGGCACGGGTGCGGCTGGTCACGCCCGCAGGGGGCGGTGTGAGCGCACCACGCGCCACAGCAACGCCGTGAACACGGCGGCGGTGAGCGCCAGCGCCACGCCGCCCGCGCCCCAGAAGGCGGCCGGCGTCTGCAGCGGCGGCCACGGGCCCAGCCCGCGGTAGGCGAGCAGGTAGCCTCCGCCCAGGCCCACGCCCCACAGCAGCACGCAATAGACCACCAGCGGCCGGGTCGCCACGCCGAAGCTGCGCAGCAGGAACACGCACAGCGCCTGCATGGCGTCGGCGATGTGGTACAGCGCCACCCACAGCAGCAGCCCGGCGGCCATTTGCACCACCCGCGGGTTGTCGCCGGCGTACAGCCGGGCGAGGCCGTGGCGGGCAAGCACGATCACAGCGGCGCTCGCGCACGCCAGCAACAAGGTCAGGCGCAGGCCCGTGCGCAGCGCTTCGCGCGCCCGCCGATCGTCGCCTGCGCCCAGCCAGTAGCTGACCCGCGCACTGGTCGCCAGGCCCAGGGACAGGGGCACCATGTAGAGCACCGCGGCGAGGTTGCTGGCGATCTGGTGGCTGGCCGCGGCCACCGTGCCCTGGCGCGCGATGAACAGGGCCATCAGCGTGAACGAGGTCACTTCCACCATCACCGCCAGCGCGGTCGGCACTCCCAGCCGGGCAAACGCGCGCTGCACCTGCCAGTCGGGCCGCTCGACGGCACGCCAGATCCGGTAAGGCTCGTACAGCGAATGGGTGCGCAGGATCCAGGCCGCCAGCGCCACCAGCAGGTAGTTCACGATCACCGAAGCCCACGCGCATCCGACGAGGCCCATGGCCGGCACGCCGGCGCCGCCGAAGGTGAACCAGATCGACAGGGGCACCTTGACCACCAGCGATGCCGCCTGCAGCCAGGTGACCATCACCGGCCGGCCCAGCGCCTGGTTCAGGGTGGAATAGGTGCGGAACAGCAGGGCCGGCGGCAGCGACAGCGCCAGCACGGCCAGGTAATCCAGCACCTGCTGCTCCAGGTGCGGGGGCACCTCGGCCCAGCGCAGCAGCGGACCGGGAAAGAGCAGGGCGGCCATGCCCACCACCATGCCGGCCACGCACAGCCAGACGGCCTGCCGCACCGAGCGGCCCACCTCCGGGCCGCGGCCGCCGCCGCGCAGCTCGGCCCAGACCGGCAACTGCGCCTGCACCATGGCCTGCAGTGCGACGAAGATGCTGATGTAGACCGCCGACGCGACCGACAGCGTCGCCAGTGCCTCGGGGGCGTAGCGGCCCGCGATCAGGGTGTCGGCCACGCCGAACGCCATGGTGGCGAGCTGGCCCACCAGCACGGTGCCCGCGTGGCGGGCAATGGCGCTGCGCTCGGACATCAGCCGCCCCGCGACTGCCTTTCGTAGAGCAGGACGTTGTCCTTGGCGTCGGTGGGGCGGCGCACGGTGGCGGCCAGCCGCCACTGTTTCATGTCCAGCGCCAGGCCGGCCGCCGGCTGGTAGTCCGAGCCCATGACCAGCCAGGGACACTGGGCCTGCATGGCGGCGGGCTTGAGGTCCAGCTTGCCGTGGTAGCGCAGCGCGGCCAGCTGCCCGCGCGTGAGGCCGAACACTTCGGCGCAGCCCGGCTCGTCCATCGCCTGCGTCACCCCCCGCACCACCGCGGTGTAACTGCGCGCGTAGTCGAGCACCGGCAGCCACAGCGTCATCAGCAGCAGCCAGCACAGGGCGGCGCCGCCCGCCGGCAGCACCAGGCTTTTCCAGATGGCTGCACGGTGCCGACCGGCACGCCAGCGCACCAGCCAGCCCCAGGCGATGGTGCCGGCCAGCGCCGCCATGAAGGCCAGCAACGAGAAGGTCGGCTCGAAGCCCGATGCCAGCTTGGCGACGTTGGCGGCCGGCTTGGCCGGCACGCCGGTGTGCAGCGAGATCCACACCACCCAGATCACGATGGCGCAGCCCGTGAAGAACAGCAGGGTGAACCAGTCGATCAGGGAGGCGACGCTGCGGCGCAGGGTCGGCAGCGCGAAGACCGCCAGTGTGGCCAGCGCCGGCAGCCCCAGCAGCAGCGAGCGATCGGAGGCATGCGTCAGCAGGGTGGAACCGATGGCCACGAGCGCGAACCACAAGGGCAGCGCGACGTGCCGGGCCGTGAGTTGCCGGCGCCAGCGCCAGACGGTCCATGCCGCCAGCGGCCCGGCCGGCCAGGTGAACCAGACCAGCAGGCGCGCCGCCGGATGCCAGTCGCGGTCGCCCGGCGCCGGGATACGCCAGCGCCACAGGTCGAGCGAACTGGCCAGCCAGGCCACCGCGGCGGTGGTCGCCAGCAGCAGGGCGACCCAGAGCCAGCGGCGGAGGCGCAGGCGGTCTTCGTCCGGTGAGTCCACCAGGGTGACCAGCGCACTGCCGGCTCCCAGCAGCACTGCGGTGCTGGGCGCGCCGCTGAGGGCGAGCCCGGCCAGCCCGCCGACGATGGCCGCCAAGGAGCTGACCGGGCGATGGGGCAGGGCGGCCGCGCCGAAGAAGGCCAGGGCGCTGAAGCCGAGTTGCGCGCTCGCCGGCGTGGTCTCGTGCGACAGCTGCGCCAGCCCGAGGCAGGCGATCAGCGCCAGCAAGCCGCCGTCGGCGATCGCGCGCGCGTAGTCCCTGGGCTGGGCTTCGCCGCCGAAGGCGAAAGGCACCGGCTGCGCGCGCGGCGTGCGGGCCAGGTAGTAGACGGCGTACCAGGTGGCTGCCAGCGCAAGCACCAGCAATGCCGCGAAGGGCAGGCGAACGGCGAAGTCGGCGGGAATCCAGGAAGGGGACAGTCGGATGGCCCAAGCGCCGAGCCAGTAGGGCAGCAGGGCGTCGAACTCGGGTGGTTGTCCCAGCAGCGTCGGCGACAGCCAGCCGCTGCGGCCCGCCGCCAGTTCGATCATGTAGCCGAAGGCGGTGACATCGGCGTTCTTCCAGGGATCCCGGCCGATGAAGCCCGGGACCACGTAGGCGGCGCAGAACAGCAGCAACGCCAGCCGCGGCAGCCGTCGCACGGCGCCCTGGGCGACGATGGCGGGAGTCGGCTGGTTCACGCGGGCGAGTGTGCCATGCGCCTTGCGGGCAAGAAAAAGGGCAGCGCGGTCTCCCGAGCTGCCCCGTGCGGCCGGCGGCGCCTTACTTGGCGGCCGTCTTGCCGAAGCGGTTGCGGAAGCGCTCGACGCGGCCGCCCATGTTGTCCACCGACTTCTGGGTGCCGGTGTAGAAGGGGTGCGACTCGCTGGAGGTGTCCAGCTTGAAGAGGGGCAGCTCGCGGCCGTCGTCGGCCTTGCCCATCTCCTTGGTGTTCACGCACGAACGCGTGACGAACTTGAAGCCGTTGGACAGGTCCACGAAGAGCACATCGCGGTAGTTCGGGTGGATGCCTTCTTTGGCCATGGAAATTCCTTTGTTCGGATGCGGGAGCCGGCGCAGACCGTCTGCGCTACTTTCCGCGAAGCCTGCAATTATAGCCCGGGTGGAAATCGGACTTCCGTACGCAGAAGACGCGAAACAAGCGCAGAAGTCGCAAAAGAGACGAGGCGCAGAAATCGCAGAAGAAGAAAGATCTTGATGCTCTTCTTTTGCGTCTTCTGCGCTACTTCTGCGACTTCTGCGTACGGGAGTCCTGGAGTCCGGCTGTGTCAGCCCCCGCGCCGCATCATGTCGAAGAACTCGACGTTGGTCTTGGTGGCCTTCATGGACTTGAGCACCATCTCCATCGCCTCGATCTCGTCCATGTTGTACATGAACTGGCGCAGGATGCGGGTCTTCTGCAGGATCTCGGGGGCCAGGAGCAACTCTTCCCGGCGGGTGCCGGAGCGGTTGAGCTGGATCGAGGGGAACACGCGTTTTTCGTACAGGCGCCGATCGAGGTGGATCTCGGAGTTGCCGGTGCCCTTGAACTCCTCGAAGATCACTTCGTCCATGCGGCTGCCGGTGTCGATCAGCGCGGTGGCGATGATGGTCAGCGAGCCGCCTTCCTCGACGTTGCGCGCGGCGCCCAGGAAGCGCTTGGGGCGCTGCAGCGCGTTGGCGTCCACGCCGCCGGTGAGCACCTTGCCGGACGAGGGCACGACGTTGTTGTAGGCGCGGGCCAGGCGGGTGATCGAGTCCAGCAGGATCACCACGTCGCGCTTCAATTCCACCAGGCGCTTGGCGCGCTCGATCACCATCTCGGCCACGTGCACGTGGCGCGCCGCCGGCTCGTCGAAGGTGGAGGCGATGACTTCGCCCTTGACCGAGCGCTGCATCTCGGTCACTTCCTCCGGACGCTCGTCCACCAGCAGCACCATCATGTGGCTGTCCGGGTAGTTGGCCGCGATGGCGTGCGCCATGTGCTGCATCATCACGGTCTTGCCGCTCTTGGGCGGCGCCACCAGCAGCGCGCGCTGGCCTTTGCCGATGGGCGCGATGATGTCGATGATGCGGCTGGTGATGTTCTCCTCGCCCTTGAAGTTGTCCCGCTCGAGCTTCATCTGCTCCTTGGGGAACAGCGGCGTCAGGGCCTCGAACATCACCTTGTGCTTGTTCTGCTCGGGCGGGCCGTCGTTGACCTTGTCCAGCTTGGTCAGCGCGAAATAGCGCTCGCCGTCCTTGGGCGTCCTGACTTCGCCTTCGATCATGTCGCCGGTGTGCAGGTTGAAGCGCCGCACCTGCGAAGGCGAGATGTAGATGTCGTCGGTGCTGGCGGTGAAGCTGGTGTCCGGGCTGCGCAGGAAGCCGAAGCCGTCGGGCAGGATCTCCAGCACCCCGTCGGCGAACACCTGCTCGCCGGCGCGCGCGCGCTTCTTGATGATCGCGAACATCAGCTCCTGCTTGCGCATGCGCCCGGTGTTCTCGATCTCCAGCTCTTCGGCTTGCTTGAGGACTTCGGAAACGTGGAGCGCCTTGAGTTCGTTCAGATGCATGGCTGCGGCTGCGGTGGGTGCACCCCGGCGGGGCGCTGTGTTCGGTGTTGTGGGGGAGGGTCGTTCGCCAAGGCGGTGGGCGCCTTGCAGACCGGGAACTCTGGGAAGCTGCCGCCGGCTTTGCGGCGGGTCAGCGGGGAAATTATAGGGGCAGGGAACTGGCCGGGGTAGAGCGGCCCCGGCGGCCGGAACGGGAAAGCGTATCCGCTCAGCCGAGCTGCTGGTCCAGGAAAGCCGTGAGCTGCGCCTTGCTCATGGCGCCGACCTTGGTGGCGGCCAGCTGGCCGTCCTTGAACAGCATGAGCGTCGGAATGCCGCGAATGCCGTACCTGGCCGGGACGTCCCGGTTCTCGTCCACGTTCATCTTGGCGATCTGCAGCTTGTCCCGGTAGGTGGCGGACACCTCGTCCAGGATGGGCGCGATCATCTTGCACGGGCCGCACCATTCGGCCCAGTAGTCCACCAGCACGGGCTTGCCGGCTTTCAGGACGTCGGCTTCGAAGCTGGCGTCGGAGACATGCTTGATGAGGTCGCTGGCCATGGATATTCCTTTCTTGGGTGCGAGGCCTTGGGTCCTGACGATTCTGGCAGAAAGGCCTTGCCCCTTCCGTCGGCAGCCCGCAGGCCTGCCGCTATCGACGCCATAGCGAAGTCCGCGGGTCGATCCGGTTCAGAACTGCGACCTGTAGTACAGCGTGGGGTTGCCGTCCTTGCGGCGCAGCAGGATGCGGGCGCCGTTGTCCAGCTGCAGGCCGATGGCGCGCAACTCGGTGGCGAAGCGGGTGCGCGCCGGCGCCAGCTTCATCTCCACCCGCGCGCCGTAAAGGGGGTCGCGCTGCCGGATCTGGCTGATGGCGTCGAACGGCTGCTGCGGCATGCGGCGCCAGGCCGTGATGTCGATCACCTTGTCGTCCACCAGCCGCGCGCGCCAGCTCAGGCCGACGTCGTGGCCGTCCTGCCACGGTCGCGCCGATGGCAACGAGGGTGTGACGGTCAGTGCCAATGGCGGCAGCCGCGGAAGATCGGCAGAGGACGGCGGCCCATCGAAGCCTTGCACCGCGATGGCAGGAGCCTGCGCGAGCGCCAGCGGCGTGCTGCATGCGAGGATCCAGAACAGGGTCCGCGGCGCGCGATGCGCGCGCAATTGCGACCGGCAGGACGGGGAAGCCCAGTGACGCATGGCGATCTCCCTCGGGATGCGAGGGCAGTGTCGGGCTGGCTCAGCGCGGGGCTTGTGGGACGCCTCCGCCGTTGGTTGTCGGCGGCTGTCGCGGCACGGCGCCAGTCCGCTTGAACGGCGCGAATGGCGATCGGAGAAGAGGGGAGGGGTGACGAGCCTTACCCCCGGCACTGGCTCCGCAGTTAGGGCTGCTTGGTTCCCCACCTGACCCGGTTGGCCGCTTCACCATGCGGGGAGGCCCGTCAGGGTCGATTGTAGGCGAGAGGGGCTCCGGTGCCACGTGAACGCGACCTTAGAATCGCCGCGATGTCCTACCTCGTGCTCGCCCGCAAGTACCGGCCGAAGACCTTCGGCGAGATGGTCGGCCAGGAGCACGTGGTGCAGGCGCTCTCCAATGCGCTGGCGCAGCAGCGGCTGCACCACGCCTACCTGTTCACCGGCACACGCGGCGTGGGCAAGACCACGGTGTCGCGCATCCTGGCCAAGTCGCTCAACTGCCAGGGGCCGGACGGCAACGGCGGCATCACGGCCACGCCCTGCGGCGTGTGCCAGGCCTGCACCGAGATCGACGCCGGCCGCTTCGTCGACTACACCGAGCTGGATGCCGCCTCCAACCGCGGCGTCGACGAGGTGCAGTCGCTGCTGGAGCAGGCGGTCTACAAGCCGGTGCAGGGGCGCTTCAAGGTCTTCATGATCGACGAGGTGCACATGCTGACCGGGCATGCGTTCAACGCCATGCTCAAGACGCTGGAGGAGCCGCCCGAGTACCTCAAGTTCGTGCTGGCCACCACCGATCCGCAGAAGGTGCCCGTCACGGTGCTCTCGCGTTGCCTGCAGTTCAACCTGCGGCCCATGGCGCCCGAGACGGTGCAGGAGCACCTGGTGCGCGTGCTCGCGGCCGAGGGCGTGCAGGCGCAGCCGCAGGCCTTGCGCCTGCTGGCGCGATCGGCCCGCGGCTCGATGCGCGATGCGCTGTCGCTGACCGACCAGGCGATCGCGTTCGGTGATGGCGCGCTGCAGGAAGAGTCGGTGCGCCAGATGCTGGGCAGCGTGGACCGCACGCACGTGTTCCGGCTGGTCGAGGCGCTGGCTGCGGCGGATGCGCGCTCGGTGCTGGAGATCTCGGAAGCGCTGCGCACCCACGGCTTGTCCGCGGCCGGCGCGCTGGAGGAGATGGCGGCGGTGCTGCAGCGCATGGCGGTGGTGCAGGCCGTTCCCGAAGCCGGCGATGCCGGCGACCCCGACGACGCGGAGATCGCCCGGCTGGCCACGCTGGTGCCGCCCGACGAGACCCAGCTGCTCTACACCCTGTGCCTGCATGGACGGGCCGAACTGGGGCTGGCACCCGACGAATACGCCGGGCTCACCATGGTGCTGCTGCGGCTGCTGGCATTCAAGCCAGGCGCGGCAGCGGCCACGGCCACGGCGGAAAAAAAAACTCTGAGCACAGCGCCGTCGCCTGAGCGGCGCCCACCGGCGCCCGCTCCGGCGGTAGAGGCAGCGACAGCTCCAGCCCGTGTCCCTGCGCCGGTTGAGGCCTCGGCACCGCCCGTTCCGGCCGCGATCGACCACGCCAGGATCCCGGCCGCGAGTCCTGCCCCGCCTGCTGCTTCGCCCGCGCCCGCAACCGTTGCCCCGGCGCCCACGCTTCCGCCGGGTCGCTTGCTCCCGGTGGTGGACCCGCCCTCGCGCGTGCCCGCCCGCCCTGCGACCGAGCGGCCCCCGCCCAATGGGCACGTCATGGGCATGCCGGTGCGCCAGCAGCCCGAGTCGGCCCGCGATGCCGCCGTGCCTGCCACGAGCTTCGTGCCGACCGAGGACGGCGACTTCTGGTACGACGCCGTGCAGCGCTTGTTGGCCGCCGATGCCATCACGGCGCTGGTGCGCGAACTCGCGCTGCAGTCGCAGCTGGTCGCCCGCGACGAGGGCCACTGGCTGCTGCGCGTGGAGCGCGAGTCGCTCAACCAGGGCAACTCGCGCGAGCGCCTGCAGGCCGCCCTGGTCGCGGCGGGCCACGAAGTCACGCTGGGCGTCGAGGTCGGCGCGGTGTCCGACAGCCCGGCCCGGCGCAACGCCGCGGCCGCCGCCGAGCGCCAGCGCCAGGCCGAGGAAACGGTGCAGAACGACCCGTTCGTGCAGCAGATGGTGCGCGACCTGGGCGCGAGGATCGCGCCGGGCGGCATCCGGCCCACCTGAAAGGCACAATCCACCCGTTGCGCGGCGCCCATGCCGCAGAAGGAAGCCACATGTTCAACAAGGGACAGCTCGCCGGCCTGATGAAGCAGGCCCAGGCCATGCAGGACAACCTGAAGAAGGCGCAGGACGAACTCGCCCACATCGAGGTGACGGGCGAGTCGGGGGCCGGCCTGGTCAAGGTCACCATGACCTGCAAGCACGACGTCAAGCGGGTCGAGATCGACCCGAGCCTGCTGGCCGACGACAAGGACATGCTGGAAGACCTGGTGGCGGCCGCGTTCAATGCGGCCGTGCGCAAGGCGGAGGAGACTTCGCAGGAGAAGATGGCGAAGATCACCGCCGGCATGCCGGGCCTGCCGGGCGGGATGAAGCTTCCT
The DNA here is from genome assembly GCA_036675905.1 of Acidovorax sp. Lineage (GTDB taxonomy): Bacteria > Pseudomonadota > Gammaproteobacteria > Burkholderiales > Burkholderiaceae_C > Ramlibacter. Next base: position 9,478 of record JAKFEA010000208.1, on the reverse strand, counting down.
TTCTGAGCGGCCGATGACGCAAGCTCGTGGCTGTGGCCCCGGGGCGCGCTTCGAGCGGAAATCCCTTGGCTGACTCCACGCTCAATGCCCTGGTCGAAGCCCTGCGCCGGCTGCCCGGCGTCGGGGTGAAGTCCGCCTCGCGCATGGCCTACCACCTGCTGCAGCACGACCGCGAAGGCGCGCAGCTGCTCGCGCAGGCGCTGCAACAGGCGGTGGCGCGCGTGCGCCATTGCAGCCTGTGCCACACCTTCACCGAGGACGAGGTCTGCGCCACCTGTCGCGATCCCCAGCGCGACGCCAGCAAGCTGTGCGTGGTGGAGACGCCGGCCGACCAGGCCGCAGTCGAGCGCACCGCCGCCTACCGGGGCCGTTACTTCGTGCTGATGGGCAAGCTCAGCCCGCTGGACGGCATCGGCCCGCGCGACATCGGCCTGGGCAAGCTGTTCGACCGCGCCACCGACGGCGAGGTGCAGGAGGTCATCCTCGCCACCAACTTCACCGCGGAAGGCGAAGCCACCGCGCACGTGATCGGCGAGGCGCTCAAGCAGCGCGGGCTGGCCGTCACGCGCCTGGCGCGCGGCGTGCCCGCCGGCAGCGAGCTCGAATACGTCGACCTGGGCACGATCGCGCACGCCCTTGTGGACCGGCGCTGAATCCAGGACGACAAGGACCGAGGAGACCGATGGGACCCACCCGCTTCACCGTGGCCTACTGGTGCGTGCTGGTTGCCGCACTGCTGCCCTATGCCTGCGCGTACCTGGCCAAGTCGGGCGGGTTGGGCAAGCCGCGCAGCCAGGGTGGGTTCGACAACCGTGACCCGCGCGGCTGGCTGGCCCGCCAGACCGATTGGCGCGCCCGCGCCAACGCCGCCCAGGCCAACAGCTTCGAGGCGCTGCCGCTGTTCATCGGCGCGGTGATCATCGCGCACCAGCTCGGGGCGCCGCAGACGCGCATCGACATCCTGGCCGTGCTGTTCGTCACGCTTCGCACCATCTTCATCGCCATGTACGTGGCGGGACTGCCGACGGTGCGGTCCGCCGTCTGGGCCGCCGCCTTCCTGGTGAACCTCGCCATCCTGCTCTCGGCCGTGCGGTAACGCGCGCGACAGTCGCGCACCGCGGCAGCGCACGCATCCGTCGCGTTGCGTTTCCCTTTACGTGGAAACCCGCACGGGATGTTCCGGATGCGGTTGGCGGGGCTGCCGACTACCCTCGCCTGAGCTGCACCAGAGAGGTTTCCCACAATGAAAAGCACCATCACCCGCCGCGGCTTCACGCTGGCGGCGACCGCCACCGCCGCCGTGCTGGCGGCCCCTGCGCTGCGCGCACAGAACCGGCTCGAGAAGCCCCAGGTCTCCATCGCCGTCGGCGGCAAGGCGGCCTTCTACTACCTGCCGCTCACCATCGCCGAGCAACTGGGCTACTTCAAGGCCGAGGGCCTGGACGTCGAGATCGCCGATTTCGCGGGCGGCTCGCGCTCGCTGCAGGCGCTGATGGGCGGCTCGGCCGACGTGGTCAGCGGCGCGTACGAGCACACCATCAACCTGCAAAGCAAGAACCAGTTCATCCAGTCCATCGTGCTGATGGGCCGGGCGCCGCAGATCGCCGTGGGCGTGTCCACCAGGGCCATGCCCGGCTTCAAGTCCGTGGCCGACCTGCGCGGCAAGAAGATCGGCGTGTCGGCTCCGGGTTCGTCCACCAACATGGTGGCCAACCTGGTGCTCTCGCGCGCCGGCCTCAAGGCCGCGGACGTCAGCTACGTCGGCGTGGGCACCTCGGCCGGCGCGCTGACGGCGCTGCGCTCGGGCCAGATCGACGCCATGAGCAACACCGACCCGGTGATGACCATGCTAGAGCAGAAGGGCGAGGTCAAGATCATCAGCGACACCCGCACGCTCAAGGGCACGCAGGAGGTCTTCGGCGGTCCCATGCCGGCGGCCTGCTTCTACACGCACGCCGAGTTCGTGCAGAAGAACCCCAACACCTGCCAGGCGCTGGCCAACGCGGTGGTGCACGCCCTCAAGTGGCTGCAGACGGCCGGCCCCAGCGACATCATCAAGACGGTGCCCGATGCCTACCTGCTCGGCGACCGCGCGCTGTACCTGGCTTCGTTCAACAAGGTGCGCGAGGCGATCTCGCTCGACGGCATGCTGCCCGACGAAGGTGCGCGCACGGCGCTGCGCGCGCTCTCGAGCTTCATCCCGACGGTCAAGAGCGACCGCATCGACCTGGCCAAGACCTACACCAACGAGTTCGCGCGCCGGGCCAAGGAAAAGTACAAGGCCTGAGCCACGGCTCCCGGCGAAGCCGGCCTGCGGGTCGGCTTTTTTTCGCCCGCCGCGGCGGCTCTTCCGTTTGGTAGGCTTGCATCCCATGCCGCACGCGCTCGAATTGCAGGACATCACCGTCACGTTCCGGTCCAAGGACGACCCCGGCCAGCGCTACACCGCGGTGGCCGGCACCACGCTGCGCATCGCCGCCGGCGAGTTCGTGTCGGTGGTCGGGCCCACCGGCTGCGGCAAGTCCACGCTGCTGAACATCGGCGCCGGCCTGCTGCAGGCCTCCTCGGGCGAGGTGCGCGTGTTCGGCGAGCCGCTGGACGGGTTGAACCGCCGCGCCGGCTACATGTTCCAGACCGAAGCGCTGATGCCCTGGCGCAGCGCGATCGACAACGTGATGGTCGGCCTGCAGTACCGGGGCATCGCGGACGCCGAGGCACGCGAGCAGGCCAGGGCGTGGCTGGCCCGGGTGGGCCTGGCCGGCTTCGAGGACCGCTACCCGCACCAGCTCTCGGGCGGCATGCGCAAGCGCACCGCACTCGCGCAGGTGCTGGCGCTGGATCCGGACATCATCCTGATGGACGAACCCTTCTCGGCGCTCGACGTCCAGACGCGCCAGCTGATGGAGAACGAGGTGCTGGAGCTGTGGGCCGCCAAGCGAAAGGCGGTGTTGTTCATCACGCACGACCTGGACGAAGCCATTGCGATGAGCGATCGCGTGGTGGTGTTGTCGGCCGGGCCGGCCACGCACCCGATCGGCGAGTTTGCCATCGACCTGCCGCGCCCGCGCGACGTGGCCGAGGTCCGCAACGACCCGCGCTTCGTGGAACTGCACGCGCGCATCTGGGCCGAGCTGCGCGAGGAAGTCCTCAAGGGCTACGCCCAGCAACTGCAAAAGGCCGCATGACCATGTGGAGCACCCTGCGTCCCAACGACAGGAACCTGCGCGCATGGCAGGTCGGCGTGCTGGTCCTCGTGATGGGGATCTGGCAACTGGCCTCGCGTGACGAGCAGACCGCCTTCTTCATCGGCGAGCCGATCAAGGTGGTCGGCCGCATCTGGTCCTGGTTCCTGCCCTTCGGCCTGCCGGCCAACGGGCTGTTCCCGGAAGGCCTGGAAGGCCGCGCCGACATCTACATCCACCTGGGCGTGACTCTGCTGGAGACGGTGCTGGCCTTCGCCATCGGCACGCTGATGGGCCTGGCATTCGGCCTCTGGCTGGCCCTGGCGCCCACCGCCAGCGCGATCCTCGACCCCTACGTGAAGGCGGCCAACTCCATGCCGCGCGTGATCCTGGCGCCGATCTTCGGCCTGTGGTTCGGCCTGGGCATCTGGAGCAAGGTGGCGCTGGCCGTCACGCTGGTGTTCTTCATCGTGTTCTTCAACGTGTACCAGGGCGTGCGCGAAGTCAGCCCGGTGGTGCTGGCCAATGCCCGCATGCTGGGCGCCAACCAGCGCCAGCTGCTGCGCACCGTGTACCTGCCCAGCGCCACCAGCTGGGTGTTCTCCAGCCTGCACACTTCGGTGGGCCTGGCTTTCGTCGGCGCGGTGGTGGGCGAATACCTGGGCTCGGCGCGCGGCGTGGGCTACCTGATCCTGCAGGCCGAAGGCACCTTCGACGTCAACACGGTGTTCGCCGGCATCGTGGTGCTGACGGCCTTCGCGCTGGCGCTGGACGGCCTGGTCGGGCGCATCGAGAAGCGGCTGATGAAATGGCAGCCCAAGGCGGGCGAGACCGAGAAGCTGTAGCCGCAGGCGCCGTGCGGCTCAGCGCCGCCGCTTCTTGGGCACCGCCTTCTTGCGGCTGCTGACCTGCTTGACCCGGTGGCCGCTCTTCGCGCGGGTCGCCTTGGCCCGCACGGGCACGTAGACCACGATCTTCTGTCCCGACTTGAAGCTGGCGCCGGCGGCGACGTCGTTCCAGTCCGCGACCTGCGCCGCCGACACGTGGTAGCGCTTGGCGATGGTCGCGACCGAGTCGCGCTTGCCGGCCTTGACGACGCGGCGGCGCAAGGTCACTTCGGGCGCCAGCGCGAGCTGCCCGTTCTGCGCCACGTGGCCGGCCACGTCGTCCTGCTTGCTGGGCGGACGCGGGACCACCAGCACCGAGCCGGCCTTGACCAGCATGCGGGGCGGGATGGTGTTGACGCTGCGCAGCTCCGACTCGCTCATGCCCACCCGCCGGGCGACCTCGGCCACGCTCATGGTTCCGGGCACGGTCCAGGCCGTCCAGCTGGCGAAGCGGCCCTCGCTGTACTCGGCCAGGTTGCGGGAGAACACCTTGGCGTTGTCCCAGGGCAGCAGGATCTGCGGCGTGCCGGCGGCCAGGATCACCGGCCGGTTGAGCTGCGGATTCAGTGCCTTGAAGTCGTCCAGCGCCACGTCGGCCAGCCGGGCGGCCAGTTCGATGTCGATGTCGCGGTTCACCGTCACCACGTCGAAGTACGGGTGGTTCTCGATGACGGGCAGCTCGGCGCGGAACTTGTCCGGGTCGGAAATGATGTTCTTGACCGCCAGCAGCTTGGGCACGTAGTTGCGCGTCTCGGCCGGCATCTTCAGGTCGACATAGCGCGTGCCCAGCCCCTGCCGCTTGTTGGCGGCGATGGCGCGGCCGACGCTGCCTTCGCCCCAGTTGTACGCCGCCAGCGCCAGATGCCAGTCGCCGAACATGCCGTACAGGCGCTGCAGGTAGTCCAGCGCGGCGCGGGTGGAGGCCAGCACGTTGCGGCGGTCGTCGCGGAAGAAGTTCTGCCTGAGGTCGTAGTCGCGGCCGGTGGCGGGCATGAACTGCCACATGCCGGCGGCGCGGGCGCTGGAGACGGCCTGCGGGTTGAAGGCGCTCTCGATGTAGGGCAGCAGCGCCAGCTCGCTGGGCATGCCGCGCCGCTCAAGCTCCTCGACGATGTGGAACAGGTACTTGCGCGACCGGTCGGTCATGCGCTGCATGTACTCGGGCCGGCTCGCGTACCACTGCTCATGCTGGCGCACCAGGTCCGAGTCGATGTCCGGCATGGCGAAGCCGCCGCGGATGCGCTCCCACAGGTCGGCCGGCGGCTGCAGGGCGGCGACGCTGCGGGAGCTGGAGTGGATGGCCGTGATCGGGGTGAGCGGGCCGCTGGGCACCACCGGAGGGCCGGAGGGCGCCTTGGCCGCAGTGCTGGATGCTGCTTCGGCGTTGTTGGCGGGGGAGGGAGGGGCGTCGGTGCCCGGCGTGCTTGCGCAGCCGGCCAGCCAGAGCGTGATCGCCAGGCCGGCGGCCTGCAGCAGGACTCTCATCTGAATTCGTTCTTCCACTGGCGGATGGCGGCGAACACGGCCACTTCATCCTCGGCGCTGGCGCCGTTGAAGGCCCGCGCGGCGGCCGCGACGGCGGGCTCGCGGCTGCGCAGGAAGGGGTTGATGCGCTTTTCCTCGCCGATCGTGGCGGGCAAGGTGGGTTCGCCGCGGGCGCGCAGGTCCTCGCAGTGGCGCTGGTATGTGGCCAGCGCCTCGTTGCCGGGCTCGACCGCGCGCGCGAAGCGCAGGTTGGACAGGGTGTACTCGTGGGCGCAGCAGATGCGCGTGGCGTTCGGCAGGGCCGCCAGCGCGTCCAGCGAAGCCAGCATCTGCGCCGGCGTGCCCTCGAACAGCCGGCCGCAGCCGCCGGAGAACAGCGTGTCGCCGCAGAACAGCAGCGGGCCGCCTTCGTCGCCGTCGGTGAAATAAGCAATGTGGCCGGCCGTGTGGCCGGGCACGTCGATGACCTGGAAGTCGAGGCCGAGCACCGTTGCGCGGTCGCCTTGGGCCAGCCGCCGCAGCGGGCCGGGGATGGCTTCGCGTGCCGGCCCGTACACCGCGGCGCCGGTGGCATCGCGCACTTGCGCCAGCCCGCCGATGTGGTCCGGGTGGTGGTGCGTGACTAGAATCGCCTCGAGCTGCAGGCCGGCTTGCGCGAGAAAATCGAGCACCGGCCGCGCGTCGCCCGGGTCGACCACCAGCGCCCGATGTCCGTCGTGCAACACCCAAAGGTAGTTGTCCTGGAAGGCGGGCAGAGGAACCAACTTCATGAGCGATGCGATTATAGGAATGCACGAGTGGTTCGAGACGCCTCCGGGCCGCTACGTGCTGGCCTGGGAGCGGGCCGAATTCGACCTCGCCGTGAGCGACATCTTCGGCTACCACGCGCTGCAGCTCGGTTTGCCGGAGCTCGACACCCTCGCCGCCAACCGCATGCCGCACAAGTGGCTGGGGCTGCGCCACCTGCGTCCGCTGGACGAGGGCACGCGCCGTCCGGCCTTGCTGGCCGACTATGCGGCGCTGCCCTTCGAGGCCAGCAGCCTGGACCTGGTGGTGCTGCCGCATTCGCTGGAGCTCAATCTGGATCCGCACGCCACGCTGCGCGAGGTCGAGCGCGTGCTGGTGCCCGAGGGCAAGGTCGTGATTTCCTGCCTGAACCCGGCCAGCCTGTGGGGATTGCGCCAGCGCCGCGCGCATTTGTACCGGCGGCTGGGGTTCGGCCAGCTGTACTTGCCGGATGCCGACGAGTTCATCGGCTACCGCCGCCTGCGCGACTGGCTGCGGCTGCTCAACTTCGAGGTCGAGACCGGCAGCTTCGGCTGTTACCGCCCGGCGCTGACCACCGACCGCTGGCTGGAGCGGTTCGACTGGATGGACCCGGTGGGCGAGCGCTGGTGGCCGATCTTCGGCGCCGTCTATTTCGTCGTCGCCACCAAGCGGGTGCGCGGCATGAGGATGATGGGCCGGCGGTGGAAGCCGGCCAAATCCATCGCGACGGCGCCGGTGCCCTTGGCCAACCGGCGGCCCCAGCCCGAGATGCAGCAGGAGATTTCTTGAACCAGATCGTGATCTACACCGACGGCGCCTGCAAGGGCAACCCCGGCCCGGGCGGCTGGGGCGTGCTGCTGCAGTCCGGCGGCACCGAAAAGGAGCTGTTCGGCGGCGAGCGCAGCACCACCAACAACCGCATGGAGCTGATGGCCGTGATCCAGGCGCTGTCGGCCCTCAAGCGGCCCTGCAACGTCACGCTGTACCTCGACAGCCAGTACGTGCTCAAGGGCATGACAGAGTGGCTGCCGGGCTGGAAGGCCAAGGGCTGGCGCACGGCGAGCAAGGCGCCCGTGAAGAACGTCGAGCTGTGGCAGCAGCTCGACCAGCTGGTGCAGGACAGCGGGCACGTGATCGACTGGCGCTGGGTGCGCGGCCACAACGGCGATCCCGGCAACGAGCGCGCCGACGCGCTGGCCAACCGGGGCGTGGAGCAGGTGCTGGCGCCGCGCCGGGCCACGCTGTAAACCTGAGGTAAAGCTCTGCGCGCGGGTGCCCGGGCCCAAGCCGGGGGCGGGCTTGCGCGCATGGCAGCGCCCGGCGCGGCTGCTACATTGACGTGTTCGCGACTCACGGCGCATTCCCAGGCACGCAGTACATGGCATCCAGGCCCCTCTACACGGTGATCGCCGTCGTCGGCATCGCGGCTGCATCGGCAGCGGCTTGGTGGTACCAGCACAAGGCACCGGCAACTTCGGCGCAGGAGACGGCCGACGTGTCCACTTCTTCGCCGGCCCCCGGCGCCGCGGCCCGGGCGCCCGCGGTCGAAGTCACGCGCGTGGAGGTGATGCGGCTGGCCGACGACGCCCAGGCCGTGGGCAGCCTGCGTTCGCGCCGCAGCGTGATCGTGCGGCCCGAGGTGAGCGGGCGCGTGACGCAGCTGAATTTCCGCGACGGCCAGCGGGTGCAGCGCGGGCAGCTGCTGGTGCAGCTGGACGACCAGTTGCCGCGCGCACAGGTGCAGCAGGCGCGGGCCGAACTGTCGATTGCCCGCGCCAACCACAACCGCAACCAGGAGCTGGTGGCGCAGAACTTCATCAGCCAGCGCCAGGTCGACGAGAGCGCGGCCAACCTGCAAGTATCCCAGGCCAAGCTGGCGCTGGCCGAGGCGACGGCGGCGCGCCTGCGCATCGTGGCGCCGTTCGACGGCATTGCCGGCATCCGCAGCGTCAACGTCGGCGACTACCTCAAGGACGGTGCCGACATCGTCAACCTGGAAGACCTGGACGCGCTGTACGTCGACTTCCGCATGCCCGAGCGCTACCAGACCAAGGTGAAAGTGGGACAGACCGCGTACGTGCAGACCGACGCGCTGCCGGGCCGCCGCTGGGAGGCGGTGATCCAGGCGATCGACCCGCTGGTGGACGCCAATGGCCGCTCGATCGGCATCCGCGGCTGCATCGACAACCGGCAGCTTGCCCTTCGCCCCGGCATGTTCGCGCGCATCACCGCCGTATTCGGCGAACGCCCGGACGCGAAAGTGGTGCCGGAGGAGGCGATCGTGCCGCAAGGCGACCGGCAGTTCGTTTTCCGCCTGGTCGAGGGGCCCGACCACGACAGCAAGACGGCGCAGCGGGTGGAAGTCAAGACCGGTATCCGGCAGCCGGGGAGGGTGGAAATCACCGAAGGCCTGCGGACGGGGGACGTGATCGTCACTGCCGGGCACCAGCGCATCCAGCGTGACGGCATGGTGGTCCGGGTGGTCGAGGTCGGCGGGCAGGGCGCCAACGGGGCGGCCGCCAACGCGGCGCCCGGGGCTGCCGCGAAAGCCCAGCCCGCCGCGCCGGCCGAAGCCGCCGGGGCCGACCGCGCCCATCCGTGCCGGATCGCGGCCGCCGCGGTCCGGTAACGGCGAGGCCAGGAGAGCGCCATGCAACTGCCCGAGATCGCGATCCGGCGGCCGGTGTTCGCCACCGTGCTGTCGCTGCTGGTGGTGCTGATCGGCGCCGTCAGCTTCGACCGGCTCGCCGTGCGCGAGTACCCCAAGATCGACGAGCCGGTGGTGACCGTCAGCGTCAAGTACGCCGGCGCCTCGGCCGAAGTGATCGAATCCCAGGTCACCAAGCCGCTGGAGGACTCCATCGCCGGCATCGACGCGGTGGACGTGATCACCTCCATCAGCCGGCCCGAGCAGAGCCAGATTTCGGTGCGCTTCCGGCTGGAGAAGGACGCCGACGCCGCCGCCGCCGAAGTGCGCGACCGGACCTCGCGCGTGCGCAACAAGCTGCCGCAGGAGATCGACGAGCCGGTGATCGCCAAGGTCGAGGCCGACGCCTTCCCGGTGATGTGGCTGGCCTTCACCAGCGACACCTACACGCCGCTGCAGATCAACGACCTGGTCAACCGCATCATCAAGCCGCGCCTGCAGACCGTCAC
>JAKFEA010000207.1:0-7476 GCA_036675905.1 Acidovorax sp. | reverse complement strand
CCCTCCCCCGGTGCGGGAGGGAGAAAGGCGGGGCCCTCCCAAGGCGATGGAGGGAGAAAGACGTGCGAAAAACTTCCGCAACCGGTCCATCGGCAGCAGCATCAAGTCGTGCAGCGACAGCCCCGGCAGCGCCTCCAGTTGCTCGCGCGTCCAGTCCACGCCCACGGGCATGAACCGCTTGCCGGGTTCCAGCACCGCGTCGGCATCGTCCTTGCCACCCAGCCGCCACAGCAGGCTGTCCAGCTTGAGGCGCGCACCGCCGCAGGCGTCGCAGGGCGTGTAGCTGCGGTACTTGGACAAGAGCACCCGGATGTGCATCTTGTAGGCCTTGCTCTCCAGGTACTCGAAGAAGCGCCGCACGCCGTACCACTGCTTGTTCCAGTTGCCTTCCTTGTAGCTGGGCGTGCCGTGGATCACCCAGTGCTGCTGCTCGGGCGTGAGCTTGTACCAGGGCGTGTCGCGCGGGATGCCCGCGGTTTCGGCGTGCCGCATCAGGTCGTCCTGGCACTCCTGCCAGGCCGGCGTCTGCATCGGCTTGATCGCGCCGGCGCGCAGCGTGAGCTTGTCGTTGGGGATCACCAGGCCGTAGTCGACGCCGATCACGCGGCCGAAGCCGCGGCAGGTCTCGCATGCGCCCACCGGCGAGTTGAACGAGAACATCGAGGGGATCGGGTCGGCGTAGCGGATGTCGCTGTCGGGGCAGTGCAGGCCGGTGGAGAAGCGCCAGACATCGAATGCACCCTCACCCCCGCCCTCTCCCGCAAGCGGGAGAGGGAGTTCAGCGCTCTCGCTCCCTCTCCCCTCCGGGGAGAGGGCTGGGGTGAGGGGCGCTCGCGCCGCATACACACTCATCCGCCCCGCCCCGCGCTTGAGCGCCACTTCGATCGCCTCGATCGCGCGGACCTTCTCCACGCCCTGGATGCGGAAGCGGTCGGCCACCACGTCCAGCACCTTGCGCGGCCCGGTGACGGTCGACACTTCACGCTGCGCCTGAACGCGGGTGAAGCCGCTGGCGGCCAGCCACTGCTCGACCTCCTCCGGCGTGGCGCTGGCCGGCAACTCCACCGGGAACGTCACGACCAGGCGCGGATCGCCGTCTCGCGTGCGCGCCATCAGTTCCGCATAGACCGTCTCCGGCGTGTCGTGCCGCACCCGCCGCCCCGTCTTGCGGTCGAACAGCTCGGCCGCCCGCGCGAACAGCAGCTTGAGGTGGTCGTTCAGCTCCGTCATCGTGCCAACCGTGGAGCGCGACGAGCGCACCGGGTTGGTCTGGTCGATGGCGATGGCCGGCGGCACGCCTTCGACCCGGTCCACCGCCGGCTTGTCCATGCGGTCCAGGAACTGGCGCGCGTAGGCGGAGAAGGTCTCCACGTAACGGCGCTGCCCTTCCGCGTAGAGCGTGTCGAACACCAGGCTGGACTTGCCCGAGCCGCTCGGGCCGGTGACCACCGTCAGTTCGCCGGTGCGCAGGTCGAGGTCGAGGTTCTTGAGGTTGTGCTGCCTGGCGCCGCGAATGCGGATCAAACCCTGGGTCATACGGCCGTTGTTCTCATGGGAGGCCGAACATTCTAGGGATGAGCCCCCGGTGATGCGGGCGAAGGGGCTCTGCCGCCCATCACGGCTTGCGCGATTCGGTCAGCTGGCGACGGATCCCGGCTTTCGCCGGGATGAAATAGCGGGGGCGTCGACCGCCTGAGCTGCGGCGTCCCAGTTGGCGGCGAACCAGTCGTCGCCCTGCAGGTAAGCCCGCAGCATTGGCAACGCGTCGAATCCCCAGAACAGCTTGTCGTCGACGGCCAGGGTCGGCACGCCGAACAGGCCACGGTCGATCGCCGCCTGCGTCGCCTGTTTCAACTCGTTCTTCACCTCATCGGAACCCGGGTCGCGAGGAGGCGCCAGCTCTTGCTGCAGCGCCTGCAGTCGGCCCGCATCCGCCGCATCGGCGCCGCCGCGCCACACGTGCCGGAGCAAGGTTTCGCATACAAAGCGGTTCGGCCCGCAGGCCAGCGCCAGCCGCAACAGGCCGAGCGGATTGAAGGGGTGCGCCGACGGCATCTGCATCGGGATGCCGTTGGCATGCGCGAGCCAGAGGACCTGGCGATAGGTCCATTCGCGCTTGCCGGCGATCTCGGCCGGCCCGAGCTGGCCATGGTGCTTGAGCAGGCCCGCGAACAGCACCGGCCGGTACTCGACCTGGTAGCTCAGGCCCTCCAGCGCCCGCGGCAGCTGCTCGAAGGCGAGATACGCGTAAGGCGAGATGAAGTCGAGGTAGAAGGTGATGGGCTTCATGCAGTCGGCTCTCCGGCGTTGTTCGATTGGGCGGGTTTCGTGGCGGCGGCGCGCTCGCCGAGGCGCAGCCAGACCTCGCGCTTGCCGGCGTCGCCCATCGAGGTCCAGCCGGCGATCTCGTCCATCGTGCGGAAGCAGCCATCGCACAGGCCGCTGCGAGGGTCTACGCGGCAGATGCAGATGCAGGGGGACGGCACGGGCTCGCCGGCGGGCAGCGCGGCGATGTCGCGCAGCTTGCGCTGCACCTGCTTCGCCGCGTACGAAGTCACGCAGCGGGCTCCTGCACCACGTCGGCGACCGGCGCGCCGGTCAGGCGCTCCAGGTCCTGGGGCCGCAGCTTGAACACGCCGTGCGGATGTCCCGCTGCTGCCCAGATCTCCTGGAAGCGGAACAGCTCGCGGTCGATCAGCGTGACGGGCGGCTGCGCATGGCCAACCGGCGACACGCCGCCGATCGAGTAGCCGGTGCGGGCCTTGACGAAATCGGCATCGGCGCGACCGGTCTTGCCGACCAGCGCATCGACCTTCTTCTCGTCCACCCGCCGGTCGCCCGAGGTGACCACCAGCACCGCCGCATCGTCGGACTTGCGGCGAAAGATGATGCTCTTGGCGATCTGGCCGACGGCGATGCCCAGTGCGTCGGCCGCCTGCTGCGCCGTGCGCGCGGCGTCGTCGAGCATCACGGGGGCGTGGGGGTGGCCTTGTTCCTGCAGCACGCGCGCCACGCGCTGCACGCCGTCGGGAAGCGAATTCAGTTCACCGCCGCACATCACCCTGCCCGCTTGTTCAATATCGCCGTGGCCGCCCGCGAATTGGGCTTGCGCTGCAGGAAATCGCTGATGTACTTCCCCGCGTCGACCAGCTTGTCCAGGTCGATGCCGGTCTCTATGCCCAGGCCGTGCAGCATGTAGACCACGTCCTCGGTGGCGACGTTGCCGGTGGCACCCTTGGCGTAGGGGCAGCCGCCCAGGCCGGCCGAGGACGTGTCGAACTGCCAGATGCCCATTTCCAGGCAGGCCAGCGTGTTGCCCAGCGCCTGGCCGTAGGTGTCGTGGAAGTGGCCGGAGATGTCGTCCAGGCCGTAGTGCTTCAGCGCGGCCTCCATCGCCGCCTGCACCTTGCGCGGGGTGCCCACGCCGATGGTGTCGGCCACGCCGAGGTGCTGCACGCCGATCTGCTTCATCAGCCGCGCCACCAGCTCGACCCGTTCGGGCGCGATCTCGCCCTCGTAGGGGCAGCCGACCGCAGTCGAGATGGCGCCACGCACATGGATGCCCTTGGCGCGCGCGGCCTCGACCACCGGGGCGAAGCGCTCGATGCTCTCGGCGATCGAGCAGTTGATGTTCTTCTGGCTGAAGGCCTCGCTGGCCGCGCCGAACACCACGATCTCGTCGGGGCGGCTGGGCACCGCGGCCTCGAAGCCCTTCATGTTGGGCGTCAGCACCGAGTAGCGCACGTCCGGGCGGCGCTGGATGCCGGCCATCACCTCGGCGGCATCGGCCATCTGCGGCACCCACTTGGGCGAGACGAAGCTGGTGACCTCGATCTCCTTCAGCCCGGCATCCTGCAGCCGGTGGACAAGGCCGATCTTGACCTCGGCGGGCACATGGCCCTTCTCGTTCTGCAGCCCGTCACGCGGGCCGACGTCGACGATCTTGACTCGGGATGGCAGTTTCATATTTGGCTCTTTCTCCCTCCCCTCTGGGGGAGGGCTGGGGTGGGGGCACGCACGGCGCTGGCATCAGTATCCCCTCACCCGGTCAACCACGCCCGCCACGGGTTCACCCCGTTCCATCGCCCGGATCTTGCCGGCGATCTGGGCGATGCTCTCGTCGCGCAGGGTGCGTGCCGACGTGTGCGGCGTCAGCGTGATCTTCGGGTGGCGCCAGAACGGATGCTCCGGCGGCGGCGGTTCCTCGCGCAGCACGTCGATCGTGGCGCCGGCCAGCTGCCCCTGCTCCAGCAGGGCCAGCAGGTCCTGTTCGACCAGGTGGCCGCCGCGCGCCACGTTGACCAGGTAGCCGCCCGGCATCAGCCGGCCGAGCGTGTCCTTGTTCAGGATGTCCTGCGTGCCGGGCGTCAGCGGCAGCAGGCAGACCAGGATGCGGCTGGCCGCCAGGAAGTCGCCCAGCTGCTCGCGGCCGGCGAAACAGCGGACTCCCGCCAGCTCCCTGGTCGATCGGCTCCAGCCGTTGACCGAAAACTCGAAGTGCTGCAGCGCGCGAGCCACGCGCGTGCCCAGCACGCCCAGGCCCATCACGCCGACCGGCCATTCCTCGCGCAGCCGCGGCCGGCGGAACGACCACTTGCCTTCGCGCATGTCGGCCTCGTAGCCATCGAGCTCGCGGAAGTGGCGGATCACCGCATGGCAAACGAACTCGGCCATCTGCACCGACATGCCGGCATCGTCCAGCCGCACCAGTTTCGTGTGCGCCGGCAGCCGCAGCGGCAGCAGCGCATCGACGCCGGCGCCCATGTTGAACAGGGCCTTGAGTTGCGGCTGCTCGTCGAGCAGCTGCTGGGGCGGCGCCCACACCACCGCGTAGTCGGCAGCCGGCGCGCCGGGCGACCACTCGAGCACCTCGGCGCCCGGCAGGGCCGCCTTCAGGCCATCGAGCCAGGGACCGGGCTTGTGGCCGGGCGCATGGAACAGGATTCGCATGCCGGTATTTTCGGCGCCCCGAGAGTTCAGGCCGCCTGCAGCCGCAGCAGCTCCGCGCCCTCGTCCACCTGGTCGCCCGGCGCGTAGAGCAGCTCGGCCACGGTGCCATCGGCGGGCGCCGCGATGGTGTGCTCCATCTTCATGGCTTCCAGCACCGCCAGCGCCTGGCCCTTCTTCACGGCTTCGCCCGCCTTCACCGCGAAGGACACCACCTTGCCGGGCATGGGCGCAGTCAGCCGGCCGACCTCGGCCTCGCCCTCGCCGGCATGCGCCAGCAGGTCGACGGCGACGATCTGCGTGGCGCCCTGCGGCGTGAAGACGTGGTCGGTCTCGCCCTGCGCATGGATCTGCGCCACGGTGCGCCGGCCGTCGAACTGCAGGTCGATCGCGCCGTCGGCGGTCGTGCGGAATTCCAGCAGGCCCGCCAGGCCATCGGCGGTCAGGTGCAAGGAGCCGTCGCGCCGATACACCAGCTCCGCCTCGCGCTGCTCGCCGCCGAAGTCGAAAGCGAAGCGGCGGGTGGCCTCGCCGTACGCGCGCCAACCGTCGCGGCGGCTGAAGGGATCGGTGCCCTCGTCCGCACGTTCGCGCAGCAAGGCGCTGGCCACGGCCGCTGCGGCCGCGATGGCGAAGCCGACCGGCTCCTGCCCGAACAGCACGGCCTGCTCGCGCGGGATCAGGGCCGTGTCCAGGTCGGCTTGCGAGAAGGAACGGCTCTTGACCACCTGGCGCAGGAACTGCACGTTGGTGGCCAGGCCGACGATCTGCACGCGGGACAGGGCTTCGTCCAGCCGCGCCAGGGCTTGCTCGCGCGTGTCGCCGTGCACGATCAGCTTGGCGATCATGGAGTCGTAGAAGGGGGTGATGGGGTCGCCTTCGCGGACGCCGGAGTCGATGCGGGCAGCGCCCCCTCCCCAACCCTCCCCCGGGGGGGGAGGGAGAAATTCGACACAGTCCGGGGTCCGGTACACCAGCAACTGGCCGGTGGCCGGCAGGAAGTTGTTGTCCGGGTTCTCGGCGCAGATGCGGGCTTCTATGGCATGGCCGTTCATCCGCAGTTCGTCCTGCTTCAGCGGCAGCGGCTGTCCGGCGGCCACGCGCAGTTGCCACTCGACCAGGTCCAGCCCGGTGATCGCCTCGGTGACCGGGTGCTCCACCTGCAGCCGGGTGTTCATCTCCATGAAGAAGAAGTCCATTTCGCCGCCGGGGCGCTGCTCGACGATGAACTCCACCGTTCCCGCGCCGACATAGCCCACCGCGCGGGCGGCGGCGACGGCGGCTTCGCCCATGCGCTGGCGCAGCTGCGGCGTCATGCCG
This sequence comes from Acidovorax sp., assembly GCA_036675905.1. GTDB lineage: Bacteria > Pseudomonadota > Gammaproteobacteria > Burkholderiales > Burkholderiaceae_C > Ramlibacter. The sequence continues at coordinate 1,209 of JAKFEA010000207.1, read as the reverse complement.
GGCGCGGGCGCTTCCTCCAGCACCTTCTGGTGGCGGCGCTGCACCGAGCAGTCGCGCTCGAACAGGTAGACCAGGTTGCCCTTGGTATCGCCGAACACCTGGATCTCGATGTGCCGCGGCCGCTGCACGTATTTCTCGACCAGCACGGCGTCGTCGCCGAAGCTGTTGCGCGCCTCCCGCTGGCACGAGGCCAAGGCCGCATCGAAGTCCTCGGGCTTGTCGACCGCGCGCATGCCCTTGCCGCCGCCGCCGGCGCTGGCCTTGATCAGCACGGGGTAGCCGATGCGCGCCGCCTCGCGCCGCAGCAGCGCGGGATCCTGGTCGGCGCCGTGGTAGCCCGGCACCAGCGGCACGCCGGCCTGCTCCATCAGCCGCTTGGACTCGGCCTTCAGGCCCATGGCCTGGATCGCCGACGCCGGCGGGCCGATGAACACCAGCCCGGCTTCGGCGCAGGCGCGAGCGAAGTCCTCGTTCTCGCTGAGGAAGCCGTAGCCGGGGTGGACCGCCTGAGCGCCGGTGGCGCGCGCCGCCTCCAGGATGCGCTCCCAGCGCAGGTAGCTGTCCTTGGGCGCCGGGCCGCCGATGGCGACGGACTCGTCGCAGGCCGACACGTGCTTGGCGTTGGCATCGGCCTCGGAATACACCGCGACGGTCTTCACGCCCATGCGGCGCGCGGTCGCCGCAACGCGGCAAGCGATCTCGCCGCGGTTCGCAATCAGGATCTTCTTGAACATGGTTTCTTCTCAGGACAGCCGGCGCATGCGGCGCCCGGCGAAAAAGTCACGCAACTCCCGCACCACCGCCCGCAGGAACCTGATCAGCACCACCAGCAGGATCACCGCCACCACGATGCTGGCCAGCAGCACCACGGTGAAGATCGCCGGGTGGGTGGCCGACAGCCACAGCAGGAAGACGACCCAGCCGTCCTCGAACAGCGAGAGGGCCATGTTGGAGAACGGCTCGGGCGATGTGTTGACCGCGGCGCGCGCGGTCATCTTGGTGGCATGGCTGGTGGCCGCCAGTCCACCGCCGACCAGCGCGGCGATCCACGCCATGGCGGTGCTGTCGGCGCCCAGCGCACCGGCGGCCAGCGCCGCGCCCGCCGGAATGCGGATCAGCGTGTGGGCCGCGTCCCAGACCGAATCCACGTAGGGGATCTTGTCGGCGAAGAACTCCACGAACAGCATGAAGCCGCTCGCGCCCAGCACC
>JAKFEA010000206.1:0-17757 GCA_036675905.1 Acidovorax sp. | reverse complement strand
TGGGCGGCGGTGGGCGGGATCGGCTTGCCCTCGGCCAGCAGCTTCTCGACCCGGCGCAGGCCCAGGTAGGCCGCCCCGTAGGCGCCGTTGAGCTGGCCCAGCCCGTTGGGCGCGACGTGGAAGATCTCGCCCAGCGCCGTTTCGAGCACCTTCACCATCGCCTCGTTGCGGGTCATGCCGCCGGTGAGCATGTACCCGGGCTCCAGGCCGACGCGCCGCATCAGCTGGATCGCGCGCCCGCCGAGCGAAACCATCGCACCCATCATGATGTCTTCGGCGGGGATGCCGTTGGACAGGTGGTTGATCACCTCCGATTCGGCGAACACCGCGCAGACGCTGCTGATGGACTTGGGGGAAGTCGACCGCAGCGCATAGGGCCCGATGTCCTCGGTGGTGAGGCCCAGGTAGCGCGCGGTCTTTTCCAGGAAGGCGCCGGTGCCGGCAGCGCACTTGTCGTTGAGGCGGAACGCCCGCACGCGCCCCTCCCCGTCGACCTTGATCGCCTTGATGTCCTGGCCGCCGATGTCCAGGATGGTTCGCGTATCCGGGAACAGGTGCACCGCTGCCTGTGCGTGCGCCGTCAATTCGGTGATCTGGGCATGGCGGAACGGCACGGTGTAGCGGCCATAGCCGGTCGCGCCGACGTAGACCACGTCCGTGCGCTCCAGGCTGCAGTTCTTCAGCAGGTCTTCGAAGGCCGCCTCGGAGGCTTGCGCCAGCTTGAACCCGGTGCGCCGCACGGCGGTGCCCACGACCTTGCGGTCCCCGTCGAGCGCAATGGCCTTGGTGTAGGTCGAGCCGATATCCAGTCCAACAACGTAGATCATTTCCGTCCTCCTAGGCCAGGGCCGCTTCGGCCGGCGCGGCCGCGGTCGAAAGCGCGTGCTCGCGGGCAAAGAGCGCAGCACCGAGCGCTCCGCAGAAGTGCGCATCGGGGCTGACGTTGATCTTCATGCCCACGGCCTCCTCGATCAGCTGGACCATCGCGACGTTGCGGCTCACGCCGCCGGTGAAGGTGACCTCCGAGTGGATGCCCACCCGGCGCGCGAGCGAAACGCAGCGGCTGGTGATCGCCTGGTGCACGCCCATGAGCACGTCCTCCGGCAGGATGCCCTTGGAGAGGTGGCTGATGATCTCGGACTCGGCGAACACCGTGCAGGTCGTCGTGATGCGCACCGGATTGCGCGATTGCTGCGCCAGCGGACCGAGGTCGGACAAGGACATCTCCAGCGCGTACGACGCCGCGCCGAGGAAGCGGCCGGTGCCGGCGGCGCACTTGTCGTTCATCGTGAAGTCGGCCACCTGGCCGTCGGGCTTGACGGAGATCGCCTTGGTGTCCTGCCCGCCGATGTCGATCACCGTGCGCGTGCCGGGAAACAGCGCCACCGCGCCGCGCGCGTGGCAGCTGATCTCGGTCACCTGCTCGTGGCCGAACGACACGTTGTAGCGGCCGTAGCCGGTGCTGGCGATGCGCTCCACCTGCGCCTCGGCCAGCCCGGCGTCCGCCAGTGCCGCGCGAAACGCGTCCTGGGCGATGGTCACCATGCTGGTTTCCATGTCCAGCAGGGCCCGCCCGACCAGCTTGCCGTCTTCGTCCAGGACCACCGCCTTGGTCTGCGTCGAGCCGACATCGACGCCGCCGAAGTACCTCATGCCTTGCCTCCATTCGGGGTGGCCGCGTGCCGGCCGGGGCTGGGTGCCGCACCGCCGCGCTGGTGCAGCGATTCGAAGAACGCATCGACGCGGTTCTTGATCTGCGCATCGGACCAGTAGCGCGGGTCGATCAGGTCCGACTCGATGTACAGGCTCGGGATGTTGAGGCGCTGGTTCAGGTAGTTGCGCGTGTCGGCCATGCCCGAGGAGACGAAGCGGCAGCTCTTGATGCCGTGGAAGACGATGCCGTCGACGTCGTACTCCTTGATCTGCTGGGCCAGCCGCTCGTGCGAGAAGAACTGGTTGGACAGCCCGCGCTGGGCGGCCAGCGTCGTGATCTCGGCCAGGCTCTCCAGGGGGCGCGAGGTGTCGTAGACCATCTCGCCGGCATCCATGCCGCCCGCCGCGAAGGTGAGGTAGTCGGAGTAGGCGAACACGCCGCCCCAGCTCTCGAACAGCTCGACCAGCCTGCGCATGGAGACATAGCACGGCGTGCCGGAGAACAGCAGGCGGAAGCGCTCCTCGGCCACGCGCCCTTCGCCGCGCGCGACCTTGGCGCGCAACTGCTCCTCCAGGCGCCGCATGAACTCCACGCCCTCTTCGGTGCCGCGGTAGACGTTCATGATGCCGATGTAGGTCAGCCCGTCCAGCATCGCGTTGTAGGGCGCGGGGCAGACGCGATTGAGCGCCATCACGTTGTTCCAGTGGTACACCATCCGGTTCACGCGGTCCTGCACCTGCGCCAGCCGGTCGAAGTCGAAACGCCTGCCGGTGATGTCCTCGCAGCGGGCGATCAGGTGGCGGAACTGCGCCTCCACCCACTGCGCGTCGGCCATGTGCTGGGCATCGCCGCGGCGCACCTGCCAGTTCGGGCCGCGCTGGCCGGGCAGGTCCAGCGTGAAGGTGGGCATCTTGAGCATGCGCTCCCAGATCTCGCCCCACTTGATGAACGTGCTGCACATGTTCGAGGTGATGGCGATGTCCGCCTTCGGGATCTGGCCCGCCGGGTGCTGCTGCTCGCGCAGGATCAGCCCCACGTCGGCCTTGACGTAGGAGCACACGTCCGGCGAATAGCCGTAGTCCTCCGATTCGCGCAGGTACTCCTCCGACTTCTTGCGCACGCCTGTCTGCAGGGAGTTGATCTCCGGGAAGACGAGCTGGAAGTCGAATGCGCGCAGGATCTCGACCGCGTTGCCCATCACGAAGACGTTGGCGACGTTCTGCCCGCGCGCCTTGGCCTGCTCGAGGTTGGCGTACCAGGCCTTCATCAGGCGCTGGCCTTCCTGGATCGGGTTGAACTCGGAAGCTTCCGGCGCTGCGGCCCGTTCGAGTGTTTCGGTGTTCATGGTCTTGCTCCGGTCAGGCGGTTGCGAACAGCAGCGATTCGGCGAAGGTCTCGAGCTGCATCGCCATCTGCTCGAAAGAGGTCATCTTTTCCTCGAACTCGAGCACCAGGTACGGCACGCCGACTTCATCGAGGTGCTTGGACCAGGCCACCTGCTCGTCCAGGCCGGGCTCGCAGAACTTGGCCGCGGTGACGATCGCCGCCTCGGCCTTGCTCCCCTCGATCATCTCCATCAGGTAGGCCTCCTTGGTCTTGCGCTCGTCGTGCTGCACCGGGCTGGCGGCGCAGCGCTGGATGAAGCTCTCGGCCAGCGCCCAGATCGGGTCGCCCGTGCCCGGGACGTCGTCGGTCAGCCAGCGCAGGCCGATCAGCAGGTCGTCGTCGACCACGTAGCAGTTGTCGTCGATCGCTTCCAGCATCTCCAGCGGCGGCTGCTCGCAGAACCCGCCGACGAACACCACGCGGGGCTTGTCCTGCGCCTGGCGGTTGCGGGCACGGATCCCCGCGAGCGCGCGCTCGAGCAGCTCGTTGTGCGCCTCGCAGGGGATGCGGCTGCGCGCACGCAGCAGCAGGTAGGACTCGGTGCAGCTGACCTTCCAGGGCTCGTCGCGGCGGATCGCGTACAGCTCGCGCAGCAAGGCGCGGTTGCGGTTGTAGGCGCGGATGCTGGCGGCCAGCTTCTCGTCGGTGGCCTCGCGGCCCGACTTCTTCTCCAGCTCGCCGCGCAGGCGCTGGTATTCGGAGGCCACGTAGCGCACCGCCCCGGGCGTGTTCGGGTTCTGCGGCAGGTACAGGATCTGGGCCAGCTGGTCGGGGAAGTTGCGCCCCCAGATGCCGGCCAGGTGCTTGGCCGCGTCGCAGATCGGGTGCGTGATGAATCCCTTGAGGCCCTGCAGGGATCCGTTCAGGCCCATCTCCGAGGTCGAGCGGCAGATGGAGCAGATGAACGATCCCATGTGGGCGTCGGCGTGCTTGAGCTCGAGCTTGTTGCCGCCGCCCAGCAGGTTGACGGGCAGCAGGCCGGCCGCATGGGCGATTTCCTCGGGGAAGTAGACCGGGAAATGCCCGAGCGTGCCGGTGAATCCGGTGGGCAGGGCGCTGTCGTCCGGCACGGGCGACTGCCTGAGGGTGTTGCAGTACTCGAGGATCTCGTCGAGTTCGACCTCGCGGCCGTCGGGTGTTGCTGTCTCCATCTTGGCTCCTGGCTGTAAATACGCATTTCGGTACCGGAATCCGTAAATTACCCCGGCCCCGCCTGCGTTCACTGATCTGGATCAAGGATTCGCATCGAGTGGATGTTGCCCAGCCATGCTGGGGTGCAGCAAAGCCGGACTGCGGAGTCAGCGCGACAACGCAGGAAGCGCCTGGGCAGGCCGTCCGCCGCCAGCTGGCGGAAGTTCATGCCTTGGTTCTCAGGGTTGCCCCTGATCATGGATACGGTGAATGCAGGTCATCCACACAATCCATTCGTCAAATGTCAAACCGGTGCGTAGATTGAAGCGTTATCGCTGTCCCGAGAGACCATGGCCGAACGTTCCTTTGCCGCCGAAGTCGAGAAGCTGCGCCTGGGCGCCGGCGAGGAATTCCGTGGCGAGGGGATCCTGGCGGTCACCAAGGCGCTGCTGCAATCGGGCGTCTCGTACGTGGCCGGCTACCAGGGCGCGCCGATCTCGCACCTGATGGACGTGCTGACGGATGCCAACGACATCCTGCGCGAACTGGGCATCCGTTTCGAGCACAGTGCGTCGGAAGCGACGGCCGCGGCCACACTGGCGGCCTCGGTCAACTACCCGCTGCGCGGCGCCGTCACCTTCAAGTCCACCGTCGGCACCAACGTCGCCTCGGACGCGATCGCCAACCTGTCGTCCGGCGGGGTCACCGGCGGCGCGTTGATCATCGTCGGCGAGGACTACGGCGAGGGCTCCAGCATCATGCAGGAGCGCTCTCATGCTTTCGCGATGAAGTCGCAGGTCTGGCTGCTCGACCCGCGGCCCAACCTGCCGTCCATCGTGCAGGCGGTCGAGCAGGGCTTCGAGCTGTCGGAGGCCAGCCGCACGCCGGTGATGCTGGAGCTGCGCATCCGCGCCTGCCACGTGCATGGCAGCTTCATCTGCAAGGACAACGTGCGGCCCGGCTTCACGCTCAAGGACGCGCTCGAGCAGCCGCGCCGCGACACCGGCCGCATCCCGCTGCCGCCGGCGACCTACGCGCACGAGATCGAGAAGGTGGAGGAGCGCTGGCCGGCGGCCGTGCGCTTCATCCAGCAGCGCGGGCTGAACGAGTTCTTCGCCGAGGGCGACCAGGACTTCGGCATCGTGCTGCAGGGCGGCATGTACAACGGCGTGCTGCGCGCGCTGGAACTGCTGGGCCTGGCCGATGCCTTCGGCCGCTCGCGCGTGCCGCTGTACGTGCTGAACGTCACCTACCCGCTGGTGGATGAGGAGTTCACCCGCTTCTGCGCCGGCAAGCGGGCGATCCTGGTCGTCGAGGAGGGCCAGCCCGACTTCATCGAGCAGGCCGTGCACGCCATCCTGCGCAAGGCCGACGTGCAGACGCGGGTGCACGGCAAGGACTTCCTGCCCAAGGCCGGCGAGTACACCGGCGGCGTGCTGGTCAAGGGCGTCACCGGGTTCGTGCAGCACTGCGCGCCCGCGCTGCTGCAAGGCCGCGCAGTGCCGGTGGCGGCGCTGCCGGCGCCGGCCCCCGAGCGCATGGCGGGCAACCCCGGCGCCATCGCCATCCGCGATGCCACCACCCAGGTGCATGGCCGCCCGCCTTCGTTCTGCACCGGTTGCCCGGAGCGGCCGATCTTCACGGCGATCAAGCTGGTCGAACGCGAACTGGGCACGCACCACGTCAGTTGCGACATCGGCTGCCACCTGTTCTCCATCCTGCCGCCGTTCAACATCGGCGCCACCACCATGGGCTACGGCCTGGGCTGGGCCGGCGCATCGGCCTTCAACACGCCCGAGACCGGCAAGCGCGCGCTGGCCATCATGGGCGACGGCGGCTTCTGGCACAACGGCCTGACCAGCGGCGTCGGCAACGCGGTGTTCAACAAGACCGACAACGTGCTGGTGGTGATCGACAACGGCTATTCGGCGGCCACGGGCGGCCAGGACCTGCTGTCGTCGAAGGCGCCCAACGCGACCCGCGCGACCAACCATCCGATCGAGAAGGCGGTGCGCGGCGTCGGGGTCGAGTGGGTGCGCACCATCGACCACACCTACAACCTCTCGAAGATGCGCGACGCGCTGCGCGAAGCGCTGACCACGCCGGCCAAGGGGCCCAAGGTGATCGTCGCCTCCAGCGAGTGCATGCTGAACAAGCAGCGGCGCGTCAAGCCGCTGGCCCGCAAGGCCATCGCCGACGGCCAGCGCGTGGTGCGCGAGCGGTTCGGCGTCGATCCGGACACCTGCACCGGCGACCACTCCTGCATCCGGCTGTCGGGCTGCCCGTCGCTGACGATCCGCCCCAATCCCGATCCGCTGCGCCAGGACCCGGTGGCGGCGGTGGTCGACAGCTGCGTCGGCTGCGGCCTGTGCGGCGAGGTCGCCCATGCAGCGGTGCTCTGCCCTTCCTTCTACCGCGCGGAGATCGTCAACAACCCGACGCGCTGGGACCGGTTCAAGCAACGGCTGGCTTCGGCGGTGATCGGTTTCTTCCAGGACCGCATCGACCGGCGGCTGCAGGGGCTGGCGGCATGACGCAGCCGCGCGCCATCACCCTCGCGCTGCTGGCCATGGGAGGCGAGGGCGGTGGCGTGCTGTCCGACTGGCTGGTGGACCTGGCCGAGCACAACGGCTTCGTCGCGCAGGCCACGTCGGTGCCGGGCGTGGCCCAGCGCACCGGCGCGACGATCTATTACGTCGAGCTGTTCCCCGCGCCGGCGGTGCCGCCGGGCGCGCGGCCGGTGCTCGCACTGGGCCCCGTCCCGGGCGAACTGGACGTGGTGATCGCCTCCGAACTGATGGAAGCCGGGCGCGCCCTGCAGCGCGGGCTGGTCACGCCCGAGCGCACCACCCTCGTGCTCTCGACGCACCGGGTCTTTTCGATGACCGAGCGCACCGCCATGGGCGACGGCCGCGTCGATGCCGACAAGCTGCTGGAGGGCGCCCGTGCCGCCGCCCGCCGGCTGGTCGCAGCCGACTTCGCCGTGCTGGCCGAGCAGGCCCGCGGCCCGATCTCGCCGGTGCTGTTCGGCGCACTGGCCGCATCGGGCGCACTGCCGTTCACGCGCGAGCAGTTCGAGGAAGCGATCGCGCGCGGCGGCGTGGGCGTGCAGGCCAGCCTGAAGGCATTCGCGGCTGGCTTCGCCGCCGCGCAGCCGGATCGGCAGTCGAGCGCGCAACCGGCCGCAAGCAGCGTGCCGCTGGGCCCTCGCCTGGCCGCGCTGGCCGATCGCATCGCACGCGAGTTCCCGCCCCCGGCCCACGACACCCTGCGCCACGGCGTGCTGCGACTGGCCGACTACCAGGACGTCGCCTACGCTGCCGAGTACCTCGACCGCCTGCTGCCGCTGCGCGATGCCGGCGAGGTGCTGGTCGAGGCGGCGCGGCACCTGGCTCTGTGGATGAGCTATGAGGATGCGATCCGGGTCGCCGACCTCAAGACCCGCCGCACCCGCTTCGCCCGCGTCGCCAACGAAGTCAGGCTGTCCGACAAGCAGTTGCTGGCGATCAACGAGTACATGCACCCGCGGGTGGAAGAGATCGCCGACATCCTGCCGGCCGGGCTGGGCCGCTGGCTGCTGGGCAGCCGCGCAGCCCGCGGCGTGATCGGCCGCTTCACCCGCCAGGGCAAGGTGGTGCGCACCAGCTCGCTGGGCGGCTTCCTGCAGCTCTACGCCATCGCCTCCCTGCGCCGCCTGCGCCGGGGCTCGCTGCGCTTCGGCGCGGAACAGGAGCGCATCGCCGTCTGGCTGGCCCAGGTGCAGCGCCTGGCGGCCACCCACCCCTCGCTGGCGCTCGAGATCGTGCGCGCGCAGCGGCTGGTCAAGGGCTACGGCGACACGCACGAGCGCGGCTGGCGCAACTACCAGCAGATCATGAGTGCCGTGCCGCGGCTGGAAGACTCGCCGGACGCGGCGCAGCGACTGCGCGAGCTGAGCCAGGCTGCGCTGGCCGACGAGGATGGCCAGGCGCTGGGCCGGCGAATGGCTGCGATGTGACAGGCGCCGGCGGCTGCCGGAACCATCTGGAAGGAGACCCCATGAACGTTCGAGAGCTTGTCCAACCCGACCGCGTCCACAAGAGCGTGTACACCGACCAGGCGATCTTCGACGAGGAGATGGAGAAGATCTGGGAGACCACCTGGGTCTATTGCGGCCACGAGTCGCAGGTCCCCTCGCCCGGCGACTACTACGCCGTCACCATCGGCCGCCAGCCCATGATCATGGTGCGGCAGGCCGGTGGCGAGGTGCAGGTGCTCTACAACCGGTGCCCGCATCGCGGCGTGCAACTGGTCGGCAACCTGCGCGGCAACACCGGCAGCGCCTTCGTCTGCTCGTACCACGCCTGGAGCTTCCACCTCGACGGCAACGTCCGCGCCATTCCGCTGGCCCAGGGCTACGAAGGCACGCGCATGACCCGCGACAACCCGGATTGCGGCATGAAGCGCGCCGCACGGGTGGACAGCTACCGCGGCTTCGTGTTCGCCAGCCTGGCTGCCGAAGGCCCGTCGCTCAAGGAGTTCCTGGGCGAGGCCCGGATCGGCTTCGACGACATGTGCGACCGCTCGCCGGTCGGCGAGGTCGAGGTGGTGCCGATCTGCCACCGGGTGGTGCAGCACTCGAACTGGAAGTTCTTCATGGAGAACCAGCTCGATGCGCTGCACCCGTCGGTGACCCACCAGTCGACCGGCATCTCCGCCGGCCGGGTCGAGCGCCGGCTGAAGGCCGAGCACGGATCGGCGCCCCTGTACTACCACTACCTGTCGACCTTCGCCTCCAGCTTCGAGCAGTGGGATTCCGTGCAGACGATCAACTTCCCGCGCGGCCACGGCATCCTCAAGGCCTACATGGGCCTGCGCCCGCGCGATCCCGACACGCTGGAGCACGAGGCGATGCTGGTCAAGGCCTACGGGGCGGAGAAGACCGAGGAGTACCTGTCGCGCAGCATCCACCACGTGCTGGTCTATCCCTACCTGTCGGTGCAGTCGCCGCTGCAGCAACTGCGCTGCCTGCGCCCGATCGGTCCCGACAAGACCTTGTCGGAGATCTGGCACTTCCGCCTGAAGGGCGCGCCGGAGGCGATCTACCGCCGCAGCCTCTGGTACTACAACCTGGTCAACTCGCCGGCCACCATGATCAACGCCGACGACCTGGAGAACTGGACCAAGGGCCAGCGGGGCCTGGAATCCAAGGGCGGCGACTGGGTCAGCTTCCACCGCTGGTTCGGCGACGACCGGGTCGAGGATGGCGTCACCTATTCCAACCACGGCACATCGGAGGCGGTGATGCGCAACCAGTTCCAGGCCTGGAGCCATTACCTGTCGGAAGACGGAGGTGCGGCATGAACCCCGAATCGAGCGGCGGCGGCGCCGCCATCCCGAGCGCAGGCCCCGACTTCGAGCACCTGCTGGCGCAAGCGGTGGTGATCGAGGGCACCCAGGGTCCGGCCCCCACCGGCGCCCAGGCCGTGGAGCCGGACCACCGTCCGCGCGCCGCGCCGGGCGGCCAGGCGCTCGCCGCCACGCTGCCGCCGCCCGGCATCCTGGTGCGCAGCGAGGCCGAGGTGCAGCTGCAAAGGGAGGTCGAGCAACTGCTGTACCGGCAGGCCGAACTGCTGGATGGCAAGCACTGGCAGGCCTGGATCGACCTGTTCGATGCGCGGGGCGTCTACTGGATGCCGGTCACGCCGGAACAGACCGAGTGGGAAGGCTCGCCTTCGATCTTCGCCGAGGACAAGCTGATGATGGAGATCCGCAAGGGGCGCGTCTCGCACCCCAATGCGTGGTCGCAGGTGCCGATGTGGGAGACCAGCCACCTGGTGAGCCACGTCGTGCTGGAGTCCGCGAGCGCCGACCAGGTCCAGGTGCGTTCGCGCTTCCACATGATGGAGTTGCGGCGCGACTCGGTGCGCCATTTCGGCGGCCGCTACCAGCACACGCTGGTGCGCGGTGACGACGGCGCGCTGAAGATCCGGCTGCAGCGCGTGGACCTGTTCAACAGCCAGGCGCCGTTCGATTACGTTCTGCAAGTGTGGGTCTGAGGCACAAGCCCAGTCCCTTCAACGAGGAGCTCCGCATGAACACGCAACCGTCCCGTCCCGTCACCGCATGGACCCGCACCCTGCTGGCGCTCGCGCTGGCGGGGGCGGCGGCCACTTCGATGGCCGCCGACCAGGTCAAGGTCGGATTCGTCAGCACCCTGTCCGGGCCGTCGTCGGCGCTGGGGACCGACATCCGCGACGCGTTCCAGTTGTTCGTCAAGCTCAATGGCGGCAAGCTCGGCGGCCTGCCCGCCGAAGTGCTGGTCAGCGACGACCAGTTCAAGCCGGCCGTGGCGCGCCAGCTGTTCGAGCGCAACGTCAAGCGCGACAAGGTCGATTTCATGACCGGCGTGGTGTTCTCCAACATCATGCTGGCGGCCCTGCCCGAAGCGCTGGACAACAAGGTCACCTACATCAGCGCCAACGCGGCGCCGTCGTCGATGGCCGGCAAGGACTGCCACCCGTACTTCTTCGCGGTGTCGTGGCCCAACGACGCCTACCACGAGGCGGCCGGCGCTTTCGCCAACCAGCGCGGCCTCAAGAGCGTGTACCTGGTGGCGCCCAACTACCAGGCCGGCAAGGATTCGCTGGCCGGCTTCAAGCGCACCTTCAAGGGCCAGGTGGTGGGCGAGAACTACACCAAGCTGGGCCAGCTCGACTACGCCGCGGAGCTGGCGGAGATCCGCGCCGCCAAGCCGCAGGTGCTGTACATCTTCCTGCCCGGAGGGATGGGCATCAACTTCATCAAGCAGTTCGTCGGCGCCGGCCTGGGCCAGCAGACCATGCTGCTGCTGCCCGGCTTCAGCGCCGACCAGGACGTGATCGGCCCGGTCGGCCAGGCCATGGCGGGCCTGTTCAACACCGCACACTGGTCGCCCGATCTGGACAATGCTGCCAACAAGAAGTTCGTCGCCGAATTCCGCAAGGAGTACAAGCGCACGCCGACGCTCTATGCCTCGCAAGGCTACGACGACGCGCAGCTGATCGACGCCGCGGTGCGCAGCCTCAAGGGCAAGCTCGACGACAAGGAGGCGGTGCGCCGCGCGGTGCGCAACGCGAAGTTCGACTCGGTGCGCGGCGCCTTCCGCTTCAACGTCAACCAGTACCCGATCCAGAACTACTACGTGCGCACCATCGGCAGCGATGGCAACGGCGGCCTGATCAACAAGTCGTTCAACGAGCCCATCCTGCGCGACCACGGCGATGCCTACTCCCAGTTGTGCACCATGGGCAAGTAGCGTGCGGCGCGCTGCGGCCGGATGAGCGGCGTCTTCGTCCTCGAGCAGGCGCTCAACGGGCTGCAGCTCGGCTTCATGCTGTTCCTGCTGGCGGCAGGACTGACGCTGGTGTTCGGCGTCATGGACATGATCAACCTGGCGCACGGCTCGCTGTACATGGTGGGCGCCTTCCTGGCCGCCTGGCTGGCGGCGTGGAGCGGCTCGTTCCTGCTGGGCGTGGTGGGCGGCGTGCTGCTCACCGCGCTGTTCGGGATGCTGCTGGAGGTCGGCGTGCTGCGCACGCTGTACGTGCGCGACCACCTGTCGCAGGTGCTGGCCACCTTTGCGCTGATCCTGATCCTCAACGATGGCGTGAAGATGCTGTTCGGCAATGACTTGCCGCTGTCCGCGCCGGCCGTGCTGGAAGGGCCGGTGGAGATCCTGCCGGGCCTGCATTACCCGGCCTGGCGGCTGGTGATCATCGGCGTCGGCGTGCTGGTGGCGGTGCTGCTGTACCTCGGCGTCCAGCGCACCCGGATGGGCGCGCTGGTGCGCGCCGGCGCCTCCAACCGCGAGATGAGCGAGGCCATGGGCCTGGACGTCGGGCGGCTGTTCACCCTGGTGTTCGGACTGGGCGCCGCGCTGTGCGCGATCGCCGGCAGCCTGCTGGCGCCGCTGCTCGCGGTGCAGGTGGGCATGGGCGAGAACATCCTGATCCTCGCCTTCGTGGTGATCGTCATCGGCGGCATCGGCTCGATCCGTGGCGCGCTGGTCGGCGCCTTGCTGGTCGGGGTGGTGGACACGCTGGGCCGCACCCTGCTGCAGCAGATGCTGCGCGAGGTGCTGCCGCCGCAGTGGGCCAGCGCCGCCGGTCCGGCGCTGGCTTCGATGTCCGTCTACATGCTGATGGCCGCGATGCTGGTCGTGCGCCCGCAAGGGCTGTTTCCGGTGCGAAGCTGATGGCGGTGGCCCGGATCGCCTGCGCCGCTGCGCTGCTGCTGTCTGCCCTGGCCGTGCCGTGGGCGCTGGAAGCTGCCGATGCCGGCTTCTACCTGGGCACGGCCAGCCGCATCCTGGTCTACGCCGTGGCGGCCACCAGCCTCAACCTGCTGCTCGGCTACGGCGGGATGATCTCGCTCGGGCACGCTGCCTTCTTCGGCCTGGGGGCCTACAGCACCGGCATCCTCCTGAGCGAAGGCGTGCAGTCGGGATTCGTGCACCTGCTGGCGGTGGTGGCGGTCGCCGGGCTTGCCGCGCTGGTGATCGGCGCGATCTCGCTGCGCACGCGCGGCGTCTACTTCATCATGATCACGCTGGCCTTCGCGCAGATGCTGTTCTACCTGGGCAACTCGATCAAGGGCTACGGCGGCGACGAAGGCCTGACGGTGCGCGTGCGTTCGTTGCTGCCGGGCGGCATCGACCTGCGCGACGACAACACCTTCTACTTCTGTGCGCTGGCGGTGCTGGTGTTGCAGCTGGTGCTGCTGCACCGTTTTGCCGCATCGCGCTTCGGTCGCGCCGTGCAGGCCCTGCGCGACGACGAAGTGCGTGCCGAAGCGCTGGGCCTGCCGGTGTTCGCCGCCAAGCTGGTGGTGTTCGTCGTGGCCGGCGTGCTGTGCGGCGCGGCCGGCGCCCTCAGCGTCAACCTGCAAGGCTACGTCAGCCCGAACCTGCTGCACTGGACCGAGTCCGGCACGCTGCTGGTGATGGTCCTCCTCGGCGGCGTGGGCACCTTGTGGGGCGGCCTGGTCGGCGCGGCCGTGCTGCTGCTGATGCAGGAGGTGCTGTCCGCCCAGACCGAGTACTGGGAGTTCTGGATCGGCTGGGTGCTGCTGGCCGTGGTGCTGTTCGCGCGCGGCGGCCTGGTGGGCATGGTGCAGGCGCTGGCGGCGCGGAAGGCCCGTTCGTGAGCGCCGCGCCGCTGCTGGATATCCGCGCGCTGCACAAGCGGTTCGGCGGCGTCGCTGCCACCGATGGCGTCGACCTGCAGGTCAGGGCCGGTGAGATCCACGCCCTGATCGGGCCCAACGGCGCCGGCAAGACCACGCTGATCGCCCAGGTGGCGGGCCAGCTGGAAAGCGACAGCGGCAGCGTTCGCTTTGCCGGCAGCGACATCACGCGCCTGCCGACCCACAAGCGGGCGCGGCGCGGCCTGGTGCGGTCGTTCCAGATCACCCGGCTGTTCAAGTCCCTGTCGGTGCTGGAGAACATGGCGGTGGCCGTCCAGGCGTCGCAGGGCCGCACGTTCTCGGCCTGGCGGCCGCTGCGGTCCGAGACCGCGCTGTTCGGCCAGGCGCAGGCGCTGCTGGATCGGCTGGGCCTCGCCGCCAGGCAGGATTGGCGCATCGAGCAGCTTTCGCATGGCGAGCAGCGCGCGCTCGAGGTCGGCATGGCGCTGGCCGGCCAGCCCAAGCTGGTGTTGCTGGACGAGCCGCTGGCCGGCATGGGCCCGCAGGAATCGCAGGCCATGACGGCGCTGATCGCCGGGCTGCGGCGGGAGTTCACCGTGCTGCTGGTCGAACACGATGTCGACGCCGTGTTCCGGCTGGCCGATTCGGTGTCGGTGCTGGTGAACGGCCGCATCATCGCCAGCGGCGAACCGGATGACGTCCGCACCGATGACGGGGTGGTGGCCGCCTACCTCGGCAGCAGCGAAGGGGAGGTGGCGTGACTGCGCCCCTCGCCGCTCCCGGGTTGTTGCGGGTGCAGGGCCTGTGCTCGGGCTACGGCCGCAGCCAGGTGCTGTTCGGTGTCGACCTGCACATCGGCGAGGGCGAGATCCTGGGCCTGCTGGGGCGCAACGGCATGGGCAAGACCACCCTCGTGCGGTCGATCATGGGCCTGCTGCCGCCCACCCAGGGGGCCATCGAACTGGGCGGCCGCGCGATCAGGGGCCTGGCCCCGCACCGGGTGGCCCGCCAGGGGATCGCGGTGGTGCCCGAAGGGCGCCAGGTCTTCGGCAACCTGAGCGTGCTGGAACACCTGACCGCTTTTGCCCGGGGCGGCAGCGGGATTGCCCCTGCGTGGACGCCCGACCGCCTGCTGCAATTGTTTCCCCGACTGGCCGAGCGTCGCTCGCACCTGGGCGGACAGCTCTCGGGGGGCGAGCAGCAGATGCTGGCGATCGCCCGGGCGCTCGCCACCAACCCGCGGCTGTTGATCCTGGACGAGGCGACGGAAGGCCTGGCGCCGCTGGTGCGCGAAGAGGTGTGGCGCGCACTGGCGACCCTGCGGCAGGCCGGCATGTCCATGCTGGTGATCGACAAGTACGTGCGGCGCCTGATCGGCCTGGCCGACCGGCACGTGATCCTGGAAAAAGGCGAGGTGGCATGGGCCGGCAGTTCCGCGCAGCTGGATGCGGATCGGAGCCTGTGGTCGCGGCACCTCGGGCTTTGAGAGTGGGATGCGCGTCCCCACCGATTGACGCGCGATGGCTAACGTGTACTGTTGAACGAACACAAGGAGACGACGAGATGAAGGCTCGAATTCACGCAAGGGTGCTCGGTGCGCTCGCTGCCGCCCTGCTGGCGGTGGGCTTCACGGGTACGGCCGCAGCCCAGGAGACCACGCTGCGGATGGTCAGCGCATTCGCCGAGAACGGCATCTACGTGCAGCGCCTGCAGCCGTGGATCCAGAAGTTCAACGCCGAGGGCAAGGGCGTGCTGCAGATCAACTTCATCGGCGGGCCCAAGGCGATCCCGACCTTCGAGGTGGGCAATGCCGTCAAGACCGGCGTGGTCGACATGGCGCTGTCGACCGGCGCGTTCTACACCAACGTGATGCCGGAGGCCGACTTCCTCAAGCTCACCCAGGTCATGGTCGCCGAGCAGCGCAAGAACGGCGCCTTCGACGCGATCAACAAGGTCTGGAACGAGAAGGCCAACATGCAGTACCTGGCGCGGATGGTGGAGAACCAGCCGTTCCACCTGTACACCACCAAGAAGATCGACAAGCCCGACCTGACCGGCCTGAAGATCCGCATCACGCCCGTCTACCGCGAGTTCTTCCAGGCGCTCAACGCCAACGTGGTCACCACGCCGCCGGGCGAGGTGTACACGGCGCTGGAGCGCGGCGTGGTCGACGGTTACGGCTGGCCGATCGGCGGCATCTTCGACCTGAACTGGCAGGAGAAGACCAAGTACCGCATCGACCCCGGCTTCTACGATGCCGAGGTGTCGCTGATCATGCACCTGCCGGCGTACCGCAAGCTGTCGCAGGCGCAGCGCGACTACCTGCAGAAGCAGCTGCTGGCACTGGAGGCGCAGAACACCTTCTGGGCCCAGTACACCGCCGATGAAATCGCGCGCCAGAAGAAGGCCGGCATCGAAACGATCAAGTTCGACGCCGCTACCGCCAAGGCCTACCGCGACAAGGCCTACGAGGTGGGCTGGGCCAACGCCCAGAAACTCAGCCCCGAGATCGCCGCGCGCTTCAAGCCGCTGTTCGCGCCCAAGCAGTGAGGGCGCGCCTCGCCCTCGCCTGGCAGGGATTGCTGGCCGGCCTGGCGCTGGCCGGCTGCGCCGTCATGTTCGCCATGATGATGGTCATCGTGGCCGACGTGGCCCTGCGCAACATCCCGGTGCCGGGCCTGCCGCGCGGGCTGGCCTGGAGCAACGAGATCTCCGAGATGATGCTGTTCCTCACCACGATGCTGGTGGCCCCCTGGCTGCTGCGCCAGGGCCAGCACATCCGGGTCGACATCGTGCTGCAGGCGCTGCCGCCCAGGGTAGCCTGGCAGATCGAATGGCTGGGCGACATCGTCGGCCTGTCCTGTTGCGTGTTCATGGCCTGGTACGGCGCCCGCGCCACCTGGGCGAGCTGGAGCGACGGCGCGCTGATGATCAAGACGCTGGTCACGCCCGAGTGGTGGTCGCTGGCGCCGCTGCCGATCACCTTCGTGCTGCTGTCGGTGGAGATGGTGCTGCGCATGCAGCGCCTCGCCGCCGGCGAGCGCGCCGCGCGGCAGGATGCGGTGAGCGCCGCATGAGGGAAGACCGGGCATGAGCGACTGGGTCATCGGCGCCTGGCTGATGCTGGGCGGCTCCACGCTGCTGCTGTTCATCGGCATCCCGGTGGCGCTGACCTTCATCACCATCAACATCGTCGGCGCCTGGCTGTACATGGGCGGGGAGGCCGGGCTGGCGCAGCTCGCGCGCAGCAGCGTCAGCTCGGTCATGGCGTTCTCGCTGACGCCGATCCCGCTGTTCGTCCTGATGGGAGAGGTGCTGTTCCACACCGGCCTGGCGCTGCAGGTGATCGAGGGCATCGAGCGGCTGATCCGCCGCCTGCCGGGCCGGCTGGCGGTCGTCGCCGTGGTCGCAGGCACCGTGTTCTCAGCCATCTCCGGCTCCACCATCGCCACCACCGCCATGCTGGGTTCGCTGCTGCTGCCCGTGATGCTGGCGCGCGGCTACCACCCCACGCTCGCCACCGGCCCCATCATGGCGATCGGGGCGGTCGACATGCTGATCCCGCCATCGGCCCTGACGGTGCTGCTCGGGTCGCTGTCCGGCATCTCGATCTCCAAGCTGCTGGTGGGCGGGGTGCTGCCCGGCGCGTTGCTGTCGGCGGCCTTCGTGCTGTGGATCGTGCTGCGCGTCAAGGTCACGCCGGCGCTGGCGCCCGCCGCGGAGCAGCAGCCCGCCTACCGCGGCTGGCAGAAGTGGAAGCCGTTCTTCGCCTACGTGCTGCCCACGCTGTCGATCTTCGGCGTGGTGGTGGGCGCGCTGGCGGCGGGTTGGGCCACGCCCACCGAGTGCGCCGCCCTGGGCGCCTTCGCCACCCTGCTGCTGGCAGCCGCCTACCGGGCGCTGACGTTCAAGGCGCTGGTCAAGGCGCTCAAGGGCACCGCCAACATCTCGGGGATGATCCTGTTCATCATCCTGGGCGCGACCACCTTTGCGCAGATCCTGTCCTTCTCGGGCGCCAGCAACGGGCTGGTGCAGCTGATCACGGGGCAGGGCTGGTCGACCGGGATGATCGTGGCGGGCATGATGGCGATGCTGATCTTCCTGGGCATCTTCGTCGACCAGGTCAGCATGATGATGATCACGCTGCCGATCTTCATGCCCATCGTGCAGCAGCTGGGCATAGACCCGGTGTGGTTCGGCATCATGTTCCTGATCTGCATGCAGCTCGGGCTGCTGCTGCCGCCGCACGGCCTGCTGCTCATGACCATGCGCGGCGTCGCGCCGCCGGCGGTCACCATGGCCCACATCTTCCAGGCCGTGATCCCCTACGTGGCGATGAGCATCCTGCTGCTGGCCGCCGTGTTCTGGCTGCCGGCGATCGCGACCTGGCTGCCGGGGTGGATCGGCTAGGGCACGCTAGT
>JAKFEA010000205.1:0-1604 GCA_036675905.1 Acidovorax sp. | reverse complement strand
CTGCCCGGCGAGCCACGGTGGTAGGCATACGCCATCAGGGCCAGCGCGACGATGGTCGCGCGCCGCACCCACAGCACCTGGCGATCGATGCCCTGGCCTTCGCGCAGCGTGCCGCTGCGCAACAGCAACGGCACCACCAGGTCGTTGCTGACCATGGTCGCCAACGCCACGCTGGCGACGATCACCATGCCGGTCGCCGCCGAGAACCCGCCGACATAGGCCAGCAGCGCCAGGCCGTCGTGGCCCAGCGTCATCGGCAGCGCGAGCACGTAGGTGTCCGGCGACACGCCGCTGCCGGTGAGCAGGGCCTGCCCGGCGAGCGTGATCGGCACCACCAGCAGGCTGAAGATCACCAGGTAGGCGCCGAACAACCAGCGCGCCGGGCGCAGGTCGCCCGGGTCCTGGCATTCGACGACGGCGACGTGGAACTGGCGCGGCAGGCAGATGATCGCGGTGAACGCGAGCAGGGTCTGGGCGACGAAGCCGGTCGGCAGGCCGGGTGCGGTGACCACGTGCGCGGCCTGCACCACGCGTGCGCCGAAGCCGCCGTCGCCCGGCAGGTGCGCGAGTGCGAACACGCCGATGGCGATGAACGCGAGCAGCTTGACCAGCGACTCCAGCGCGACCGCCAGCACCATGCCGCGATGGTGTTCGGTGGCGTCGATCTGGCGGGTGCCGAACAGGATCGCGAACACCGCCAGCAGCAGCGCCACGTACAGTGCCGGGTCGGTCAGCAGGCCGGCGTCGCCGACCCCGGCGAGCACCTCCACGCCCATCGCTACCGCCTTGAACTGCAGCGCGACGTACGGCACCGCGGCGATCAGCGCCAGCGCCGCGACCAGCGCCGCGAGCCCGGGCGCGCGGCCGTAGCGCGAGGACAGGAAGTCGGCGATCGAGACGATGCGATGGGTGCCGGAGATCAGCACCAGCCGCTCCAGGATGCGCCAGCCGAACAGCAGCATCAGCAACGGGCCGAGGTAGATCGGCAGGAAGCCCAGCCCGGTGCGCGCGGCGGTGCCGACCGCGCCGTAGAAGGTCCACGACGAGCAATACACCGCCAGCGCCAGCGAATACACCAGCGGCCGCAGCCACGGCAGTTTTTCCGTCGTCGCCCGCTGGTCGCCGTAGTAGGCGACGGCGAACAGCACGCCGATGTAGCCCAGCGACACCAGCAGCAGCACCCAGCCCGGGATCACGCGTGCGCGCCTCCGCGATCGATGCGGCGAGTGTACGGCGGGGCGCTCGGGATGAGGTTGCGACGAAGGTCGCAGGCAGGCAACCGGAACGTCGTCATTCCCGCGAAAGCTGGTTCCGCTCTACTTCGGCATAGCCGAACATCCAGTGACTTTGGCTTCCAGAAAAGCAGAAGCCCGCCTTGCGGCGGGCTCCTGCATCAAGAACAAAGGCGCTGGATCCCCGCCTGCGCGGGGATGACGCACTGGCAAAGGCGTTTGCGCTATGCGCAAACGCGCCAGTGCGTCACTTGATCTTGCCTTCCTTGTAGATCACGTGCTTGCGGACGACGGGATCGTACTTCTTGATCTCCATCTTGGCAGGCGTGTTCTTCTTGTTCTTGTCGGTGGTGTAGAAGTGGCCGGTGTTGG
>JAKFEA010000204.1:0-2111 GCA_036675905.1 Acidovorax sp. | reverse complement strand
GAGTCGCGACCAACAGCGCCTGCAGGCGGCGCTGGACGATTTGCCGGCCGAGCAGCGCGAGGTCTTCCTGCTGCGCGCCCATGGCGATCTGCAGCTGCACGAGATCGCCGAATTGACCCGCACTCCGGCGGAAACGGTGAAGAGCCGCTTGCGCTATGCGTTGCGGAAGTTACGTCGGCTGCTGGCTGACCCCGCCGCCGAAGAGGTATCCGCATGAAAGAGCAGCAACCTATGTCCGCCGCCGATGAGCAGCGCCTGCTGCAGCATTTTCGTGAGCACCAGGGCGAGGAACCCTCGGCTGCACTGGATGCGCGGATTCTCGCGGCGGCCGCCGCGCAGGCACGTCAGCAGGGTCAACGAGCGCACGGCTGGGGGCGGCTGCATGCCTGGCTGTTCGGCGGCGCCGCACGGGTGCGCTGGAGCGTGGCCCTGGGCAGCGTCGCGCTGCTGGGTTTGGGCCTGGGCTTGAGCCTGAGAACCTTGGAACAGGCGCCGGCCGGCTATGACAGCCCGCTGCCTGCGGCGCCGGCGCTGCAGCGCTACGCCGCGCCGGCGCCGGAGAAGAAGGCCATGGCCGTGAGCGAGCCGGTGGCCGGGGAGATGGCCGATAGCACGGCAGAATTGTCCGAGGCGGCCGCGGCGCCGCAGGTCAGCGGCAGCTCGACGGCGCGCGCCAAGACCGAGGTCGCGGCGCCGTTGCCGGAGGCGTTGCGGCACATTCTGCAACTGCGCCGCAGCGGCCGAGAGGCGGCGGCGGCCGAGCGGCTCGACAAGTTGCAGCAGCGCTACCCGCAATTGGATATCGAGGCTCAATTGAAG
The DNA here is from genome assembly GCA_036675905.1 of Acidovorax sp. GTDB lineage: Bacteria > Pseudomonadota > Gammaproteobacteria > Burkholderiales > Burkholderiaceae_C > Ramlibacter. The sequence continues at coordinate 1,292 of JAKFEA010000204.1, read as the reverse complement.
CTGTTGCAGATGGCGGATGAGGCGCCACACTGAAAGAATGCCGGGCTTGTCGGGCATTCTCCGGCAAGCCAGCACCTGTCCGTCTTGTGTAGATCGATCATGACTCTGATGCGCTACTTGCCCTTGCTGTTGTTGATCCCCCTTCTGAGTGCGTGCGAGCCCAAGGTGGAGCCGGCCAAGGTCGCAGCGGAAAAGCCCGATAGCTCGGCCGCGGTGGCACCGCCGCCGGTCGCCGCGCCGCCGCCCGCGGTCCTGGCGCCCGCCGCCGTCGCCAAGGCCGCTCCAGCCAGGCCCACGCCCCCCGCAGCGGCCGCCGGTGCGCGGCCGAAGGCGGCACAAGCCGAGGGGGGCGAAGCGGATCAGGGGCAAGCGAGAACCAAGCTGGATCTCAGTTTGCCGCCCGAGTTGGCCGAGCAGTTGCGGGCCGAGGACAGCGGCGCGGAGACGGCGCTCGCGCCCTTGCTGCCGCCGTTGTTCGAGCAGAAGCGGCCGGTGCTCAACCCGTTCCAGCTCAGCGGCCGGCTGCTCACCAACGACGGCGATGAGGATTACTGGAACTCGGTGGACGGCGCCGAGGTGCAGTTCGAGTTCAAACGCTAGGGGCGCGTCAACCATGATCTGCCGGTTCAACGCCAGGCTCCCACTGAAAGCGACAGATTATTCGTGTCGCGATACCAGTGTGCTGTCCCAGAATTACTGTTTCGGTGACTCCGGCTCGTAGGGTGCGCCGCGCGCACCAGGCACCCGCTTGCCCGTGGTGCGCACGGCGCACCCTACACAGGTCAGCCGCAGCTGCTTGAGCAATGGATTATTACCAGACAGCACACTAGAAGCGGTACTGCTGCGTCTGAATCGCCTGGTACAGTGCTTCATCCAGCGGCCGGAAGCTTGCTGCGCCGGGCAGCCGGGCGAACAGCGGTTCGCGTACCGCCTGTGGCGCGTAGGCGGCCTGCTTGAGCTCGGTTTTCTTGTACTTGAAGGTGCCGGTGGTTTCCACCTCGCCGAGCAGGCGGATGAACAGCGGCGCCGCGTAGACCGGCAGTTCGCTATCCAGATGAGCGGCCAGGGCCGCACCGTCGAACCGCGCGCCGTCGGCCAGGCGTAGCGCCGCCATGCCGCAGCGGCCGTTGGTGCCGGGGATCTGCACGCCGTAGACCACCGCATCCGCGACGCCGGGGAAGGCACCGAGGACGTTCTCCACCTCGGTGGTGGAGACGTTCTCGCCTTTCCAGCGGAAGGTGTCGCCGAGGCGGTCGACGAACTGCGCGTGCTTGCAGCCGATATCGCGCATC
>JAKFEA010000203.1:0-4782 GCA_036675905.1 Acidovorax sp. | reverse complement strand
CGGCGCGGCGGCGCAGATCCCCGGTGCGCCTTCGCCGGCTGCCGGCGGCGCGGCCGCACCCGCGACGCCTGCTCCGGCAGCACCCGCCACACCCGCGTCTGGCGCGGCGCAGATTCCAGGCCGCTAAGCCGGCCTGATCCTGCGCAAGTAGCTCTACCTAAACCCCCAGCCCCAGCGGGTAGGGCGGGGGAATCAGGGTAAACTGCGAGGCTGCCCGGAAGCCAACAACAAAGCCTCACGCGCCCGGGCAAACCACACACGCCGTCGTGGTGAAATTGGTAGACACGCTATCTTGAGGGGGTAGTGGCGAAAGCTGTGCGAGTTCGAGTCTCGCCGACGGCACCAGAACCAAGGGCTGCCGGCCGCGTCACCGCGGACCGGCAGCCGACCAGAGTCCGCGATGAACCTTGACCAGTACCTGCCTGTCCTCCTGTTCATCCTGGTGGGCATTGCGGTAGGGGTCCTGCCGCAGGTGCTGGGCTGGGCCTTCGCCGGCGCCGCCGGCTTCAACAAGCCCGACGTGGCCAAGAACTCGCCGTACGAATGCGGCTTCGAGGCCTTCGAGGACGCGCGCATGAAGTTCGACGTGCGCTACTACCTCGTGGCCATCCTCTTCATCCTGTTCGACCTGGAGATCGCGTTCCTCTTCCCCTGGGCGGTGGCGCTCAAGGAGATCGGGCCGGCGGGCTTCTGGGCCATGATGGTCTTCCTGCTGATCCTGGTGGTCGGCTTCATCTACGAGTGGAAGAAGGGCGCGCTCGACTGGGAGTGACGGCTCCCGGCGCCCGCAACGGACTCAAGCTATGGCTAAAGAAGGCATCCTCGACAAGGGCGTCGTCACGACGACCGTGGACAGCGTCATCAACTGGGCCAAGACCGGCTCGCTGTGGCCGATGACGTTCGGGCTGGCCTGCTGCGCGGTGGAGATGATGCATGCGGGCGCGGCCCGCTACGACATCGACCGCTTCGGCATGCTGTTCCGCCCCAGTCCGCGCCAGTCCGACCTGATGATCGTGGCCGGCACGCTGTGCAACAAGATGGCGCCGGCGCTGCGCAAGGTGTACGACCAGATGCCCGAGCCGCGCTGGGTGCTGTCCATGGGCACCTGCGCCAACGGCGGCGGCTACTACCACTACAGCTATTCGGTGGTGCGCGGCTGCGACCGCATCGTGCCGGTCGACGTGTACGTGCCCGGCTGCCCGCCCACCGCCGAGGCGCTGCTGTACGGGATCATCCAGCTGCAGCAGAAGATCCGGCGCACCCAAACGATTGCGCGGGCCTGAACCGATGACCGTCACCATGCCTTACGCGGTCGACCCCGCCGCGCTGCAAGCCACGATCACCGAAGCCCTGGGCCCGCTGGCCAAGCGGGTGGACCTCAAACTCGGTGAAGTGACGGTCGCCGTCTCGCCGGCCAATTACCTCAAGGCCGCGCAGGCACTGCGGGACGACCCGCGCTGCCGCTTCGAGCAGCTGCTGGACCTGTGCGGCGTCGACTACTCCGACTACGGCAACGGCGCCTGGGATGGCGCGCGCTACGCGGTGGTGTCGCACCTGCTGTCGGTCAGCCTGAACCAGCGGGTGCGCCTGCGCGTGTTCTGCGCCGACGACGAGCTGCCGGTGGTCGATTCGGTGACCGGGCTGTGGGCCTCGGCCAACTGGTTCGAGCGCGAGGCGTTCGACCTGTACGGCATCGTGTTCGAGGGCCACGTCGACCTGCGCCGCATCCTCACCGACTACGGCTTCATCGGCCACCCGTTCCGCAAGGACTTCCCGATCTCCGGCCACGTGGAGATGCGCTACGACCCCGAGCGCCAGCGGGTGATCTACCAGCCCGTGAGCATCGAGCCGCGCGAGGTCACGCCGCGCATCATCCGCGAAGAGCACTACGGGGGGCTGGGGTCATGAACGGTCGAAACCTCCGTACGCAGAACGAAGCCAAAAGTTGCGCAGAAGGCGCAGAAGGATTCAAGCAAATCTTCTTTTGCGGTTTCTGCGCTTCTTTTGCGCCTTCTGCGTTCTTGACCCCGATTCGCCATGGCTGAAATCAAGAACTACACGCTCAACTTCGGCCCGCAGCATCCGGCCGCGCACGGGGTGCTGCGCCTGGTGCTGGAGCTCGATGGCGAGGTGATCCAGCGCGCCGATCCGCACATCGGCCTGCTGCACCGCGCCACCGAGAAGCTGGCCGAGACCCGCACCTACATCCAGACGCTGCCGTACATGGACCGGCTGGACTACGTCTCGATGATGTGCAACGAGCACGCCTACTGCCTGGCGGTGGAGAAGCTGCTGGGCATCGAGGTGCCGATCCGCGCGAAGTACATCCGCGTCATGTTCTCCGAGCTCACCCGCCTGCTCAACCACCTGCTGTGGCTCGGCGCGCACGGGCTGGACTGCGGCGCGATGAACATGCTGATCTACTGCTTCCGCGAGCGGGAAGACATCTTCGACATGTACGAGGCGGTGTCCGGCGCGCGCATGCACGCGGCCTACTTCCGCCCGGGCGGCGTCTACCGCGACCTGCCCGACAGCATGCCGCAGTACCGGGCCAGCAAGATCCGCAACCAGCGCGAGATCGACCGCATGAACGAGGACCGGCAGGGCACGCTGCTGGACTTCATCGAGGCCTTCACCCAGCGCTTTCCCGGCTACGTCGACGAGTACGAGACGCTGCTCACCGACAACCGCATCTGGAAGCAGCGCACCGTCGGCATCGGCGTGGTCACGCCGGAGCGGGCCCTGAACCTGGGCTTCACCGGGCCGATGCTGCGCGGCTCGGGCATCGCGTGGGACCTGCGCAAGACGCAGCCCTACGAGGTCTACGAGCAGATGGACTTCGACATCCCGCTGGGCCGCACCGGCGACTGCTACGACCGCTACCTGGTGCGCGTGCAGGAGATGCGCGAGGCCAACCGCATCATCAAGCAGTGCGTCGACTGGCTGCGCGCCAACCCCGGCCCGGTGATCGTCGACAACTACAAGGTGGCGCCGCCCGACCGCGAGCGCATGAAGACCAACATGGAGGAGCTGATCCACCACTTCAAGCTCTTCTCCGAGGGCATGCGCGTGCCCGAGGGCGAGGCCTACGCGGCGGTGGAGCACCCCAAGGGCGAGTTCGGCATCTACATCGTGAGCGACGGCGCCAACAAGCCGTACCGGCTGAAGATCCGCCCGCCGGGCTTCCCGCACCTGGCCGCGATGGACGAGATGAGCAGGGGCCACATGATCGCCGACGCGGTGGCGATCATCGGCACCATGGACATCGTGTTCGGAGAAATCGACAGATGAACCACCGACGCAGTCGGTCCATTCTCACCCTCTCCCGCGCGCGGGAGAGGGCCGGGGTGAGGGCAAGATGATCACTGACAGCATGAAGGGCCGCTTCGAGCGCGAAGTGGCCAAGTACCCGGCCGACCAGAAGCAGTCGGCGGTGATGGCCTGCCTGGCCATCGTGCAGCAGGAGCAGGGGCACATCACGCAGCAGGCCGAGAACGCCGTGGCCGCCTACCTGGGCATGCCGCCGATCGCGGTGCACGAGGTCACGACCTTCTACAACATGTACAACCAGCGGCCGGTGGGCAAGTACAAGCTCAACGTCTGCACCAACCTGCCCTGCCAGCTGCGCGACGGCGCCAACGCGCTGCACCACCTCGAGCAGCGGCTGGGCATCAAGATGGGCGAGACGACGCCCGACGGCCTGTTCACGCTGCAGCAAAGCGAGTGCCTGGGCGCCTGCGCCGACTCGCCCGTGATGCTGGTCAACGACCGCACCATGTGCAGCTTCATGAGCACCGACAAGCTCGACGAGCTGATCGACGGCCTGAAGAAGGCGGAGGGCGCGGCATGACGGCGGACAAAGTGCTGGAGCAGTTCCAGGCCACGGGCGTGCAGACCTGTTTCCATGGCCGCCATATCAACCCGCAGATCTACGCCGGCCTGGACGGCACCAACTGGCGCCTGAAGGACTACGAGGCGCGCGACGGCTACCAGGCGCTGCGCAAGATCCTGAAGGAAGGGCTGACGCCCGACCAGGTGATCGCCACCGTCAAGGAGTCGGCGCTGCGCGGCCGCGGCGGCGCGGGCTTTCCGACCGGCCTGAAGTGGAGCTTCATGCCGCGCCAGTTCCCGGGGCAGAAGTACCTGGTGTGCAACTCCGACGAGGGCGAACCGGGCACCTGCAAGGACCGGGACATCCTGGCCTACAACCCGCACATCGTGATCGAGGGGATGATCATCGCCGCCTACGCGATGGGCATCTCGGTGGGCTACAACTACATCCACGGCGAGATCTTCCAGGTCTACGAGCGCTTCGAGGAAGCGCTGGAAGAAGCCCGCGCGGCCGGCTACCTGGGCGACCAGATCCTGGGCAGCGGCTTCAGCTTCCAGCTGCACGCGCACCACGGCTTCGGCGCCTACATCTGCGGCGAGGAAACCGCGCTGCTCGAATCGCTGGAGGGCAAGAAGGGCCAGCCGCGCTTCAAGCCCCCGTTCCCGGCCAGCTTCGGCCTGTACGGCAAGCCCACCACGATCAACAACACCGAGACCTTCGCGGCGGTGCCCTGGATCATCCGCCATGGCGGCCAGGCCTACCTGGACTGCGGCAAGCCGAACAACGGCGGCACCAAGATCTTCTCGGTGTCGGGCGACGTGGAGCTGCCCGGCAACTACGAAATCCCGCTCGGCACCCCCTTCGGCAAGCTGCTGGAGCTGGCCGGCGGCATGCGCGGCGGCAAGAAGCTCAAGGCGGTGATCCCCGGCGGGTCGTCGGCGCCGGTGCTG
>JAKFEA010000202.1:0-23433 GCA_036675905.1 Acidovorax sp. | reverse complement strand
CGTAATTGGGGTCAGATACGAATTTCCGCGGCGGCGCTCAGCCGCGCTTGCCGAGCTTGCGATAGACCGTGGCCCGGCTGATGCCCAGCAACTTCGCCGCAGCCATGACATTGCCGCGTGCTTCGCGCACCGCGTTGTGGATCAGCTCGGTCTCCAGGTCTTTCAGCGGCAATCGCGGATCAGGCGCTGCGGGGCGTGGCTCCATGGCTTGGCCGGGCAGCTGCGACAGCACCTGCAGCGTGAGCCCCGACCACAACGGCATCTCGACGGCCGGACCGCCGGCCGCATCGAACAGCGACTCCCAGGCGGTGGCGAAGAGCTCGCTGCAGTGCACCGGCGCGATGGCCGGACGCCCCAGCATCTCGCGGGCCGCCGGGTTGGCGCTCACCACCCAGCCGTCGCGGTCGAGGCAGAGCAGGCCGTCCTGTTCATCGAAAGGGCGCCCCGGCCAGTTCAGCCTCAGCAGGAGTGAATGCAGGCGGGCCAGCACCATCGCGTTCTCGATGCTGCGCGCCGACTGCGCGGCCAGGTGCTTGAGCTCGGGCCGCTCGGGCGCATCGATGCCGGTCAGGTCCAGCATGCCGGCGCAGGCACCGTCCGGGTCGAAGACCGGTGCGCCGGCGCAGCTGTACACGCTGGTATCGCTGAAGAAGTGTTCGCCGCGGTGCAGCCACACCGGTTGCAGTTCGCCCAGCGCGGCGCCGATGGCGGTGGTGCCCACGGCGCGCTCGGACAGGTCGACGCCGATGCGGGTGATCAGGTGCGCGCGCGGGTCGCTGCGGTCGATCGGACCGTCGATGCCGATCACCACGCCCTGCGCATCCGTGAGGATGGCGAAGTAGCGGCTGTGCGCGATCGCCCGCGCCAACCGGTCGAGCACCGGGCGAGCGGCCGTCACGAGCGGGTGGTTGGCGTCCACCGCCCGGCGCGCCGCCTGCGCAGGCACCAGGTCGAAGGCCACCGGCTGCTCGGGCCGATGGCCGTAGGTGAGGCAGCGCCGCCAGGACCGCTCGATCCAGCTGCGCTCGAACCAGGCGCCGACCAGCACATCCGTGGCCGAGGCGCCTTCCATCAGCACGGCGCGGCGTGCCTGCTCGATCTGCAGCAGGCGGTGTTCGGCGGGGCTGTGGGCAATGGCGCTCATCGGGTGTTCCGGGGACTGCGCGCGCGGCGAAGCGGCCATTGTTCCATTTTGAGAATTTCGGATGAAGGGCCGGGCGAACTAGGGTTTCGCCTAGGGAGGGGCCGCAGGGTCGCTCCAAGAATGACCCGCCACTTCGACGAACAAAGGAGACACGCATGCAGGTTCAATTCACGGTCAATGGCCGCGCCGAACGCATCGACGTTCCCGCCAACACCCTGCTGGTCACCGCGCTGCGCGAACACCTGCGCCTGACCGGCACCCACGTCGGCTGCGACACCGCGCAGTGCGGCGCCTGCACGGTGATCGTGAACGGCCGCGCGATCAAGTCGTGCAACACGCTGGCCGTCCAGCAGGAGGGCGCCGACATCACCACCATCGAGGGCCTGGCCCAGCCCGACGGCACGTTGCATCCGATGCAGGCCGCGTTCAAGGAGTGCCACGGCCTGCAGTGCGGGTTCTGCACGCCGGGCATGGTGATGAGCGCGGTCGACCTGTGCCGCCAGAACCCCAACGCCACCGACCAGCAGATCCGCGAGCAGCTCGACGGCAACATCTGCCGCTGCACCGGCTACCAGAACATCGTCAAGGCGGTCAAGCAGGGCATGGCCGCCACGGCCACGGCCTGAGGCAAGGAGAACGACATGGGTGCATCCGATTTCGCCAACCTGCCGCACATCGGCGAGTCCGTCCGCCGCAAGGAAGACCTGCGTTTCCTCACCGGCGCCGGCCAGTACACCGACGACATCCTGCTGGCCAACCAGCGCTGCGCCGTGTTCGTGCGCTCGCCGCATGCGCACGCGAAGATCAATTCCGTCGACACCTCGCAGGCCAAGGCCATGGCCGGCGTGCGCGCCGTGTACACCGGCGCCGACCTGGAAGGCAAGATGAACGGCCTGCCCTGCGGCTGGCTGATCACCGGCACCGACGGCCAGCCCATGAAGGAGCCACCGCATCCGGTGCTGGCCCAGGGCAAGGTGCGCTACGTCGGCGACGCGGTCGCGATGGTGGTGGCCGACACGCTGCAGCAGGCCAAGGATGCCGCCGAGGCGGTGGCGGTCGACTATGAAGTGATCGCCGCCTGCACCGACGTGCGCGATGCCCGCACGGCGCCGGCCCTGCACGACGCAGCGCCCGACAACCGCTGCTACCAGTGGGCTATCGGCGACAAGGCCCAGGTCGATGCCGCCTTCGCCGGTGCGGCGCACGTGACGAAGATCGACCTGATCAACAACCGGCTGATTCCCAACGCGATCGAGCCCCGCTCGGCGATCGGCTCGTACAACCGCGCGAACGACGAGTACACGCTGTACGTGGCCAACCAGAACCCGCACGTGGAGCGATTGCTCATGACGGCCTTCGTGCTGGGCCTGCCCGAGCACAAGGTCCGCGTGATCGCGCCGGACGTGGGCGGCGGCTTCGGCTCCAAGATCTTCCTGTACGCCGAGGACGTGGCACTGACCTGGGCCGCCAGGCAGCTCAACTGCGCCATCAAGTGGACGGCGGAGCGCAGCGAGTCCTTCCTGACCGACGCCCATGGCCGCGACCATGTCACGCACGCCGAGATGGCGATGGACAAGGACGGCAAGTTCCTGGCCCTGCGGGTGCACACCGATGCCAACCTGGGCGCCTACCTGTCGACGTTCTCCACCGCGGTGCCCACCATCCTGTATGCGACGCTGCTGGCGGGCCAGTACACCACGCCGCAGATCCACGTGGAGGTGGATGCCTGGTTCACCAACACCGCACCGGTCGATGCGTACCGCGGCGCCGGCCGGCCCGAAGCGACCTACCTGCTGGAGCGCCTGGTCAGCCGCTGCGCCTGGGAAATGGGCCTGGGGCAGGACGAAATCCGCAGGCGCAACTTCGTCAGCCAGTTCCCCTACCAGACGCCGGTGGCCCTGCAGTACGACACCGGCGACTACCCGGCCGCCATGGACAAGGCCAACAGGCTGGCCGAGGTCGAAGGCTTTGCCGAGCGCCGCAAGGCCAGCGAAGCCAAGGGCCTCAAGCGCGGCATCGGCTACAGCAGCTACATCGAGGCCTGCGGCATCGCGCCGTCCAACATCGCCGGGGCACTGGGCGCGCGCGCCGGCCTGTTCGAGTGCGGCGAGATCCGCGTGCACCCGACCGGCAGCGTGACCGTGTTCACCGGCGCGCACAGCCATGGCCAGGGCCACGAAACCACCTTCGCGCAGGTGGTGGCGGCACGGCTGGGCATTCCGGTCGAGAACGTCGACGTGGTGCACGGCGATACCGGTCGCGTGCCCTTCGGCATGGGCACCTACGGCTCGCGCTCGATCAGCGTGGGTGGCGCGGCCATCATGAAAGCGCTGGACAAGATCGAGGCCAAGGCCAAGAAGATCGCGGCGCACCTGATGGAAGCGAGCGACGCCGACATCGAGTTCTCGAACGGCGAATTCGTCGTCAAGGGCACCGACAAGAAGGTGCCGTTCGGCCAGGTGGCGCTGACCGCGTACGTGCCGCACAACTACCCGCTCGACAAGCTGGAGCCGGGCCTGAACGAGACGGCGTTCTACGACCCCGCCAACTTCACCTTCCCGGCGGGCACCTACATCTGCGAAGTGGAGGTGGATCCGGCCACCGGCGTCACGCGCATCGACCGCTTCACCGCGGTCGACGACTTCGGCACCATCATCAACCCGATGATCGTGGAGGGCCAGGTGCACGGCGGACTGGCGCAGGGCATAGGCCAGGCGATGCTGGAGAACTGCGTGTACGACCGCGAGAGCGGCCAGCTGCTCACCGGCAGCCTGATGGACTACGCGCTGCCGCGCGCGGTCGACATCCCCGAGTTCCGGCTCGACACGGTCTGCACGCCCTGCACGCACAATCCGCTGGGCACCAAGGGCTGCGGCGAGGCCGGCGCCATCGGATCACCGCCGGCGGTGATCAACGCGGTGCTCGATGCGGTGCGCGACATGGGCGTCAAGGACCTCGACATGCCCGCTTCGCCCGCCCGCGTCTGGCAGGCCATCCAACAGGCCACCGCCTGACCCACGGACAAGAGGAGAAAGCCATGTACGCATTCACCTTCGAACGCCCCGCCACCCTGGGTGCCGCCGCCAAGCTGGCCGCGGCCGGGGCCAAGCCGCTGGCCGGCGGCCAGACCCTGCTCGCTTCCATGAAGCTGCGGCTGGCCAACCCGGAGAACCTGATCGACCTGGGCGGCATCCGCGAGCTGTCGGGCATCCGCCGCGATGGCAACCACGTCGTGATCGGCGCCATGACGCGCCATGCCGAAGTCGCCGACAACGACGAGGTCAAGTCCGCGATCCCGGCGCTGGCCGACCTGGCCGGCGGCATCGGCGACCGGCAGGTGCGCAACCTGGGCACCATCGGCGGCTCGCTGGCCAACAACGATCCGGCCGCCTGCTATCCGGCTGCGGTGCTGGGGCTGGGAGCGACGGTCAAGACCACGCACCGGGAGATCCCGGCCGACGAGTTCTTCACCGGTTTGTTCGGCACGGCGCTGGAGGACGGCGAGCTGATCACGGCGGTGCGCTTCCCGATCCCGCGCAAGGCGGCCTACATGAAGTTCCGCCAGCCGGCCTCGCGCTTCGCGCTGGTCGGCGTGTTCGTCGCGCAGGGGCCCGGCATGGTGCGCGTCGCGGTCACGGGCGGCGGCAACGGCGTGTTCCGGCACGAGGGCCTGGAACAGGCGCTCACCCGCAACTTCACGCCCGAGGCGGCCGCCGAAGTGAAGATCTCGGCCGAGGAACTGTCCAGCGACCTGCATGCGACGGCAGCGTATCGCGCCAACCTGATCGGCGTGATGGCACAGCGCGCTGTCGCACGGGCGCTGGCCTGACGGTGCCGGGCAGCATCGACGAACTGCAGCAGGCGCTGCGCGGCGCCGGCTACTTCGCCGACCGCCGTCTCGCCACCTCGGCCTTCCTCGCGTTGCGGCTGCAGCGGCCGCTGCTGCTGGAGGGCGAGCCGGGCGTGGGCAAGACCGAGTTGGCCAAGGCGCTGGCGCAGGCGCTGGGCCGCGAGTTGCTGCGCTTGCAGTGCTACGACGGGCTCGAGCACCGCGACGCGCTGTACGAGTGGAACTACGCGGCGCAGCTGCTGCACATGCGCGCGGTGGAGGGCACCGAGTCGGCCGACGAGGTCGAGCGCGAGGTCTACCAGCCGCGCTACCTGATCCGCCGTCCACTGCTGCAGGCGCTGCAGGCGCCGGCGCCGGGCGCGCTGCTGCTGATCGACGAGGTCGACCGCGCCGACGAGCCCTTCGAGGCCTTCCTGCTGGAGTACCTGGGCGAATACCAGGTCAGCATCCCCGAGCTCGGCGTCGTACGCGCCACTGCGCCGCCCGTGACCATCCTCACCAGCAACCGCACGCGCGAGCTGCATGATGCGGTCAAGCGCCGCTGCCTGTACCACTGGCTCGACTACCCGGACCGCGAACGCGAACTGGCGATCGTGCAGGCGCAGGTGCCGGGCCTGGGAGACAGGCTGGCCAAGCAGGTGGCGGACTTCGTCGCGCGGCTGCGCAGCCAGCCTTTCGCCGATGCGTTCCAGCGCTCGCCGGGCATTGCCGAAAGCGTGGAGTGGGCGCGCGCCCTCGTGGCGCTGGACACGCTGGACCTGGACCCCGAAGTGGTCACCGACACCGCCGGCATCCTGTTCAAGCAGCGCGAGGACGTCGCGGCGTTGACCAGCGACATGGCGGCGGCGTTGCTGAAGCCGTGAAGATTCAACAGCCGGAACGCAGAAGGCGCAGAAGTGACGCAGAAGACGCAGAGCTGTCCGGGCGCGCCTGAATGATGCCTCTGGAAGTTTCTTCTCTGCGTCTTCTGCGAACCTTTCGCGCCTTCTGCGTACGGTATTTCTCTGCCTCTGGCATCGGCCGCCATGCAACTCGGTGACGCCCGCAGCGGCAAGCTGGCGAACAACATCACGGCCTTCTGCCGCGCCCTGCGGCGCGCCGGGGTGCCGGTGGACAGCTCACGCATTGCGCTGGCGGGGCAGGCAGCGTCGCTGGTCGGCGTAGGCCACAAGGCCGATCTCGCGGCGGCGCTGGAAGCCACGCTGGTCTGCCGCGAGCAGGACCGCACCGTCTTCGCCGAGCTGTTCGAAGCCTTCTTTCGCGACCCCGACGTGGCCGCCAAGCTGCTGGCGCAGATGCTGCCGCGCTCGCCCGGCACGGCCGAACCGGCTCGCCGGCCGCGCGTGCGCGAGGCGCTCTCGCCGCCACGGGCGCCATCCGCAGCGGGACAGCCGCGCAAGGACCAGGGCGTGGACCTCGACGCGGCCATGACCGCCAGCGAGCAGGACCGCCTGCGCCACGCCGACTTCAACGCGCTGGGCGCTGCGGAGTACCGGCTGGTCGAGCGGCTCGCGCGCGAGATCGCGCTGGCCATCCCCGAAGTGCACACGCGCCGCACGCGCGCCGGCGGGCGCGGCAGGCGCCCGCACTGGGCCCGCACCCTGCGCGAAGCCGGCCGCAGCGGCGGCGAACTGCTGCGCCTGCTGCAGCGCCGTCGCCGCACCGCACCCTTGCCGCTGCTGGTGCTGGTGGACGTCTCCGGCTCCATGGAACGCTACGCGCGGCTCCTGCTCGCGTTCCTGCATGCCGCCACTCGGGGCCGGCGGCGCGACGTGTTCGCGTTCGGCACCCACCTGAGCGACCTGGGCCCGGCGTTCCGGCTGGCCGACACCGACCACATGCTGGCCGCTGCCGGCGCCGCCATCGACGACTACGGCGGCGGCACGCGCCTGGGCGAATCGCTGGCCGCGCTGCGGCTGCAGCACCGCCGGCGCCTGGTGGGCGGCCGCACGCTGGTGCTGTTGATCAGCGACGGCCTGGACACCGGCGAGCCCGAGGCCCTGGCACGCGAACTGGACTGGCTTCGCTTGCACAGCGGCCGGCTGCTCTGGCTCAACCCGCTGCTGCGTTTCGACGGCTACCAGCCGCTGGCGCGCGGTGCGGCGGTGCTGCACCGCAAGGCCCATGGCATGCTGGCCGTGCACAACCTCGCCCGGCTCGAGGACCTGGCCGCGGCGATCGCCGGCGTCATGAGAACGTAGAGGCTAGAGAAGGAAAATACGACATGGAAATGCAGGGCAGCCGCACGATCGCGGCCACGCAGCAGCAGGCTTGGGAAGGGCTGAACGACCCGGAAGTGCTCAAGGCCTGTATCCCCGGTTGCGAGAAGATCGAGCGCGTCGCCGACGACCGGTTCAATGTCGGCATCGCGGTGAAGGTGGGGCCGGTGTCCGCGAAGTTCGCCGGCAAGATCGCGCTGTCCGACATGCAGCCTCCCCAGCGCTACACCCTCGCATTCGACGGGCAGGGTGGCGCTGCGGGGTTCGGCAAGGGCACGGCCAAGGTCGAGTTGGCTCCGGCCGACATCGGCTGCGAGCTGTCGTACACCGTGCAGGCCCAGGTTGGCGGCAAGATCGCGCAGGTCGGCCAGCGGCTCATCGATGGCGTTGCGCGCTCGATGGCCGAGGATTTCTTCAAGCGCTTCGACGCCGAGATGCAGCGGCGGTACGCGCCCGCAGCCGCCGCCGATGCGGATGCACCGGCGCTTGCGCCCACGGCTGCGCCAGCGCGACCCACAATGGCTCCATGGCTCTGGATCGTGATTGCCGCCGCCATCGCCGCGGCCGGCTTCTGGCTGTTGCGCTGAGCGGGGCGGCCGGGCTGGCTGCGGTGGGCGAGGCCTTCGCGCAGGCGCAAGGCGTGGGGCAGGGCCGCAGCCTCGCGCCCATGACGGTGACCGTCAATCCCGGCGTCGAGCAACCCGCTTTCGACACACCCGCCTCGATCGACGTGATCGACGGAGAGGTGCTGCGCGAGGGGCAGTTGCAGGTCAACCTGTCCGAGGCACTGGCGCGCGTGCCCGGCGTGGTCGCGCTGAATCGCCAGAACTACGCGCAGGACCTGCAGATCTCCCTGCGCGGCTTCGGCGCCCGCTCCACCTTCGGCGTGCGTGGCATCCGGCTGTACGTCGACGGCATCCCTGCCACCGCACCGGACGGGCAGGGGCAGGTCTCGCATTTCGACCTGTCCTCCGCCGGGCGGCTGGAGGTGCTGCGTGGCCCGTTCTCGGCCCTTTACGGCAACTCGTCCGGGGGCGTGATCAGCCTGTTCACCGAGGACGGCGGCCCCGATACGGTTGCCCACGCTGCCACGGCCTGGGGCAGCGATGGCGTGCAGCGCCACAACGCGCGGCTCTCGGGAGAGACCGGCGCGCTCCAGTACCACTTGAGCGTGATGCGCTTTCGCACCGACGGCTGGCGCGAGCACAGCGCCGCCGAGCGCACCACGCTCAACGGCAAGCTGGGCTGGCGGCTGTCGGACGACACGCGCCTGACCCTAGTGGGCAACGGTGTGGACATGCCCGACGTGCAGGACCCGCTGGGACTCACGCGTGCGGCTTTCGAGGCCAATCCGCGGCAGGCGGCGGGAGCCGCCACGCTGTTCGACACGCGCAAGAGCGTTCGCCAGCAGCAAGCGGGCCTGATCCTCGATCACCGGCTCGATGCCGGCAATGATCTGAAGCTGACCGTCTACCGCGGCGGGCGCGACACCTTGCAGTTCCTGTCGATCCCGGTGGCGGTGCAGGCGCCGCCCACGCATGCCGGCGGTGTCATCGACCTGGGCCGCACCTACCGGGGCCTGGACGCGCGCTGGACCCACAAGGCGCGCTGGGGTGGAAGGGCGGCCACCGTAACCGCCGGCGTCGCGGTGGACCAGGTCCGCGAGGATCGGCGCGGGTTCGAGAATTTCTCCGGCGCCACGCTCGGCGTCCGCGGCGCGCTGCGCCGCGACGAAGACAACCTGGCACGCAACTTCGACCCGTACCTGCAGGCCGAATGGGCCGCGTCCGAGCGCTGGAGCCTGTCGGCTGGGGTGCGCCACTCCAGGGTGCGCATGCGCTCGCGCGATCGTTTCATCGCACCGGGCAACCCGGACGACAGCGGTAGCGTGGGCTTTTCGGCCTTCACGCCGGCGGTCGGCGCGGTGTACCACCTGAGCGGATCGGTCAACCTGTACGCGGCGGCCGGCCGCGGCTTCGAGACGCCGACGCTCGCCGAGCTGTCGTACCGGCCCGGCGGCCTGCCGGGGTTGAACCTCGGACTGCTGGAGGCGACCAGCCGGCAGTGGGAATTGGGCGCGAAGGCCAAGCTCGACCGGGCTTGGCAACTGAACGCCGCCGTGTTCGAGGCGCGCACCCGCAACGAGATCGTGGTGGCGAGCAACACCGGCGGCCGCAGCGTGTTCCAGAACGCCGGCGCCACGCGCCGGCAAGGAATGGAGCTCGCGGCCGATGCGCGCTGGGACGCGGGCTGGTCGACCCGTCTGGCGGCCACAGTGATCGATGCGCGCTACCGCAGCGGCCCGTTTGCCGGCAACCGCCTGCCAGGCGTGCCGCGCACCCAGCTGTTCGGCGAGCTGGCTTGGGAGCATCGCCCCTCGGGATTGCAGGCGGCGCTGGAGTGGCGCCACGTCGGACGCATCCCCGTGGACGACGCCAACGGTGATGCGGCTGCGGCTGCGGCCACGGCCAACCTGCGGGTGTCATTGGAACAGGCGGTTGGCCGCTGGACCTTCAGGGAATTCGTCCGGGTCGACAATCTCACGGACAAGGCCTACGCTGGCTCGGTGATCGTCAACGAAGGCAACGGCCGGTTCTTCGAGCCGGCGCCCGGCCGCACCTGGCTGCTGGGCGCCAGCGGCTCCTACCGGTTCTGAAAGCGAAGGAGGCTGCCATGGAAAACCTGGACGTGATGGTGCTGCGGACGCTGCGCGACTGGCGCCGGGACGGGCGGCGTGCGTTGCTGGCGACCGTGGTGCGCACCTGGGGTTCCTCGCCACGGCCGGTCGGCTCCATCATGGCGCTGGGACAGGACGGCGCGGTGGTCGGTTCGGTGTCCGGCGGCTGCATCGAGGACGACCTGATCTACCGCTTCACCCAGGCCGATACGCTGGGCGGTGAGGCGCGAACCATCCCCAACGGGCCACCCGCCTTCGTCAAGTACGGCGTCACCGCCGACGAGGCGCACCGCTTCGGCCTGCCTTGCGGCGGCACGCTGGAACTGCTGCTGGAGTTCGAACCCGACCCGGCCAGCCTGGACCAACTGGTCCGCGCCCTCGAAGGCGGCCAGCTCATGCGGCGCACGGTGCGCCTGGCCGATGGTGCGGTCACGCTGGAGCCGGCCGACACGCCCTCGGACCTGGGCGTGGACGAGGAGCGCATGGCCAACACCTTCGGCCCCGAGTACCGCATGCTGCTGATCGGCGCCGGCCAGCTCACCGAATACCTCGCGACCATGGCCTTGTTCAGCGGCTTCTCGGTGACCGTGTGCGACCCGCGCGAGGAATACAGCAGCGGCTTCGCCGTGCCCGGCGCGACGCTGGTCAAGGACATGCCCGACGACGTGGTGCAGGCCTTCCGGCCCGACCGGCGCAGTTGCGTGGTGGCGCTGACGCACGATCCCAAGCTCGACGACCTGGCATTGCTGGAGGCGCTGGAGACGGAAGCGTTCTACGTGGGCGCGATCGGCAGCCGGCGCAACAACGACTCGCGGCGCGACCGGATGATCGAGCACTTCGGCCAGACCGAGTCCTCGCTGGCGCGCCTGCGCGGGCCGATCGGCATCTACATCGGCAGCAAGACGCCACCGGAGATCGCCGTGAGCGTGATGGCGGAGATCCTGGCCGTGAAGAACGGCGTGCCCTTGCCGCGCGACATGGACGTGGCGCAGGCCAAGAACCAGCTGGCGGTGAAGGCGAACGACCCCGGCGAACTGGTGTGCGGTATTCCCCAGAGGGCCTGAAGCCCGGCAAGGTGGGTAGCTCGGCCATGGGGTCGAGTCGACTTCGGGTTTGTTCGCAAGCGGCGCGGCTGCGGCAGGAGTAGCTTGTCGGTCCTCCCAACCTTCTTCTCAGGAGCTTCCCATGCGCAAACTCGTCCTTGCCGCCGCACTTTGCTTCGCCGGCGCCGCCTGGGCCCACAACTGCCCGAACGAAATGAAGGCCATCGACGCCAAGTTGCAGACCAAGCCGCAGCTGTCCAAGGCAGACGCCGACAAGGTCGCCAAGCTGCGCGCCGAGGGCGAGAAGCAGCACAAGGCCGGCCAGCACGACGCCTCGATGAAGTCGCTGGGCGAGGCCAAGAAGCTGCTGGGTATCTGATCGCGCGCCCGGCGGCCGTTCCCGCCGGTCCACAGGAAGCCGGGGCGTGCCCCGGCATTTTTTTGTCCGTGCCGGTCAGGAGCGCCAGGGCAGTTCGAGCGCGCTGCCGTCCGGCAGCATCACCGGCACCGGCGTGGCGGCGAACACGGCGGTGGACTCGAGCGGCTCGGAGCCGGTGTTGAAGATCTGGTGCGGCACGCCGGCCGGCAGCACGATGGTCTGGTTGGGTCCGAAAGCGTGCGCGACGCCCTCGATGCGGACTTCGCCCTGGCCCGCCAGGCACAGCACGATCTCGTCGCAGTTGTGCGAATGCGGAGGCGTGGCGCCGCCCGGCGCGATCGACTGGCGCCACAGGCTCAGCGACTTGAGGCCGTTGGCGTGCCCGGCCCAAGTGGCGTGGCTCACGCCCGGGATCGGGGTTGCGGCGGGCTGGGGTTGCTCGAGGATGTACATGAGGGCTCCTGGATGGTGGGTGGGGAACGCCTGCGCAGGTCGTGGGCGGCAGTTTCCAGCGCCCGGCCATCGGGAACAAGAAGCGGGAGTGCCGTAACATTGAAGGCAATCCTTCCTCAATCATGAACAGCCTGCAGCAGATCGCCGCCTTCACCGACACCGCCCGGCACGGCAGCTTTGCCGCCGCAGCGCGGGAAACCGGCAGTGCGCCCTCCACGCTGGCCAAGGCGGTGGCCCGGCTCGAGCAGCGGCTGGGCGTCAAGCTGTTCCACCGCACGACCCGCCAGGTGAGCCTCACGCCCGACGGCGAGCGCCTGTTCAATCGCTGCCGGCGCCTGCTGGAGGAAGTGGAGGAACTGCAGGCCGACGCAGCGGGAGTGCGCCAGGCGGTCACCGGCACGCTGCGCGTGGATCTGCCGATCGTGCTGGGCCGCCGCTGGTTCCTGCCGGTGCTGGCCGACCTGCTGCGACGCCATCCCGGGCTGGCGCTGGACGTGCGCCTGCACGACAGCTACGTCGACCTGGTCAAGGAAGGCATCGACCTGGCCGTGCGCGTGGGCGACCTCAAGGACTCCACGCTCGTGTCGCGGCGCTTTTCGTCCCAGTCCATGGCGCTGGTGGCCAGCCCCGCCTATCTGTCGGAGCGGGGGGTGCCGCGGCGCATCGAACAGCTCGAAAGCCATGATGCGCTGGTGTTCCGCATGCCCAGCACGGGTCGCGACCGCCCCTGGCAGTTCCGCCGGCGCGGGCGCGCGATCGAGATGCACCCGAAGTCGCGCGTGCGGATCAACGACGGCGAAGGGCTGGTGCAAGCCGCCCTGCTGGGGCAGGGCCTCGCGCAGGTGCCGGAGTACTTCGTGCGCGAGCCCCTTGCCGCGGGCGAACTGGTGGAAGTGCTGCCTGGCTTGCGGCCCGCGCCGCTGCCCTTGTCGATCGTCTACCCGGGAGCCCGGCTGGTGCCGCAGCGCGTGCGCGTGCTGATCGAGGCGCTGCAGGACGTGCGCCTCTGAAACGAAAAAGCGCCGCAGGGCGGCGCTTGGGATCGGGTCGGCGCGCGCCTACATCTTGCGGAACGAGTCCACCAGCTGCTTGCCTTCGGGGCCGGCCTTGTCGATCCATTCCTTGAGCATGGTGTCGCCGACCTTCTTCATGTCGGCCTTCAGTTGTGCCGACGGCTGGTGGATCTGCATGCCGTTGGCCTTGAGTTTCTCCAGCGAATCGGAGTTGGACTTCTTGCTGGCGGCCCAGCCGCGCGTTTCGGCCTCGGCGCCGGCCTTGAGCAGGGCGTCCTGCGTGGCCTTGTCCAGCGCGCTGAAGGCGGCCTTGTTGACGATCACCGCGTTCTTGGGCAGCCAAGCCTGGGTGTCGTACCAGTTCTTGATGTGCTCGTAGGTCTTGGAATCGTAGCCCGTGGAGCCGGACGACATGTACGAGTCGATCACGCCCGTGGCCATCGCCTGTGACAGCTCGGCCGCCTGCACGGTGACCGGCTGCGCGCCGACCAGTTCGGCGATGCGGGCCGTGGCCGGGCTGTAGGCGCGCCACTTGAGGCCCTTCATGTCGGCGGCCGAGCTGATCGGCTTCTTGCTGTAGATGCCCTGAGGCGGCCACGCCACGGCGTACAGCAGCATCATGCCCTGCTCGCCCAGCTTCTTCTCCAGCAGCGGCTTCTGCGCCTTGTACAGCTTCATCGCCTCGTCGTAGCTGTCGGCCAGGAAGGGCACGCCGTCGGCGCCGAAGATCTGCCACTCGTTCTGGAAGTTGACCAGCAGGATCTCGCCGATCTGCGCCTGGCCGCCCTGCACGGCGCGCTTGATCTCGGGCGCCTTGAACAGCGAGGCGCCGGCATGCACATTGATCTTGAGCTTGCCGCCGGTGGCCTTGTCCACGTCGTTGGCGAACTGGGTCAGGTTCTCGGTGTGGAAGTTGGACGCCGGGTAGGCCGCCGGCAGGTCCCACTTGGCCTGGGCCATGGCCTGGGCCGAGAAGGCCAGCGCCGCGGCAGTGAGGGCGAGCTTGATTTTCATGTGCGCTCCGGGAGTTCGGTTGGTGAAAGCGGGCTCAGGATACGGGCTGCGCCCGCGCTGGGGATGCGGTGTTACCCCAAGCACGCCGGCTGCCGGGCGCCGGCGTCCGCGCCGGTCACATCTTCGACGGCAGCCACGTCGCCATGCCAGGGAACCACCACAGCAGCAGCAGCATGGCGGCCATCAGGAAGAAGAAGGGCATGGTCACCCGGGCAATCCAGGTGATTTCCTTGCCCGTCATGCCCTGCAGCACGAACAGGTTGAAGCCCACCGGCGGGGTGATCTGCGCCATCTCGACGACGATCACGATGAAGATGCCGAACCAGATCAGGTCGAGCTGGGCTGCCTGCACCGTGGGCAGGATCACGCCCATGGTCAGCACCACCATGGAGATGCCGTCCAGGAAGCAGCCCAGGATGATGTAGAAGACCGACAGGGCCATGATCAGCCCGAACGGCGTCAGCCCCAGCGAGCCGACGAACTCCGCCAGGTTGCGCGGCAGGCCGATGTAGCCCATCGACAAGGTCAGGAACGCGGCGCCGGCGAGGATCAGCGCGATCATGCAGTACAGGCGGGTGGCGCCCATCAGCGACTCGCGGAAGGTGTCCCAGTTCAGCGAGCGCTGCACGGCGGACAGGATCAGCGCGCCCACCACGCCCACGGCGGCGGCCTCGGTGGCGGTGGCGATGCCGGTGTAGATGGTGCCCAGCACTGCCGCGATCAGCAGCACCACCGGGATCAGGTGGCGCGATTCGTGCAGCTTCTGCACCAGGGTCAGCGCCTTCTCCGGCGGCGGCACGCGGTGCCGGTTGAGGACCGACCACACCCCGAGGTAGCCGGAGAAAAGCCCCGCGAGCAGCACGCCCGGAATGACGCCGGCCACGAACAGGCGCGCGATCGAGACGTCGGCCGTCACCCCGTAGACGATCATGATGATCGAGGGCGGGATCAAGAGCCCCAGCGTGCCGGCACCGGCCAGCGAGCCGATGGTGATGTCCTCCGGGTAGCCGCGCCGACCCAGCTCGGGCAGCGTCATCTTGCCGATGGTGGCGCAGGTGGCGGCCGAGGAGCCGGATACCGCCGCGAAGATGGTGCAGCCGATGACGTTGGTGTGCAGCAGCCGGCCGGGCAGATGGCCGACCCAGGGCGCGAGCCCGCGGAACATGCTCTCGCTCAGCTTGGTGCGGAACAGGATCTCGCCCATCCAGATGAACAGGGGCAGGGCGGTGAGGGTCCAGCTGGAGGACGAGCCCCAGACCGTGACGGCCATCGCGTCGCCGGCCGGCCGCGACGAGAACAGCTCCATGCCGATCCAGGCCACGCCGGCCAGCGTCAGGCCGATCCAGACGCTGCTGCCCAGCAGGGCGAACAGCGAGACGATCAGCAGCGCGGTGATTGCGACGTCACTCATGGTGCAGGGCCTCCTCGGCATCCGCGGCCTGGCGCTGGCCGCGCAGTTCCTGCATCCATTCGTCGATGAAGGCCACGAGCAGGATCACGGTGCCCAGGGCCATGGCGATCTGCGGGATCCACAGCGGGGTGGCGTCGCTGGCGGTGGAGATGTCGTTCAACTGGTACGACACCACCGCCAGCCGTACCGAATAGAAGGCGAACAGGCCCGCCAGCAGCACGGCGGCGCTCAACGCCCAGATCTCCAGGCCTCGACGAGCCCGGCCCTTCAGCCGTCCGAGCAGCAGGGTGACACGGATGTGCTCGTTGCGCTTGAGGGTGTGGGCCAGCGCCAGGAAGCCGGCAGCCGCCATGGCGTAGCCGGCATAGGCGTCGGTGCCCGGGACGTGGAAGTTCAGCTGCCGGCTGACGATGGACAGCAGCACCATCGCCAGCACGCCGACCATGGCCAGCGCGGCCAGCCAGGCCGCAGCGTCGTAGAGGAGATCCAGCAGTTTTCGCATCCGAATGGGGCCCTCGGTTCGTCCGCCCGCGAGTGCGTGCCGGACGCCGGATTCTCCCTCAGCCATGCCGGCTTGCCGGCACATCGCCGTGGCGCGCTGTTCGGTCCCCGACACAATGCGCGTGATGGACACCCACCCGGCCCATGCCTTCCTCGAGAACTACCGGTTCCTCGCCGGCTACAACCGCTGGTTCAACGAGCGGCTCTACGACGCCTGCGAGCGGCTGCCCGACGGCGAGCGCCGGCGCGACCGGGGCGCTTTTTTCGGCTCCATCCACGGCACGCTGAACCACCTGGTGTGGGGCGATCGCCTGTGGCTGCGGCGCTTCGCGGCGCAGGGCGTGCCCTTCGCCAGCCTGACCGAACCGGTGCTGCAACTGCCCGCGGGCGCGGTGCACGAGACGGTGCTGTACGACGACTGGGTCGACCTGCGGCAGGCGCGCCGTGCACTGGATGAGGCCATCGAGGGCTGGACGGCGGAGATGGACGCCGCCTTCCCGCTGGCCACCATGCGCTACGCCAACAGCAAGGGCGTGCAACGCGAGCACCCGGCCTGGAAGGCGATCACGCACTTCTTCAACCACCAGGCCCACCACCGCGGGCAGGTGACCACCCTGCTGTCGCAAGCAGGCGTGGACCCGGGCATGACGGACCTGATCGCGCGGGTGTGATCGGGCTGCCGCTCTGGCGTGGCGGGTCTTACTTCTTCGCTGCGCTTGCGGCAGGCCTGGGTGCGGCGGAAACGGGCTGGTAGCCCTTGCCGCCGACGGTCAGTCCGGCTTCGGACAGGTTGGAGGCGCGCGCCGCGCCCACGCCCTTGACGCGCGAGATGAAGTCGTCCCAGTCCTTGAAGCCGCCCTTCTTGCGCTCCTGCAGGATCATGCGGCTGGTGCCCGGGCCTATGCCCTTGACGCTGTCGAGCTCGGCCTCGGTGGCCTTGTTGACGTCGACCGCCGCGATGGCGAGCGTGGCCGACAGCAGGGCGATGGCGGCCAGGATCTTCCTGAACATGGGGTCTCCTCCGGATTGCTGGAGACCTCTCAACGAACGCGTCGGTCGGCCGTTGACGCGGGTCCTCAGCCCTGTTGCGGGGACAGCGTCGCCATGTACCGTGAAACGCCGGACTGCACGTCGGCGAACGCGTGCTCGCAGCCGGCGTCGCGCAGCGCGGCCAGGTCGGCCTGCGTGTAGCTCTGGTACTTGCCGCGCAGCGCGTCGGGGAAGGGGATGTATTCGAGCAGGCCCTGCTGCGCGGCGGAAGCGGCCGTGTGGGCGGCGCCGCCGAGCGCGGACACCACGGTGGCGGCCACGTCGTTGAACGGCTGCGCCCGGCCGGTGCCCAGGTTGAAGATGCCGGACTTCTCCGGATGGTCGAAGAACCACAGCTTGACGGCCACCACGTCGTCGATGAAGACGAAGTCGCGCCGCTGCTCGCCGGCCGCGTAGCCGCCGTACTCGCCGAACAGGCGCACCTTGCCCTGCTCGCGGAACTGGTTGAACTGGTGGAAAGCCACGCTGGCCATGCGGCCCTTGTGCTGCTCGCGCGGGCCGTACACGTTGAAGTAGCGGAAGCCCGCCACCTGGCGCCGGGTGCGCCGGAAGTCGGCGCCGCACTCGCGCCGCATGCGCTGGTCGAACAGCAGTTTGGAGTAGCCGTAGACGTTCAGCGGCATCTCGAACTCGGGCGTTTCGCGGAAAGTCGCCGAGCCGCCGTACACGGCCGCGGACGACGCATACAGCAGGCGCGTGCCGCGCTGGCGGCAGGACTCGAACAGCGAGCAGGACAGCCCGTAGTTGTTGTCCATCATGTACTTGCCGTCCTGCTCCATGGTGTCGCTGCAGGCGCCCTCGTGGAACACGGCCTCGACCTTGCCGAACGCGCCGTCGGAGAAGGCTTCGTAGAACTCGTCCACGTCGAGGTAGTCGTCGATCCGCAGGTCGGCCAGGTTGCGGAACTTGTCGCCCTGCGTCAGGTCGTCGACCGCGATGATGTTGTCGATGCCGCGGGCGTTCAGGCCCTTGACGATGTTGCTGCCGATGAACCCGGCGGCGCCGGTGACGACGATGCGCATGCTGACTCCGGTGCAGTGTGGCGCCCTCAGGCGCCGAACAGTTCTTCGTACGAGACCGTCGCCGTGCCGAACTTGCCGACCACGATGCCGGCGGCCTTGTTGGCCAGGGGCATGGCTTCGCGCAGCGACAGCCCGGCGGCCACCAGCGTCGCGAGCGTGGCGATCACCGTGTCGCCGGCGCCGGTGACGTCGAACACCTCGCGCGCCTGCGTGGGCTCGTGCAAGTCGCCGGCGGCGTCGAACAGGCTCATGCCGTCCTCGCCCAGCGTGACCAGCAGGGCGTCGAGGTGCAACTCCTCGCGCAGGCGCTGCGCCTTCTCGCGCAGCTGCGCATCGTCGCGCCAGCCGCCCACCACCTGCTGCAACTCGGCGCGGTTGGGCGTGATCACGGTGGCGCCCGCATAGCGCGCGTAGTCGGCGCCCTTGGGGTCCACCAGCACCGGCTTGCCCAGCTGCCGGCCGCGTTCGATCATGTGCGGGATGTGCGCCAGGCCCCCCTTGCCGTAGTCGGAGAACAGGATGGCCTGGTGCGCCGGCGCGAGCCCGGCGAAAGTCTCGTTCTGCAGCGCCAGCGCCTCGTGGTCGGGCTCGTTCTCGAAGTCCATGCGCAGCAGCTGCTGCTGGCGCCCGATGACGCGCAGCTTCACCGTGGTCTTGAGCCCCGGGTCGAACTTGAGGTGCGCCTCGATGCCGGTGGACTGCAGCAGGGCCTGCAGCCGCCGCCCGGGCTCGTCGTCGCCCACCACGCCGAGGAAGCTGGCGTTGGCGCCCAGCATGGCCACGTTGCAGGCCACGTTGCCGGCGGCGCCAATGCGCTCTTCCTCGCGGCTGACCTTCACCACGGGCACGGGCGCCTCGGGCGAGATGCGATCGACGGCGCCGTGCCAGTAGCGATCGAGCATGGGGTCGCCCACCACCAGGACGCGGACGGCGGCGAGCTGTTGCTTGTCGGGTTGCATGTTCAGAGTTCTTCGACCCGTCTTGGCGGGTAGCTGTCCCAGGCCTGGCAGCCCGGGCACTGCCAGAAATGCTGCTTGGCTTCGAATCCGCAGGCGGCGCAGCGGTAGCGGGTGAGCGGCTTGGCCGCATGCTCCAGCGCGCGCAGCACCCGGCCATGGTAGTTCGGATGTTCCAGCTTTTCGTCGGCCAGCCACTTGGCCGCGGCCACCAGCGAGGGCTCCCGCTCCAGGTGGCGCGCGTACCAGTCGCGCGCATGGCCGCTGGGCTCCAGCGAAACGATGGCATCCAGCACGTCGAGCGAGGGCGACAGTTCGTAGCTGTGCTTGAGCATGGACAGGGCCTTGCCCTCCATGCCGCTGGCCGATGCGTATTGGGCCAGCGGCCGGGCCAGCAGGGGGATGCTGGCGGGCGTGGACTGGCCCAGCTGGGCCAGCGTTTCGTACGCGCCGGCCGCATCGCCGGCCTTTCTTTGCAGGGCCGCCAGCTCGATGGCCGGTCGCGGCGCGGCCGGCGCCGCCTGCCGCGCCTGCTGCAGCAGGGCCAGGGCCTGCTCGCCGTCGGCCAGCGCCGCCTGCTCGCACAGGTAGTGCGCGCGCCGGCTGTCGAAGTTGCCGTGCCCGGAAGCCTCCAGCCGCCGCGCGGTCTCGGCCGCCTGCGCCCAGTCGCGCGAGCGCTCGTAGATGGACAGCAGGGCCAGCAGCGCCTGCTCCTCGAAGGCCGAGCCGTCCAGCTTGCGCAGCGCCTCCTCCGCACGGTCGAGCAGGCCGGCCTTGAGGAAGTCCAGCGCCAGCGCATGCTGCGCGCGCTGGCGCTCGGCGCGGCTCAGGTCGCCGCGCGAGAGCAGGTGCTCGTGCACGCGCACGGCGCGCTCGTATTCGCCGCGGCGGCGGAACAGGTTGCCCAGCGCGAAGTGCAGTTCGGAGGTGTCGGGGTCGTTGCGCACCGCCTCGATGAAGGCGTCGATGGCCTGGTCCTGCTGTTCGTTCAGCAGGAAGTTGAGCCCGCGGAAATACGCTTTCGGAGCCTGCCGGTTCTCTATGCGCAGTTGGCGCAGGTCCAGGCGGGAGGCCAGCCAGCCCAGCACGAACGCGATCGGCAGTCCCCACAGCACCCAGGCCAGGTCAAAGTCCATGCGTGTCCTCGATCGACGTCGGCGGCGCGTCGCCGCTTCGGCGCGCGGCGGCCCGCCGGCGCCACCAGCGCGGGGCCATGCCGGCTGCTCCCACCACCAGCCCGCAGGCAAAGGCGGCCAGCACCACCAGCACCAGCGGCCCGCTCCAGGACGTGCCGAAGAAGAAGTGCACGGTGGCCGCGTGCTGGTTGTTCAGCGCGAAGGCGAAGAGGGTGAAAAAAATGGCTGCCTTGAGCAGCCATGTGAGGTATTTCATTCGGCTCCTGGCGTCGCCGAATTCTAGGGGCTAGGCCTGGTCCCTTTGCATGGCCGCCGTCCGCTCGTCCACGGCCTCGCGCAGGGCCTTGCCCGGCTTGAAGTGCGGCACCCGCTTTTCCGGGATCTGCACGCTTTCGCCCGAGCGCGGGTTGCGGCCCAGGCGCGGCGGACGCCGGTTGATCGAGAAGCTGCCGAAGCCGCGGATCTCGATGCGGTGGCCGCGCACCAAAGCTTCACCCATCGCGTCGAGGATGGCCTTGACGGCGTACTCGGCGTCGCGGTGGGTGAGCTGGCTGAAACGGGCGGCCAGTTCTTCGACGAGATCGGAGCGGGTCATGGGGGCTCGAAAGGCGGAAGGAATGTGCCCGAGGGTGCTGGACGAGGAAGGAATATGTCCGTGGTTGCGCGAGCAATCCAGTCAGTTGGGGACAGAGCACGCGGCGGGGCTTCGCCCGCCTGCGTGGTCTGTCCCGCAAGGGACTTACTTTTCCAGCTTCGCCTTCAGCAGCGCGCCCAGGTTGGTCGTGCCCGCGGTCTCGCGGGTCGACTGCTGGCTCAGGCTGGCCATGGCGCCCTGCTCGTCGACCATGTCCTTGGCCTTGACCGACAGCTGGATGTTGCGCGTCTTGCGGTCGATGTTGACCACCACCGAGCTGACCTCGTCGCCTTCCTTGAGCACGTTGCGCGCATCTTCCACGCGGTCGCGGCTGATTTCGGAGGCGCGCAGGTAGCCGATGATCTCGTTGCCCAGGTCGATCTCGGCGCCCTTGGCGTCGACGGTCTTGACCTTGCCCGAGACCACGGAACCCTTGTCGTGCACCGACACGAAGGTGGTGAACGGGTCGGAGTCGAGCTGCTTGATGCCCAGGCTGATGCGCTCGCGGTCCACGTCGACGGCCAGCACGATGGCGTCGACTTCCTGGCCCTTCTTGTAGTTGCGCACGGCCTGCTCGCCCGGCTCGTTCCAGGACAGGTCGGACAGGTGCACCAGGCCGTCGATGCCGGCGGCCAGGCCGACGAACACGCCGAAGTCGGTGATCGACTTGATCGGGCCCTTGACGCGGTCGCCGCGGCGGGTGTTCTGCGCGAACTCCTGCCACGGGTTGGCCTTGCACTGCTTCATGCCCAGCGAGATGCGGCGCTTGTCCTCGTCGATCTCCAGCACCATGACCTCGACCTCGTCGCCCAGCGACACGATCTTGGAGGGCGCGACGTTCTTGTTGGTCCAGTCCATCTCGGACACGTGCACCAGGCCCTCGATGCCGGGCTCGAGCTCGACGAAGGCGCCGTAGTCGGCGATGTTGGTGACCTTGCCGAACATGCGGGTGCCCTGCGGGTAGCGGCGCGACACGCCCATCCAGGGGTCGTCGCCCATCTGCTTGAGGCCCAGCGAGACGCGGTTCTTCTCGGTGTCGAACTTGAGGATCTTGGCCGTGATCTCCTGGCCGGCCTGCACCACCTCGCTGGGGTGGCGCACGCGGCGCCAGGCCATGTCGGTGATGTGCAGCAGGCCGTCGATGCCGCCGAGGTCGACGAACGCGCCGTACTCGGTGATGTTCTTGACCACGCCGTGGACGATGGCGCCTTCCTTGAGGGTCTCCATCAGCTTGGCGCGCTCTTCGCCCATCGAGGCTTCGACCACGGCACGGCGCGACAGCACGACGTTGTTGCGCTTGCGGTCGAGCTTGATGACCTTGAATTCCAGGGTCTTGTTCTCGTAGGGGGCCAGGTCCTTGATCGGGCGGGTGTCGATCAGCGAGCCGGGCAGGAAGGCGCGGATGCCGTTGACCAGCACCGTCAGGCCGCCCTTGACCTTGCCGCTGGTGGTGCCGGTGACGAATTCGCCGGACTCCAGGGCCTTCTCGAGCGCCATCCAGGATGCGAGGCGCTTGGCCTTGTCGCGCGACAGGATGGTGTCGCCGTAGCCGTTCTCGATGGCGTCGATGGCCACCGACACGAAGTCGCCGACCTGGACTTCGACCTCGCCCTTGTCGTTCTTGAATTCGTCGAGCGGGACGTAGGCTTCGGACTTGAGCCCGGCGTTGACGACGACGAAGCTGTGCTCGATGCGCACGACCTCGGCGGTGATGACCTCGCCCTGGCGCATTTCGGCGCGCTGGAGCGATTCCTCGAACAGGGCGGCAAAGGATTCAGACATTCAGGTTCCTTGCACGTCGGCAGGTTTCCATCGGCACGATTGCCGGTGTTTCTAAGGCTGCGACGGCGTTTGCTTGCGGCTTGGGACCGCGGGTTGGTTGATGAACCGCATCGCCAGTGCGCTGCTGCGCGAGGGGGGCGTTGCGGGCCGGTCAATCGGCCTTGCGGCCGGTCAGGACGCCGCGAACGGCTGCCTGGCTTCCCACCAGGCCAGCACCTGGGCAACCGAGTCGTCGACCGATTGCTCCGAGTTGTCCAGCAGGAGGGCGTCCTGCGCCGGCCTGAGAGGGGCGACGGCGCGTTTCGAATCGCGCTCGTCGCGCGCTTCCAGGTCGGCGCGAAGGGTGTCGATTGTAGGCGCGAAACCCTTTGAAATCAATTGCTTATGGCGCCGCTCGGCGCGCTTGGCGGCGCTGGCGGTGAGGAGCACCTTGAGCTGGGCGTCCGGGAAGATCACGGTGCCCATGTCGCGGCCGTCGGCCACCAGCCCGGGCAGCCGCCGGAAGCCCTGCTGCAGGGCCACCAGGCCGGTGCGCACGGCCGGCAGCGACGAGATTCGCGAGGCGTTCATGCCGACTTCCTCGGCGCGGATGGCCTCGGTGACGTCTTCCCCGTCCAGCAGGACCTGGTGACCCTCGAACTGCACCGGCAGCTTCTCGGCCAAGGCACCAATGCGGTGCTCGTGCGCCTCGTCCAGGGGCAGGCCGGCGCGCACCGCCGCCAGCGCCGTGAGGCGGTAGAGCGCGCCCGAGTCCAAATAGTGGTAGCCCAGCCGCTGGGCCGTCCGCGAGGCCAGGGTGCCCTTGCCGGACGCGGTGGGGCCGTCTATGCAGATCACCGGAATGCGCGGAACGGGCAGCTGGGTGACCGAGAACAGGGTCTCGAAGTAGTCGGGGAAGGTCTTGGCCACGCACTTCGGGTCGTCGATGCGCACGTGCACGCCGGCCGGGTTGAATGCCGCCAGCGAGAAGCACATCGCCATGCGATGGTCGTCGTAGGTGCCGATGCGCGCCGCCTTCCACGCAGCCGGAGGGGTGATGCGCAGGAAGTCGGGGCCTTCCTCCACTTGGGCGCCCAGCTTGCGCAGTTCGGCCGACATGGCGGCCAGGCGGTCGGTCTCCTTGACCCGCCAGCTGGCGATGTTGCGCAG